>JBAIXP010000060.1:0-7522 GCA_037916495.1 Thermoplasmata archaeon | reverse complement strand
TGGTCGACCTCGATGCCCCGCTCCCCCGGGTCGCGGCCTCCGCGACCGTCGGCGCAGTCGACCCTTCGCTCGAGGCGTAGCCCGTGGCGGGGGCGGCGTCCCGCCCGGTCGCACGCGCGGTGCCGTTTGAGCGGCTCCACCACCTCCTCACCGTCCCGGTGCGCCTCTCCGACAGGCTTGCGACCCGCTTCGTCCTCGACACGGGCATCGGCGTGAACCTCCTCGAACGGTCGTTCGCGGACCGCGTCGGCACGGTGCCGACCGGCCGCGCGTTCTCGGGGCAGCGGACGTCGGGCCAGGTGGTCTCGGTCGACCTAGAGACCGTTCCGTCCCTGACCCTCGGCACGGAGCGGTGGACGGACCTCACGGTCGGAATCGTGGACGCCCCGGGTCTCTTCGCCCAGATCCCCGGGGTCTCGGGCTTCCTCTCCCTCGACGCCTTTCGCGCCCTTCCGTTCACGATCGCCCCGAGGGCCCGCGAGGTGCGCCTCGGCGAGCCCGGAGGCTCCGAGGGGCGCGCGCACGTCCCGCTCCACCTGGACCTCGACGGTCCGTCGGTCTCGGCGTTCGTCGACCTGCGGCTCCCGTCCGGTTGCCGGGTCCGCGCGGAGGTCGATACCGGCTCCGATTCGCTCACCCTCGACACCCGGTACCTCTCCGACTTCGACCGGACCGAGGACGGGCCCGGGCTCGAACGGCGGGAAGGGACGGACGAGACCGGCTACCGCTACGTCCGCTACCGTGCCCGCCTGAGCGGGGACCTCGCGCTCGCGGAGCGACCCGAGGTTGCCGCACCTCTCGGCGACGTGATCTTCCAGAAGATCATCCACGAGGGCCTCGTCGGGGCCGCGTTCCTCTCGGCGTTCGACGTCACGATCGACGTGCGCCGCGCCACGATCGGGTTCGCGCCGCCGTCGCCCCCGACGGGATAGCACGCGGCGTCCGCGGGCCTAGCCCGCCGGGTCGCCCACGACCTTCACGACGACCCGCTTCGGCCGCTGGCCGTCGAACTCCCCGTAGAAGATCGTCTCCCACGGACCGAGGTCGAGGTCTCCCTTCGTCACCGGGACGATCACCTGGTGGCCGAGGAGGAGGTTCTTCAGGTGGGCGTCCCCGTTCGACTCGCCGGTGCGGTGGTGCTCGTAGTCCGCCCGAGGGGCGAGCCGCTCCGCCCACCCCGCGATGTCGTGGAGGAGGCCGGACTCGTTGTCGTTGACGAAGACGGCGGAGGTGATGTGCAGGGAGGACACGAGCACGAACCCCTCCGCGACGCCGCTCGAGCGGACGATGGCACGGACCCGCTCGGTGAGGTTGACGAACTCGCGCGGCTGACGGGTGTTCATCACGAGGTACTCGGTGCGGCTCGTCATCGTCGCCCCGCAGCCGCGAAGCTAGTTTTAAGGCCGCGGTCGAACGCTTCTTTGCGCGGAACGTCCGTGAGCTCCTCCCGGCCCGTCCGCATCGCCCGCGTGCCGGTCCGCGCCACCGAGCGGGCCATCCGCCTCCCGGTCGCCCGTCCGGGGGCGCCCGCCGTCCCTACCGCCCCGGCCCCGTTCGAGGTCCGGGAGAACCGCGCGGGCACCCAGCGGGCGAACCGCCTCACGATCCTCTACGCTGCCGGCCTCCTCGGCCTCTACGCGGCGCTCGCCGTCTACGCCGAGACCGCGCCGGGGGGCTCGACCAGCGGCGGGACCTACGGCCTCGAGCTGTTCGCGGCCGTCGCGGTGCTGCTCGTGCTCGCCGGGGCCGTCCTCGCCTTCAGCTCCTCCCCGCGGCGGGTCGAGCTGCGCCCCGACGCGACCGTATTTGTCGGCCGGTTCGGCGGGCGGCTCACCCTCGGCGCCCGCCGCGACCTGGACGTCCGCGTGGTCCGTCGGTTTCCCCCCGGGTTCCTCACCCCGTCGGTCGTGGAGCACGTGGAAATCGCCCCGAAGGGCACCGGCCGCCGTCGAAGCTTCCTGCTCGACGAGCACCTGCTCGATCTGGCCGCGCCGCCCGCGGCGCCGGCGTAAGGTTCGGAGCTCGCCCGCTAGGCGAGCAGGTCTTCGAGCTCGCCGGCGACCAGCGTGAGGAGCTGGTCCAAGGAGCGGTTCTTGAGCTCGGTGATCTGGCCGCTGTCCGTTTCAAGGCGCGCGAGGAACTCGTCCCCGTCACGCAGGAACGAGAGCGAGAGAACATGCCGCCGTCCGCCCGGGAGCGGGACGTTGAGCTCGGGGACGGGCGGGCTCACCGGCTTCGGCGCCGCCGCGGGCTTCGCCGCGGGGGGCCGGGAAGGGCGGGCCGTAGCCTTCGCGGGGGATTTCGCGGACTTCTTCGCCGCCGGTTTCGCGGCGGCCTTCGGCTTCACCGGCTTTGAGGGCCGGGCGGCCTTGGCCTTCGGCCGGCTCGGCTTCTTCGTCGCTCGAGGAGACGGCACCGTGCGAAACCTCGCCTCGGCCGCACCAAGCCCCCCTATTTAGGGGTGCCGTTCGCCGGAGTGCGTCCGCCTCCGGTCTCCCTACGAACGGCGCGCTTTTGGCGAGGGAGACCTCTCCGCCCGGCGGATGGACATTGGCCCGTCCCCTTCCGCGCCGGACGGGCGGGAGCCCCCCGCGCTCCGGCCCGAGACCGTGCTCCTCCTCGCGGGCCTCGCGTTCCTCTTGGGCTTCCTCGTCCTCGAGCCGTACGCCTCGTTCGCCGCGTTTGGCTCCGACACCGGGGAGTACTACCGCCTGACCGCGGACCTCGTCGCGAGCGGGAGCCTCCCGCACGGGGCGGCGTACGCGGGGTGGGGGACCGCCTACCCGGATTTCCCGGGGATCTTCCTCCTCGCGGCGGCGTCGGCCGAGGCGTTCGGGGGCGGGACGTTCGCCTCCCTCTCGGTGGTCGTCCCGGTCGTGAGCGTACTGTCCGTCCTTCCGCTGTTCCTCCTCCTCCGGCGACTGTACCCGCACGACACGGTCGCGCTCCTCGGAGCGGCCGTGGGCTCGCTCGCGATGCCCCGGCTCTTCTCGCTCGCCCACCCGGCGCCGCTTGCGCTCGGGGACTTCTTCTGCGTCGGCGCCTGGTGGCTCTTCGTCGAGGGGCGCCGCGACCGGCGCTACTACGCCCTCTTGGTCCCGACCGCGGGGGCGCTCATCGTCACGCACCACCTCTCCTCCTACTTCTTCGCCGTCGCCGCCCTCGGGGGGATCCTGTTCCTCGAGCTGTGGCGGCCGGGGCTCTGGAGCCGCCGCTTCCCCCTGCGCGAGTTCGGGTTCCTGGCGGCGTTCGTCACCGCGACGTTCGTGTTCTGGTTCTACGGGACGAGCGCGTTCGTCGCGAAGGTCCTCCTGCCGGGGTTCGGCGAGAGCGCCTACGTCGGGTTCGCGGCGTTCGAGCTCGTCGCGCTCGGGGCGATCGTCCTCTCCGCCCTCCTCGTGCGCCTCCGACGCCGTCGCGCTCGCCCGACGCGGCGCTGGGTGCGCCTGCCGAGCGACCGGAGCGTCGTGCGGGACGCCGTGCTCCTCACCGTAGGGATCTTCGGGGCCATCTCGCTCCTCCTCCTCGTCCCGCTCCCCGGGACGACCCAGACCACGGACCCCTCCGCGATCCTCTGGTTCACCCCTGTCCTTGCGATCGGCATCCTCTGCTCGGGGAGCCGGCGCGCGCTCTCCCCCGCCCGGCTCGGACCGCTCGCGCTCACGACCGTGGGGGCGATCGGGCTCTCCGCCGGGGCGATGCTCGCGCTCGCCGAGGTCGGCTCCTCCATCCCCCGGCTCCACGCCGCGCTCGAGTTCGCGAACGCGCTCGCCCCGGACCGGCACGTCGAGTACCTGTTCCTGCCAGTGGGCCTCCTCGCGGCGGTCGGGACCGCCCGCCTCGTGGTGCGGCTTGGCGACCGGGCCGGGCGGCGGGCGTTCGTCGCGGCGAGCCTCGCGGTCGTCGTCGTCCTGGCCGCGAACGCGGCGATCGTCTACCCGCCCCAGGCCGACTTCGGGGGGTTCCAGGAGGGGCTCACCTACGGGGACGCGGGCCTTTGGCTCTGGGTGGGCGTTGCGCTGCCCCCGAACGCCACGGTCGCGACCGACCACCGCTTGAGCTCGTTCCTGTTCGGAGTGGACGGGCTCCGCGCCACGTGGGTGACGACCCCGGCCCTGTTCACGGGGACCAACCGTTCCGCCGCCTTCGCCGAGCTCGTGAGCGTCGGGGTGCCGGACCCGGCGCGGCCGGCCGCGATCGAGTTCGTGGCCGTGGACGGGGTGATGCACGAGGGGGTCGCCCTCGACCCCGGGGCGCTCTCTACCCCCCTGAGCTCGAACGCGACCGCCTGGTTCGAGCTCCCCGCGTTCGTCCCCGTCTACGAGAACGGGGAGGAGGTCGTCTACCTCGTGAACCTCTCGGCGCTCCCGTAGGGAACAATCCGCCCGTCCCGCTCCCACTTCAAGATCGGGCAGCGGGCGGAGAGCTCGAGCTCGCGGAGCAGACGGCGGGCCCAGGCGAGCTTGCGGAGCTTGCGGGCCTCGTTCGCCCCCTCCCCTTCGACGCGGAGGAAGTCGAACCCCCAGAGGAGGACCCGGGTCGCCCCGAGCTCCTCCGCGAGGAACGCCGCCCGGTCGCCGTCCGTGAACCCTCCGACGTTGAACAGGGACGGCCGGGGGGGGCCGGCCCAGGACCCGGCGAGCTCACGCGGGAACTCGGGGACCCACCGCTCGAGCGCGGGGACGTTGTCGCCGTGGGCGTGGACGACGACCAGGCTTCCCCGCTGGTTGGCGGCGATCTCGGCCGGGACCGGGCCGTCCAGGTCGGTCACGACCACGTCCGGCACGAGCCCCGCGGCCAGGCAGACGGCCGCCGCGGGGTCGGCGGCGACGATCGCGGGGGTCGGTCCGCTCGCCGGGAGGCGCCAGACGGGCGGGGGGCCCGCGTCCGGGGCCCCTCCCAGCACGATCGCCTCCCTGCCCGCCAGGCGGCGCCCGACCCGGCCAAGGGGGTCGGCCCGCTGGGACGGGGCGAGGAGCCCCTCGAGCCGGGTCGCCGCGAGCTCCTCCCGCTCGAACGGGAAACCGAACTCGGACCGGATCTCCTCGTAGAACGGCGCCCAGCGCTCGTAGTGCACGGCGCCTCCGGCCCGACTCGGGCCCTCTCTGCGCCAACTCTTAATAACAAAGCCGGTGCTCGGCGGTCCGAGGTTTCTCGGCGTGACGCGCCCGCTCGCTCAGGAGATCCTGGCCCACCTTCCGGTCGGGGGCAGGACGGCCCCGGAGGCTCCCCCACCCCCGTCGAACGACGACGCCGAGCTCGAGGCGCTCCTCGAGTCGCTCAAGACGAGCATCAAGGTCGTCGGGTGCGGGGGCGGCGGCTGCAACACGATCAACCGGCTCTCCGAGGAGGGGCTCTCGGGGGCGGACATGGTGGCGTGCAACACCGACGCCCAGCACCTCCTCACGATCCACGCGCCGCGGAAGATTCTCCTCGGCCGGCGCCTGACGCGCGGGCTCGGCGCCGGGGCGCTCCCTCAGGTGGGGGAGCAGGCGGCCCACGAGGCGGAGGACGAGCTCAAGAAGGCGCTCGGAAGCTCCGACATGGTGTTCATCACCCTCGGCCTCGGCGGCGGCACGGGCACCGGCTCGGCGCCCGTCGTCGCCCAGTGCGCCAAGGAGGCGAACGGCCAGAACCCCCCGCTCACGATCGCGGTCTGCACCCTCCCGTTCACCTCGGAGGGGCTCGTGCGCGCGGAGAACGCGATGTACGGTCTCGACCACCTCCGCGCGTCGGTGGACACCGTCATCACCATCCCGAACGACCGGCTCCTCGAGCTCGTCCCCCGCCTGCCGATCCAAACCGCCTTCAAGGTCGCCGACTCGGTCCTCGCGCGGGCGATCCGGGGGATCACCGAGATCATCACCCGGCCGGGGCTCGTGAACCTCGACTTCAACGACCTTCGGACGATCATGAAGGGCGGCGGGGTCGCCCTGATCGGGATCGGGGAGTCGGAAAGCGACAACCGGGCCGAGGACGCGGTCCTAGAGGCCATCAACTCTCCGCTCCTCCACGTCGACATCGCGGGGGCGACGGGGGCGCTCATCAACGTCACCGGCGGGCCCGACATGACCGTGAGCGAGGCGCAGAAGGCCGCGGAGGTCGTCCAGAAGACGGTGAGCCCGAACGCCCGGATCATCTGGGGGGCGGCGGTCGACCCCACGATGCAGAACTCGATCCGGGTCATGCTGGTGGTGACCGGCGTTAAATCCCCCCAGATTTTCGGGGGGGGGTCGACCGGGGCCCCGGCCCGCAAGGCCGGACCCGAGCTCGACATCGTACACTAGGGTGTAACCTATGGCCTTCCTCGACCGCGCCCGCCAGATCCAGGAGGAGGTCGACGGCCGTCTCCACAGCGTGGGCCACGGCAAGTTCGGCCGCATCCTGAGGATGGCCCGTCGCCCGACCTCCGAGGAGTACGTGAAGGTCCTCGAGGTCACGTGGCTCGGGGCGGTCCTGATCGGGATCGTCGGCTTCGCCTTCTACATCTTCTTCACCGTCGCGGGCCCGTGGATCTGGTCGAACATCTTTTCGAACCTGTAGGGTTCGCAGCGAGGACACATGCAGGGCGACGACGAGGGAATCGGTCTGTTGTCGGGGGTACCCCCCGCGGCGCCGAAGCCCGTTCCCGCCCCGGTCGCCCCGGGAGCCCCCGCGCCCGCCCCGGTCGCCGCGCCCGCGCCGCCGAAGCCGGACGTCTCGAAGCTCCTCTCGCTCAAGGCGGCGGACGACACGACCCGTGACGTGACGGCCGGGACCGTCACGACCCTCTCCGCGGTGCTCGCGAGCCGCGCCCCCGAATCGCTCGAGGTGACCCTCTCGGTCGAGGTCGGCTACACGTCGACCTACCCGGGCGAGGGCGCCGAGTGGCCGGTCCGCTGGACACCGCCCGGGAAGCGCACGCGGGCCGAGCTCTTCCCCCGCAAGGAGCGTCACAACGTCACCCTCCCGCCGAACGGCGGGGTCCCGCTCTCCTTCGAGATCGAGGCGCCGGTCGGCGTGCGCTACGGCGACCGGGTCGAGGTCCGCCTCGCGGTCGAGGGGGCGGACGGCCAGGCGCCGAGCAAGCTCACGCTCGCCTGCGTCGCGCGCCAGGCGGTCCTTGCGATCAAGACCTCCCGGGGCTACGAGCGCGAGGTCGCCGACACGCTGCTCGCCCGCACGGAGGAGAAGTCCGACGTCATCTTCGCGCTCCTCGTCCCGTCCGCTCTCCGCGGTTACGTCTTCGCCGAGGGGATGAGCTTCGAGGGCGTCCGCGAGATGCTCAAGGGGATCCGCAAGGCCCGCGGCCTCGTCGAGGGGGAGACGACCTTGAAGGAGGTCGAGCCGCTCCTCGTCCCGAAGATCACGGTCGAAGGGTTCGTCGAGGGCGCGATCGTCGAGCTCATCTCGGGCCCGTTCAAGGGCGAGAAGGCCCGCGTGAAGAAGATCGACCAGGCGAAGGAGGAGATCACGGTCGAGCTGATCGAGGCGGTGGTACCGATCCCCGTCACGGTCCGCGGCGACCACGTCCGGATGCTCG
>JBAIXP010000059.1:0-6825 GCA_037916495.1 Thermoplasmata archaeon | reverse complement strand
GGCGGGATCGGATCCCCGCGGGCGGAGGATCGGGCTAGGCGTTCTGATGGCCCTGGGGCTCGTCGACGCTCGCGGAACCCACGAGAGTGCGAGTCGTTCAGGTGGTACCTGGCCGCGGGGAAAGTACACATTGTCCTCACCTTGCGCGCCCGTAAGCAACGAGCTCTTTCGATGGCGCCCGGACTACGACGAGCGTTGCCAACTTTCGAACCTTCGGATAACCCACCCCGCGCGGGTGTTCGACGACCTTCGCCATCGGGAGCTAAGGCTCAAGCTGGCACGGTTGGGCATCCTAGGAGGGTCTAGGGGGCCGTGACCGTCCAGGTCCCGTACGAGAAGCTGTAGGTGCTCGAGCCGGCGTAGCAATAGACCTCGAAACCGTACTTGGATGCCCCAGGCAGGGCCGCGTACGGGTTGATGATTCCTTCGAAGGTGGTCGACTGATTCAAGGTTTGGTACACGCAAAGCTGCCCGCGGAGAGCGTCGCCAGGCCCTGGGCAGGCGGTCGTGTAGGATGTCGAATTGGGAATGAAACTTACGTTAGCGCTGGGGAGGTCAGACTCGAGAGGGATACGGAAGTTGATCGCGTCTCCCATGTAGACCCCCGCCGGCCCGCCGGTCACGGAGTAGAGACCGGTCTCGTTCTGCCCGGATTGGAGCTCGGAGCTCACGGAGGCGGAGGACCCGGCGGGTCCGGGAAGGACGAGATTCAAAGCGATTGCCACGATGGAGAACGCGATCGCCACAACAGCGAGGGCGGTCCCGATTTCCCATCCTTTCTTCTCCCCAGTCTTGCCCAAGGAAGGCCGGGTTGTCGGCGCCTCGGTCGGAGTTGACGGTTGCATAGGGGTCCCCAACTCTTCGTCAGCCAAAGCATGCGTGTACCCGCCGGGAACTCCCCGTCGTCAGAGTGGAGTCGCGGTCCTCGCCCCACCCTTCGCCCGAGGAAGACGATCCCGTGGCCCCTCCCCCGCGACCCAGCCCGCCTTGCCGAAACTGCAACGGTCATGGGAACGCGCGTGCGGGCGCGGTGAGAAGCCACACATCTTGAGGCGTTGCAGCCTCAATCCACCCCGCGATGGCCCGTAGGGAGAGGCGGTCAGTCGCGTCGTACTAGCTCCTTCGCGCGCGAAAGTTTCCGATAGAAACCGGAACGGGCGCCGAACCCGCCAATCTTGACCGCGTCCCCGTCCACGATGAAGAACATGCGATACCCACCGACTTTCATCGACCAGATCGGAGTCACGATCCCCGCAGGCGGGGAGAGTTGGACCACGTCGTAGTCCGGGCCCGAGCCGAACGGTTCGGTCGCCATCCGTCGGATCGCGCGCTCGTAGACAGCGCGAACCGGCGGGGGGAGCTGAAGAAACTCCGCGACAGCTTTTCGATGGCGAAGGACGCGCAAGCCCACGCTAGAGGCCCCGCGCCCTGCGAGCTCGGGACTCGGCGAGCATGTCGCCGACGGCCCCGAACTCGTCAGATCGGAATCGGCGGTTGAGTTCGGCCCAACTCAGACGGTTCGGATGCGTGGCGAGCAGCAGAGTGATGACATCATCGTAGGTCTCCTCGCCCGACTTGAGCATGCCAAGCAACTGCCGAGTCCTCCGGCTTACCGCCACGGTCGTGCTCATGCCTCGAGAGAGGCAATATGGTCGATATAACATCCACGAGAGAGTAGGTGACACGGGCGCGGAGGGATTTGAACCCTCGACCGCCGGGTTAGGAACCCGGTGCCCTATCCAGGCTAGGCTACGCGCCCGTGGACGCCACGGCGGAAGCGCGCATATCACCGCTTCGCCGTGGACGCGACGCCGGCGGGGGGAAGGAGGCGATCGTACCGGTGGTCGATCCGCAGTGCGAAGGCCGACGCGGCCTCCTGGGCGATCTCGATCCCCTCGAGATGCTCCCGTAGCGTCGGAAGCACCGGGCGTCGGCCGATCCCGTCGGCCTGGGGGGTCGACCCACCGAGCGCCCCGAGGAGCCACCGGTCCGGCGCGGTCGCGAAGAGGAACGGGAAGACCCGGCATTCCCGACCGAGGGTGCTGAACAGGAGCTCGGGGCGAGCTCCCGCTTTCGGCGTTCCCGTGATGAGGACGATCTGGTCCGCTGCGCGGCCCTGGTACGCGGGAAGGCGCCCCGGATCGAGGAACGTGCGGTGGACCACCCAGCCGCGCTCGAGCAGCTTGCGCTGGGAGAACGGCAGGCCGAGGGGGCCGACGAGGTGGCCGCCCTTGCCGTGGGCGGAGGCGACGAACGGACGGTGCAGAAGCTCCCCCGCGGCCCACCATTGGTGGGCGGAGAAGACGGGCGAGGTCGGCGGGGTGGCCGGCTCCGACTCTTGCTCCTCCATGCCGCCGCCGAGACCGTGGGGGTAGGCGAGCGTGCCGTCCATGCCCGCCACGTGGCCCCAGAGCCCTTCGAAGTCGAAGTAGACCGGGACGTTCGGACCTTCCGCCCGGACCGTGACGAGCGCGGGGGGAAGGGTCAGCTGGGCGTCCGTGATCCGCTTGAGGAGGCGCTTCGGCTCCTGCGCGCTCGCGTGGAAGAAGACCGAGAGCGAGACCTGGCTGCCGGTCCAGAGCACGACCGCCCCCGAATCCGAGGCGACGAGCTGAGCGAGGTCCTCGGCCTTGTCGGCGTACGGGCGTGCGAGGAGGAAGGAGACGAACGGGCGGCCCATCGGCACCGGGTGCGGGACGTACCGGTCGTGGAGCCAACCTTCCTCGTAGGCGCGCCGGCGCACGGCGTGGTACGTCGACCGGGGAACGTCCATCACGCGGATCCGCTCGCGCTCGGAGTCCGGTCGCGCGGCGAGCAGGACGGCGATGACCCGGGCCTCGGCGGGGGTCAGCGTCCTCGCCGTGGTCTCACCCCACCCATGTCACAGTATAGCACGAGGTCCAACCGCTCTGGGAAGGGGCGAAACAGTTGTTTATGAGCGGTACCCGCCGTGAGTTCGTTCGCATGGCGTTGAGGACGTCGGGGTTCGGCTTCCTTCGAACCGGTATCCTGGCCCCGGCGTTCGCAGTGTCGGTCGCGCTCTTGATGGTATCCGTCTCGGGCGCGGCCCAGGCCTCGGCCGCCCCGCCGAGCTCCGCCCCCGCGCCGTCGGCGGCGAGCTCGGAGTGGGCGTACGGGGCGCTCAAGCACGTCGACCTCCTCGGCTACTTCAACGGTCCGGCGGGGGCCAACTACACGTTCCGCCTCCACGCCACGTTCGGCTTCGCCGGGATCTTCAACGAGACCCAGATCGCCCCGGGTGTCTACGAGCTCAACGCGACCCGCGTCATGGGCTCGGTCCTCAACATCACGATCTGCCGGCCCGATTGCCTCGCGCCGACCGCGACGGGCACCATCTACCACCACGCGTGGGAGTCCTTGACCGCCTCCTCGATCCTCTACACGAACGGGTCGGTCCAGCTCAACGGCTCGAGCGTTCCGGCCCTCGCGCTCGCGAGCTCGCACCTCCACCTCTCGGCGGGCCTCGTGGAGTCGACGTCGTACGTAGCGTTCGGCGTCGTCCAGGTGGTGAAGCAGCTGAGCGCGAACCTCACCGCCAGCGACACCCTCACCCTCGCCCCGCCGCTCGGCCTCGTCCCCCTCAACGTGACCCCGGGGACGTCCTGGACGTCGAGCGCGACGTTCCACCAGGCCGGGGCGTACTCCTGGTCCCTGAACGAGTCCCGCCTGGGGGCGCTCGTCAACCTCTCGCCGACGTACACGAACAGCGGCGGCGGCTCGTTCCAGTCGAACGGGACGGTGAACCTCTACGGCGCCGCCCCCGGCACGACGGTCGACCTCGCCGGGTCGACCTACCAGGCGGTCAACTTCACGCTCGCCGGTCCGTTCCTGCTCCGCGAGGGCTGGATCCTCCTTCCGACCCGCGCGGACGTCTTCGGCGACGGGAACCAGTCCTGGCTGCCGAACCAGTCGAGCTTCGCGAACTCCTCGCAGGCGAACGTCGAGGTCGGCGCGAACCTCCTCGGCGCGGCCCACCTTTCCTTCGGCGGCTCGGGCCAGTGGTGGCGCAGCCGCTCCTCGAGCCCCAGCGTCCTCTCCTCCGTCTCCGCGATCGGCCCCGCGGTCTCGACCGTGGCGGGCGGACCGGCGGGCACGAACGCGACGTACGTCCAGGGGGCCCCCGAGAGCCCGGCCCAGGCGACCGCCGACCAGTACTGCCTCTCCACGGGCCTCGGCTGCACGACCGCCCCGGCGGGCCTGCGCGCGTTCCTGAGCGCGCTCCTGGTCGCGGCCGCGGTCGTCACGGTTGCGGCGCTCGTCGCGGTCCTCACGGTGAACCGCCGCCGCCAACTCCCGCCGCCGGTCTTCCCGAACGCCTCGCTCTACCCGCCCGGCGCCGCGTCGGCCCGGAACGTCCCCGCGGCGCGCCCGCCCACGAACCCCCCGAGCCCGCCGCCGTCCTCCCCGGAGGAGGACGACCCGCTCGGTCACCTCTGGTAGCGGCGCGGCCCCGGCTTTAGACGTAGCGGCCGCAGCGGTAGCAGTAGAACCGGTTGTACTCCCGGATCCACGTCGTCGGGTTGCTGCACGTGGGGCAGTTCGGAGGCGGACCGGCCGCCGGCGCCCCGGGCGGCGGAGGCGGCGGCGCCGGGCGGGCGGTCTCCTCGACGCGGACCCAGGCGATCAGCAGCACGACGCCGACTACGACGTAGAAGATGATCCCGAGGACGACCCAGACCAGGAGGCGCTCCCGGAGGGCGCCCCACTGGCCCTCCTGGGCGAGCTTCTCGAGCCCGGGGATCGCCCGCCAGGCGAGATAGTTCACCACCGCCGCGACGAGGCTGTAGGCCGCCGAGACCAGGGAGGTCGCCGGCTGGCCGAGAAGGACGTTGAGGAGGCTCAGGACCACGAAGACGAGGAAGAGCACCCCCGCGACGAGCGCGATGAGGAGAGCGAGGCTCCGGGCGAGGGAGAGCAGCGAGCCCACCGAGGTGAGGGGGGGCGGCGGCGGAGGGGGCGCGGTCGGGGTCGGAGTCGCGGCGGGCTCTGGTCCGGCCGAAGAGGCCATGCGCGCCCCAGCGACCGGGGGACTTTACGCCTGCGCCCTGACGCGAAGCGGCGGCGCCGCTGCGAGCGGGTAGCGCAGGATCGCCCCGACCCCCTCGAACGCGCGGAGCAGCATCTCCCCCTCGTCGCTCTCGGTCGAGATGAGGCGGGCCTCCGCGCCGGACTCGGCCGCGAGGCGGAAGAGACCCTCGACGTAGTCCTCGCTACGGGATTCCGTCACCGTCCGGGCCCCGCACTTCGGGCACGGGGCCTCCGTCACCTTCGCGACGTCGTCCTCCGTGAGGGTTCGGACGAACTCCTCCTGGCAGGAGCTGCACCGGAACGTCGCGCGCTCGCGGCGGAGGCCGTCCGAGACCAGGAGGGTCGCCACGGCCCCGAGCTCGAGCGCGCGCGCGACGTCGCGCTCGCCGTACGCCGCGAGCCCGACCTCGGCGCGCCGGATCTCGCCGAGGAGCTTCTGGATCAGGCGCTTTTCCTCCGTGAGCTCGAGCCCGTGGAGGGTCTGCGTTGCCTTCTCGACCAGCTCCCTCAGGCCGTACTCGTCGGTGTAGCCGGTGTCGAAGAGCGGGGTGACGACCTTCTGCTGGAGCGCCGGGGTGAGGAACGCCTCCTTGACGAAGAACTCCTTGGTCGCCCCGGGCCCGCCGACCAGGATCCCCTTGAGCTGGTCGCGCTTCGGCAGGAACGCCTCCGACGCCATCTCGGCGATCTTCACGAAGAACTCGTGCGCGGCGTGCTCGATCATCCGCTCGAACCGGTGGGCCGACTGGCCGCCGCGGCCGTGCTTGCTCGGAACGAGCGACTGCCGGTTCCTCAGCACCTCGACGCGCTTGCCGCGGAGGAACCCGAGGGTCACCTCCGCGCGGTCGAGCACCAGAAGGCCCCAGAGGTCCGGCTCGTGGACCATCGAGAGGAGCGGCTCGAGGAAGAACGACGAGTCGCACCGGTAGAGGACCGTGTTGAGCGGCTCGGGGGGCTCGACGATGAACGTCACCGGCTCGCTCTTGTCGGCGCCGATCGCCTTGCTCCCGACGAAGAACGCCACCCCGTTCGCGGGGGACTCCTTGAAGCCGCGGACCCGGCCCATCAGCGACTCGATCGCCCACATCACGTTCTTGCGGGTCGTGCGGCTCTTGATGTTCGAGCTCTGGGCGTACTCGTTCCTGAGGTAGCCCATGACATCGGAGATCTGCTTCCCCGGTGGCACGTAGAGCGAGATCAGCTCCGTCGCCCGGCCCCGACAGGCGGCGATCTCATCCAGCTTGCGCTTGAACGCGTAGCGCGCCAGCTGGAGGTCGGACGTCTCAGGGCTCACTGGCCCTCCTGGAGCAGGCGCAGCGCACCCGCCGGCGCCATGGGTGCGTTGCTCAGGACCCCCGCCCGCTCGGTCCCCGGGCGGCGGAGTCAGAGGAGGCGGCGGATGTGCTCGTCGATGACCTCTTCGGGGTACGCCCCGACGATCCGGTCGACGAGCTTCCCCTGCTTGTAGAACAGCAGCGTGGGGATGCTCATGATCCCGAGGGCCCCGGCCTTCTCGCCGTTGTCGTCGGAGTTCAGCTTGCCGAACGCGACCTTCGCCTTGTACTTCTCGCTCAGCCGGTCGACGATCGGCGACACGACCCGGCAGGGCCCGCACCACGGCGCCCAGACGTCCACGACGACGGCGGTATTCGCGGACGTGAACCGGTCGAAATCGGCGCCCCCGATCTCCTGAACTGACATGGACCCTGCACCTGACAATCCCAGAGCGGCCCAGTATGAAAAGCGCCTCGCACGCCGACACCACCAACGGGCGGC
>JBAIXP010000058.1:0-44301 GCA_037916495.1 Thermoplasmata archaeon | reverse complement strand
AGGGCGGTGTCGCGGCTCGTGGTCCGGGTCTCGCTCCCGTCCCGCCACCCGGCCGTCTTCCCCCGGGTTCTCGAGGGAGCCTCGGTCGAGATCCTCGAGAGCCACGTTCTCGAAGGCAATCCGCTCGGCGACCCATCGACCCGGCCGGTCGCGATCTACCGCCCCCCTTCGGGCCGGACGGAGGGACTTCCGCTCCTCGTTCTTCTCCCCGGCTTCGCGAGCGGAGGAGCCCATCTCGCCGACCGTCCGGCCTACCTCGGGGAATCGGAGTTCGGTCTGTTCGATCGGCTCGTCCGGACGGGCTCGTGCCCCGAAGCGGTGGTGGTCGCTCCCGACTGCCTCACCACCCTCGGGGGGAGCCAGTACGTCAACTCGTCCGCAACGGGGCGGTACGCCGATTTCGTCGTACAAGAGGTGGTCCCGTGGGCCCGGGAGAAGTTCCGCACCGGGGCGACCGGAGTGCTCGGCCAATCGAGCGGAGGCTTCGGAGCGCTCCATCTCACCATGACCCACCCCGGCGTGTTCTCGGCCGTCGGATCGAGCGCGGGGGATCTCGCCTTCGACCTCGTATTCCCGCCCGACATCGCCCGGGCGGTCCGCGCGTTCCGCGAGGCCGGCGGCCCCGAGCCTTTCCTCGAGCGTCTCTTCCGGGAGCCCTGGCGGCTCAAGGGGCCTACCGATCCCTCGGGTTCGGCCCTCTTGCTCCTTGCGATGTCCGCCTGCTACTCGCCGCGGGACGAGGGCGACGGCTCGTTCGACCTCCCGTTCGACCCGCTCACGGGGGAGCTCGACCTGCCCGTGTGGGACCGATGGCTCTCCTTCGACCCGCTGCGGCGGCTCGACCACACGGCGGAGCGGGAGAGCCTTGCGCGGCTCTGCCGGCTCCATCTCACCGCCTCGGCCGGGGACGAGTGGTTCCTGGATGTCGCGGCGCGGCGGTTCGCCCACCGTCTCGAGGCGTACGGCGTGCCGGCCGCGTACGACGAGTTTCCGGGAGGGCACTTCGACAAGCGTCCCCGCTTCGAGGCCCTCTTCCCCTCACTCGTCCGGGCCCTTTCCCCCGGCGGCGGCGAGCCGGGCCACTAGCGGACGGCGGAACCCCCGGCTTTCTACCGGTCAACCGGGCGGCGACGGCGTCGAGAGCGTGCTGGGCTTCTCCGTCCTCGGGGCGGAGGCCTTCCGGCGGGGACGGGCGGAGCGACGTCGGCCCGTGGCGGCCACCTGGTCGTGGCGGTACTTGAGGAAGATGAAGACCGGCTCGCCGAGGCGCGCGAGCAGGAGCCCGTCGTCGGTCAGCGAGTAGTGGACCCGGGTCGGCCGGCTTTCGAGGACGGTGCGTCGCACGAGCCCGCGTTCGTCAAGGGTCCGCAGCCGCTCGGAGAGCACCCGCGGGGTGATCGAGCCCATGGCGTCCCGGAGCTCCTGGAACCCGAGCTCGCGGAGCGCGTAGAGGGCGAACAGGATCTCGATCGACCACTTCGAGAAGAGGGTCTTCGCAAGTTCGACGTTGCTCTCCGCCGACCGAACCGGGTCGCGGATGAAGACGGACCCGGACACCTCGGTGAAATCCTTGCTGAACTTCCGCGCCTCCTCGGCGAACCGCCGGAGACGCGCGTCGAGGACGTCGGACCCCGGTGGGTCCCGGACGACCCCCGTCCGGCCGGCGTCGCGTGGGTGAGCCCCCGCGACCCCCTCCCCGGACTGATCCATCCGCCACGCCCCCGCCGTCGGGCCGGAAGGCGCCGCGCCTCATCTATCCGTCGGGCGGCGAAAACGGTCCAGGCCCGGTGGCGCCCGGCCGGCGCGACGTGCCGAGCGTCGGTCCGCGCTCGCGTTTTAACCGTAGGCGGGCTCGGCAGGTCGAGGCGGGCGATGGTGACGGTACAGGACCCGGTGTGCGGGATGAGCGTCGATACGGACCGCGCCGCCGCGAAAGGCGTCTACGGCGGCCGCGCGGTCTACTTCTGCTCGGGCGGCTGCCAGAAGAAGTACGAAGCGAAGCACAAGCCCGACTAGGCCCTTCGGGGCCGTTTCCGCACCACCCCGACCGCGTTCCGTAGACCGGACGGTCCTCACGGGCTGACCCGATGGCGACCGACCCGATTTGCGGCATGGCGGTCGACGAAGCGACCGCCGAGCTCAGGCTCCAGCGCGACAACCGGACCTACTACTTCTGCTCGAGTCACTGCCTCCAGGAGTTCGCCGAGCCGGCCCGTGAGCTCGCCCGTGTCCGCAGCCGGCTCGCGGTCGGCTGGCCCCTCGCGGCGGTCGTGGCCTTCCTCACCTACGCTCACCCGTTCGACCTCTGGCCCTGGGTTGCGCTCGGCCTCGCGACCGTGGTCCAGTTCTACCCGGGTTGGCCGTTCCTCCGCGGCACGGCGGACGCCGTTCGCAACCGCAACTGGAGCATGGACGTCCTCATCGGCGTGGGGACGACCACCGCCTACCTCTACAGCGCCGCCGCGGTCCTCCTGCCCGGCCGGCTCCCCCCCGACTACTTCTTCGACGCCTCGACCCTCATCGTCGTTCTCATCCTGACCGGCAACTACCTCGAACACTTCACGCGGGAACGCGCCCGTTCGGTCCTCCGCAAGCTCCAGGAACTCGTCCCTTCGACCGCCACGGTCGTCCGGGAAGGAAGGGAGATGGCGGTGCCGGTCCCCGAGATCCAGTCCGGGGACCGGCTGCGGGTCCGGCCGGGGGACAGATTCCCGGTCGACGGGCGGGTCGTCGAGGGCCGCTCGTCCGCGAACGAAGCGGCCCAGACCGGGGAGAGCCTTCCCGTCCCGAAGGACGTCGGCGCGCCGGTTGTCCAGGGCTCCGTGAACGGCGAGGGACTGCTCCTCATCGAGGCGACCAAGGTCGGGCAGGACACCCTGCTCGCCCAGGTCGGGGAGCTGGTCGCTGAGGCCGAGACGAGCCGGGTCCCCCTCCAAAAGCTCGCGGACCGCATCGCCTCCCTCTTTGTCCCTGTCGTCCTCGTCCTCGCGGTCCTCGCCGCCGTCGGCTGGGGCCTCGGCGGCGTCGGGCTCGAGGTCGGGCTCCTCGTCTTCGTCTCGGTCGTCATCACCGCGTGTCCCTGCGCGTTCGGCATCGCCACGCCCGCCGCGATCGTCGTCGGGACCGGCCGGGCGGCCGAGGAAGGGATCCTGTTCAAGGGGCGCGACGCGCTCGAACGGGCGAAACAGGTGGACTGCGTCGTCACCGACAAGACCGGAACGCTCACCCGGGGCGCCCCCGCCCTCACCGATGTCGTCCCCACAGCAGCGCTCCGCGATTCGGAGGTCGTCGAGCTCGCGGCCCGCGTCGAGCTCGGCTCGACCCACCCGTTCTCCTCCGCGGTGATGGAGGCGGCCCGGGCGAGGGGGCTCTCCCCGATCCCCGCCGAGGGGGTCCGCGTCGAGCCCGGCACCGGGGTGCGCGGGAGCGTGGGGGGCGAGGAGGTGGCGGTGGTCCGCGGCGAAGCCCACGCCTCCGATGCGCCGAGCGACGCCGCCTGGCGCCGCGCGGGAGAGCGGCTCGCCTCCGAGGGGAAGGCCTGGTCCCTCGTGCTCCGCGGCGGGACGGTCGTGGGGGTCCTCGGCTTTTCCGACGAGGTGGCGGAGGGGGTCGCCCCCGCCGTGCGCGCGCTGCGCGCGGACGGGATCGAGGTGGTGATGGCGACCGGCGACCACGAGCGGGCCGCGCGGTCCGTCGCCGAGAAGGTCGGCATCCGGGAGGTCCACGCCGCGATCACCCCGCAGGGGAAGCTCGCGCTCATCCAGCAGCTCCAGAAGGCCGGCCGCAAGGTCGCCTACGTCGGGGACGGGATCAACGATGCCCCCGCGCTGTCCGCCGCGGACCTCGGGGTGGCGATCGGCGCGGGCACCGACGTCGCGCGGGAGGCGGGAGGGGTGGTGCTGCTCACGACCCGCTTTGAGGGCGTGGCGCTCGCGCTCCGGATCGGCCGTCGGACGGTCCGGAAGGTCCGGGGGAACCTGATCTGGGCGCTCGGGTACAACTCTGTCCTCCTCCCCATCGCGATGGGCGCCCTCGTTCCTCTCTTCGGCTTGCGGGTCTTCGACTATCTCCCCATCACCGGGGCGGCGGCGATGGGCCTCTCCTCCACGAGCGTCGTGCTCAACTCGCTCTCGCTGCGGTGGGTCTCGCTCGACTGAGTCCCGCCGACCGGGATCGGGGGCGCGGCGGCACGTTCAGAGCACGATGACGGTCTTTCCGGACGAGCGACCCGCGCGGGACTCCGCGATGGCCGCGGGCACCTGCTCGAGGCGGATCCGACGCTCGATCGCCGGGGCAAGCCGACCGGCCTCCACCTCGGCCAGGAGCCTTCCCAGGTCGCGGGCGCTCGGCTGCATGTCGATCGCCACGGGCCGGAGGCCGGGGAGCGGATGCGCCGCCCCGACCGACGAGGCGGCCGCCGCGCCCGGCCGCAGCCAAGCGCACCAGCGGGCGTAGCCGTTCCGGTCGCTCACCAGATCGAGCAGCCCCTCGAAGGCGACCCCGTTCGGTGGCTGGGTCCTCCCGTCGGGCCCGCCCGGGATCGGCTCGAGGGTGTCCCGGGCCCCGAGCGAGCGGAGCCGCTCGTGCGAGGCCGCCCGGGCGACCGCGGTGACGAGGAGGCCGCGGGCGTGCGCGAGCTGGACGGCGAACGACCCCACGCCCCCGGAGGCGCCAACGATCAAGAGGTGCCCCCCCGGCGCGATCGCGAGGGAATCGAGCGCCTGGAGCGCGGTCATTCCGGCGGTCGGAAGCGCCGCGGCGGCGTCGGGGGCGACACTCTCCGGGACCCGGACGAGGGCGTTGCGCTCGGGGACCCGCGAGCGCTCGGCGTAGGTCCCGACGCCGACCGGATCGTGCAGGAAGCTCCCGACGACCCGGTCCCCGGCGCGGAACCCACGGACCCCGGCTCCCACGCGCTCTACGACCCCGCAGCCGTCGACCCCGAGCACGAGCGGAAAGACGTGCGGGCGGCCCTCGAGCCCCCCGTCCGCGATCTTCCAGTCGAACGGGTTCATCCCCGCCGCCTCGATCCGGACCTCGACCTCGCCGGCCTCGGGAGGAGGCTCGGGGAGGTCAAGGACCTCGACGGGGGCCCGGAACTTCCGCACGGCCGCCGCGCGCACGATTCGGTAGAGGGCCGCCCCCCTTCACGTTCACGGCGGCCCCCGCCGCGCGCAGGGTTCCCCGCGCTCAGATCGACTCGAGCTTCGTCTCGCGGCCGAGGAGCCCGCGCGCGAACTCCCCTTCGTCCTCGTCCGGCGCGGGCGCCCCGACCTTCGCCCGGTCGATCTCCAGGATCCGCACGCACAACCACTCGAACTCGTGGAAGACGAGCGGGTCGTGCAGGTCGGTCCGAAGCTTGCCGATGAGGTCGTCCGGGTGGCGCAGCGCCCAGTAGTAGGCGGTGACCCAGGAGCCGAACGCCTCCCAGACGAGCTCGAGCTCGAGGACCTTGCGGTGGGTGAGCGTGCCGACCAGCTCGAAGAACGTGACGACCTCCATGCTCGCGATGTCGTCGTGCGCGCGCGCGAGGAGACGTTCGGCGAGGTGGCGCCGCGCGGCGCGCATCCGCGTCCCGTCGAAGCGCTCGCGGAGCGCCATCACTGCGTTCGCCGAGTTGAGATGCTGCGCGGAGCGGGTCTGCCAGTACATGAAGAACAGCGTCCCGACGACGAGGGCCCAGGTCCCGGCGAGGGACCAGATCGCGAGACTGAACCAGTCGACCATCGGCGCGAGCGAGGGAACGGCGAGCAGGACTCGGGATTTGAGGTACGGGTCGGAGCCCGGGGTGCCGCCGCAACGGGGAGAACACAGCCCGTCGGACGGGGTCCGGCAGCCCGTGCGGCGGCCGCTGGCCTGACGAAAGAACGAAGAGGTGGAGGGACCTACGCGGCGTCCGTGCCCTACGTGGAGTACGACGAGAACGAGGCCGTCTGCCCGCAGTGCGGCTCGACGTTCCGCTCCCCCGAGATCCTCGAGACCCACGTGCGGGAGAGCCACGCCGCCCCCGCCGACGCGGCCCCGCGGGGAGCGCAGGCGAAGAAGGTCCGCTGCTCCGTCTGCGGCGCGGAGCTCGCCTCCGTCACCGCGCTCACGCGGCACAATCGCGAGGTCCACATCTCGTAGACCGCGCGGGCCCGACGACTAGCGGGCCGAGGCGGAG
The DNA here is from genome assembly GCA_037916495.1 of Thermoplasmata archaeon. GTDB lineage: Archaea > Thermoplasmatota > Thermoplasmata > Lutacidiplasmatales > UBA184 > Lutacidiplasma. The sequence goes on along the minus strand of JBAIXP010000058.1, from coordinate 38,138 downwards.
GTGTCCTGGGGCTCCTCGTCGATCTGCTCCACGTCGAAGAGGAGGTGGCCCATCTTCCTCCGCTTCGTCTCGAGGTACGCCCGGTCCCGGGGGTTCGGCGGGATGACGAGCGGGATCCGTCCCACGATCTCGACCCCGTGGTTCTGGAGGTCCTCGATCTTCGCCGGATTGTTGGTCATGATCTCGACCGAGCGGATGTGCAGGGTCTCGAGCATGTGCGCGGCAAAACCGTAGTCGCGCTCGTCCGGCCGGAAGCCGAGCGCCTCGTTCGCCTCCACCGTGTCGAGCCCGAGGTCCTGGAGCTGGTAGGCGCGGATCTTGTTCGCGAAGCCGATCCCCCGACCCTCCTGGCGGAGGTAGAGGACGACGCCCGCCTCGCTCCGTCCGACGCGCTCGAGCGAAGCGATGAGCTGGTCGCGGCAGTCGCACCGGAGCGAGCCGATGGCATCCCCCGTGAGGCACTCCGAATGGATCCGGACGAGGACGCGCTCGCGGTCGAAGACGTCCCCGTGGACGAACGCCGCGTGGTCGCGGCGGTCGCGGTCGTTCCAGAACGCGACCACCTGGAAGTCGCCGAAGCGGCTCGGGAGGTCCGCGACCGCCACGGCCTTCACGCAGAGCTCGGGAGAATCCGGGCACTGGTGCTCCTTGCTCTCCCGGAGGATCTGCTCGGCCTGCGCGTGGGTGAGCCCCATGCCGGGCGGGGCAGTTTCGAACGGGCCAAAAGCCCTCGCTTTCCCCCGCGTGCCCCCCTACGGGTAGCAAAGGCCCCCGTGGGTCACCGCGCGAGCCGGGTCCGTCCGGGGGCCCCCCTCCCCGCCCCGAGGGGTCTCAGGTCCCGGGGTAGTAGAAGTCGAACTTCCCGCAGGTCTGGCAGTAGTACAGACTGAACGGCAACAACGTCTCGGAGAGCTGGCCGAGATCGCCCGTGACGGCCCCGACGGCACCGGTGTAGCCGCCCGCGCGCAGGCTGTAGTGGCCGATCCAACGCATCGCGGCGTGGCAGTTCGCGCAGGAGCGATGCGGGCCCGCTGCCGCTTCGTGGGTCGTGGGAGAGGAGGGCGACGGACCCCGCGTGGGCCCCGGGTCCTTCGGGGGATCCACGGGAGCCTGGCAGGAAGGGCAGGCCGCGGCGGCCGGCGGGAGCGCCGTCCCGCAGTGGTGGCAGAAGCGCGCCGCCATGCCCGCCGGCACGGCTTCCAAAGGTTGAACCTTCCGCCGCCCGCGGAACGGGCCTCCGACGGGCCGCGAAGGGCCGGTCGACGCCTCGCCCTACGGTTTCCAGACGGGGCCCGAGTAGCCCTCGGGGACCGGGGGCGGGGGCGTCCCCTCGCCGAACGGGTCGGGTCGGGAGGCCGGGGGAAGCCCCTCCTTCTCGCGGAGGTAGGCGTCGATCGCCTCGGCGGCCTTCGTGCCGGCCGCCATCGCGTGGACGACCGACCGGCCGCCCGCGGCGAAGACCCCGGGGGTCTGGGTGCGGTAGCCGGGGAGCGGCCCCTCGGGCCAGCCTTTCGTGCCGATCTTGAGGCCGAGCGCGTCGGAAAAGCCGGTGAGGTCGGCCTTCTCGCCGACCGCCATGATGATCGTGTCGCACTCGATCGTCTCGGTCGACCCCTCGATCGCGCGGACCGAGCGGCGGCCCGAGGCGTCCGGTTGGGTGAGCTCCATCTTCTGCAGGACGATCCCCTCGACGTGGTCCTTCCCGAGGATGCGGAGCGGCGCGACCAGCCAGCGGAACTCGATCCCCTCGGGCTCGGTCTCGCGGATCTCCTCCTCGCCCGCGGGGGACTCCTCGCGGGTGCGCCGGTAGGCCATCGTCACGGGAGAGCCCGGGGTAAGGCGCCGGGCCGTGCGGACGGAGTCGATGGCGACATCGCCGCCCCCGACCACGACGATCTTGCGACCGAGCGTGACCGGATGGCCCTGGTTCACGTCGTAGAGGAACTCGAGGGCGGGGAGGACGCCGGGCAGCTGTTCGCCCGGGACCCCGGGGTAGGACGCGCGCGACGCCCCGATCGCGACAAAGACCGCCTTGTAGCCCTCCGCGAGGAGGTCCTCCGGCGTGACGTCCTTCCCGCCCGTCCGGCGGTTGACGAACGTAAGGTCGAAGTTGCGGAACCTCTGGAGGTCGATGAGGAGCTCGTGGTTGGGCATGCGGTAGTGCGGGATCGCGCCGGCCTGGCCGCCGATCGCCGCCTGCTTCTCGAAGACCGTGACCGAGTAGCCCCGGATGCAGAGTTCCCAGGCGGCCATGATCCCCGCGGGCCCCGCGCCGATGACGGCGATCCGTTGGTGGCGCGGCGCGCTCGGGACGTACTCGAGGTTCGAGTTGCCGAACTCGAGGGCCGCGCGCTTGAGGTGTCGGATCGCGATGGGGACGCCGCGTCCCTTCATGATGCAGGCGTCCTCGCAGTAGTGGTAGCAGACCTTGCAGAGGGTCGTCGCGAGCGGGTTCTCGCGGAGCGTGAGCCGCGCCGCCTCGTCGAACTCCCCGGCGGCCACGAGCCCGATGTACCCCCGGCAGTCCTGGGTGATCGGGCAGGCCTCGACGCAGAACGGGAGCGCGCACTGGAGGCACCGCTGCGCCTCGAGCATCGCCTCCTCTTTCGAGTAGGAATGCAGGACCTCGCGGAAATCCGTGGTCCGGACCTCGGGCTCTTCCTCGGGAACCTCGATCCGTATGTACCGGGAGTCTGCGTCGGTCATGCGCCCCCCTCTCGCGCCGTCAGCCGTACGACCGCCCGGGCCTCTTTAAAGGGCACCGTCCCATGCGATAGACTCGCACGGTCGGCAGGCCCGGCCCGTGGCGCCCGTGCGCCCCGCTCCGGCGGCCCGTCACAGGCGGAGAAGGACCCTGCGCTCGAGGACCTCGTACTCGGTGTCCGACAGGTGGGCCGAGGCCCGGAGCCGCTCGAGGGCCGCGAGCTCGTCGGTGGGGAGGGAGAGGTTCGGAAGAGGGCCGACCATCCCGCCCGGCGTCGGTCGGTTCAGAAGCGCGAGCTTCGCCTCGACGTACGCCTCCACCTCGGCCTCACGGTTGTCGACGAGCCAGGCAAGGTGCTCGAGGCGCTGCAGGTCCGCCATCGTGATCGGACCCTCGGGGGTCGTCTCGGCGGGCGGAGGAGGAGGTACCGGTCGGTTCGCCACGTCGGGTCGTCCGTGAAGAGGCGGACGGGGGGTATTCGAACTTTCGGCCGTCGCGCGAAGCCCGGGACCTAGGGGTCCGCGGGGACGACAAGCTAACCCCTCCCCCGAGACGATAACTACAGCCCCGACTGGCGAGGGCCGTGAGCGCGGGCCGGTCCCGGCCGACGGTGCGGTTCCGCGACCGGATCGGCACCCCCCTCGTCGGGAACGCCCCGAAGCTCCTCCTGCTCGGGAGCGGAGAGATCGGCCGCGAGGTCGCCCTCGAGGCGATGCGCCTCGGGGCCGAGGTCGTGGCGGTCGACCGCTACCCGCACGCCCCCGCGATGCAGGTCGCCCACCGTCACCATGTGATCGACATGACGGACCCGACCGCCCTGCGCGAGGTGGTCCACCTCGAAGGGCCGGACATCGTGGTCCCCGAGATCGAGCAGATCGCCACCGCGGAGCTCGTACGGATCGAGGAGGAGGGGACGGTCGTCGTCCCGAACGCGGAGGCGACCCGCACGACGATGGACCGCGAGCGGATCCGGCGCCTGGCGAGCGAGGAGGCGCGCGTGCGCACGAGCGCCTTTCGGTTCGCGGAGAGCGCCGCCGAGGCGCGCTCCGCCGCCCGCGACCTCGGATTTCCGGTCGTCGTGAAGGCGATGGTCTCGAGCTCGGGCCACGGGATGACGGTCGTGCGGGACGCGGACGGGGTCGAGGGGGCCTACCGGGAGGCGACCGAGCACGGCCGGGTCCCCCTACCGCGCGTGATGCTCGAGGAGTTCGTTCCGTTCGACCGCGAGGTCACGGTGCTCGCCCTGCGTCACTACCGCCCCGACGGAGAGAGCGGAACCACTGCGATGGCCCCGATCGCCCACGTGCGGCCCGGGACGCTCTACCACGAGAGCTGGCAACCCGAGCCCGTGAGCCCGGCGGTCGGCGAGGCCCTCGTCCGCACCGCGACGGCGGTGACGGACCGCCTCGGCGGGTTCGGGATCTTCGGGGTCGAATGCTTCGTGAAGGGCGAGGACGTCTACTTCAGCGAGGTCTCCCCGCGTCCCCACGACACGGGTCTTGTGACGCTCGGGAGCCAGTGGAACAGCGAGTTCGCGCTCCACGCGCGCGCGATCCTCGGCCTGCCGTACGAGGGGCCGGAGCCGACCGTCCCGGCGGCGGCGCACGTGATCCTGGCCGAGACCCAAGGGCTCGCGCCGTCGTTCGGGGGGCTCTCCCGCGCGCTGGCCCGAAGCGGCGTGCGCCTCTTCCTCTTCGGCAAGCCCGAGACGTACCCCAGCCGCCGGCTCGGCGTGGCCGTCGCGCGGGCGGACACGGTGGACGAGGCGCGACGGCTCGCCGAGGACGCGGCGCACACCGTCGAAGCCGCGGTGCAGGTCAACGACGGAGCGCCGGGCGACCGTCCGGCCTAGCCGGCCCGTCGCGGGCCCCTCAAAGCTCCTTGAGGAGCCGCTCGACCTCTTTCGACATCGCGTCGAGCTCCTTCGCGACCTTCTGGGCGGCCTTCTGCACGGAACCCGCCGGGTCCTTCGCCGCCTTGTCGGCCTTCGAGAGGACCCGCTTGGTGAGCCGCGCCGTCGCCACGGCAAGCTCCTTCGCCGCCCGCTTCGTCTCGCCGAGCGCCTGTTCGAGTTCGCCGGAAGGCATCGTCCCTCGGTGCGGGCACGCGCCGGAGTTACTTACGGCCTCGGGCGGCCCCGACGTCGGCCGGGCTTGGGACGCTTGGTCGCACGAGCGGTTCTTCTCCGCGGGAGCGACGCGGACGCGCGCCCCGCACGCCGGGGGCGGCCCTTCGCACGGGGAGGCGGGGTGCGCCGGACCTGGCTTGGGCGACGCGCCCCGCCCGGTGCGGCCGGCCGAGCCCGGACCTTGGGGGGTGCGGGAGCGGTCGTGCCGGGAGGGGGAAGGTGCATCTCCGAAAGGAGGCGGGCGAACCGCGGGTCGTCCCGGAGGCTGTCGAAGCGGGGCTCGACCATCGCCCAACTGAGCCAGCTCGACCGCTCCGCGCACGCGCGTTCGAGCCAGGCGAACGCCCGGTCCCGGTCCCCGAGGCCCACGTAGACGAGCCCGATCCAGTACGACGGGACGTAGCTCGACCCCGCCCGCCGCTTGAGCCGTCCGAGCAGCTCGGTCGCCCGGGCGCGCCGCCCGGCCGCCGCGTAGGCGTGAGCGAGCACGGCGAGCGAGATCGTGCTCCCCTCCGAGATCTTCGCCGCCCGCTCGAGCTCCTCGATCGCCTCGCGGAACATGCCTTTCTCGAGGTACGGACGGCCGAACCAGAGGTGGGCCTGCACGAAGCCGGGGTCGAGCTCGAGCGTCCGCCGGTACTGCGCGATCGCCTCGTCGTAGCGGCGGGCGAGGTAGAGGACGTGGCCGACGCCGGTGTTGATGGCGAGCGAGAGCGGGTCGAGGTCGAGCGCCCGACGGATCTCGGCGAGGGCCTCGTCAAAGCGTCCGAGGGCCTTCAGAAGGTCGGCGAACTGGTGGTGGGCCGGTGCGTAGTTCGGGTTCAGCTCGATCGCGCGCCGGAACGCCGTTTCGCTGCCCCCCCAGTCCCGGTCGAACTGGAACCGGACCACGGCGAGCGAGGTGAGGGCCTCCGCGCAGTTCGCGTCGATCGCAAGCGCGCGCTCGGCCGCGGCCCGGGCCTCGGGGAACGCGTCGCTCGGCCGGGCGAACTCGAGGAGCGCGCGCGCCAGGAACGCGTCGGCGATCCCCGCGTGCGCGAGGGCGAGCGCCGGGTCGAGGGCGAGCGCCCGGCGGTACTCCTCGATCGACGCCCGTAGCGATTCCTCCGTGCGTCGGTTCCACAGGTACCGTCCGCGGAGGTACGCCTCGTAGGCGGTCCGGTCGTGGGTCGGCGCCCGGGCGACCTGCTCGCGCGCCTCGGGCGAGAGCCGGGAGGTGAGGGCGACCGCGGTGCGCTCGGCGATCTCGGTCTGGACGTCAAAGATGTCCGCGAGCCCCCGGTCGTACGCCTCCGACCACAGCGGCTCCTCGCGCGCCGGGTCGACCAGGGTCGTCGTGATCCGCAGGCGTTCCCCGTGGACGCGCACGCTTCCTTCGAGGATCGCGCCGACCCCGAGCTCGCGGGCGATCGTCGCCGGGGGGTCGGTCCGGCCCTTGTAGCGCATGATCGAGCTGCGGGCGAGGACGTGGAGCCCCGGGACCTTCGAGAGGCGGAGGATGAGCTCCTCGGTGAACCCGTCCGCCAGGTAGTCGACGTCGTTGCCCACCGAGAGGTTCTCGAGCGGGAGCACCGCGATCCGCCGCGCGCTCGGCGCCGGCACAGGGGCGGCCGGCCCCGGGACGGCCGGAACGGACCCGCCGAGGTCGATGGCGTAGACGCCGATCGGCGTCGCGACGCTGCGAAGCTCCGTTCCGCCGCGCCGCACGAGCGGCAGGCCGAGCTTGTTCGCGACCTGGTCGGCGACCTGCTGGGAGACGCAGATCCCACCCGGCTCCGCGAGATGCTCGATTCGCGAGGCGATGTTCACCGCGTCGCCAAAGACATCCTCGCCGCGGTGGACGACGTCGCCCAGGTGGATGCCGATGCGGACAGAGAAGGCCGGGGAGGTCGCGGAACTTTCGTCGCGCAGCGCACGTTGGAGGTCGACCGCGCAGCGGCACGCATCGAGGGCGCTCCCGAACTCGACCAGGAACGAGTCGCCGATCGTCTTCACCTCGCGGCCGCCGTGACGCTCGAGGATCGGCCGGACCCTGCGCTCGTGGTCGGCGAGGAGCTCGAGCGCGCGGGCTTCGTCGGCGTGCGTCGAGGCCGTGAACCCGACCACGTCGGTGAACATGATCGCGGCGAGGCGTCGGCCGGACACGGAGCCGGCAGAACGATGGTCGGAGGTTTAAGCCGTCGCTCGGCCCGTCGGGCACAACCCCCCGAAGGAACGGCCGCCGGCCGAGTTCCAGCGGGTCCGTGGCCTCCGGGCGACCCCAGGAATATGCGCCGTCTCTACCCGGTGGGAGGAGGGGAGGACCCGGGGGGCGGAGAGGCCGCACCGGTCGGGCTCGGCGCCGGCGCGACCGGTTCAAGCTGGAGGGAGCGGGGCCTCACCCGGACCGAGATCGTCTCGGCCTTCGGGGTGATGAGGTTCCACCCGCCCTTCAGGACCGACGCGCCGACCAGCCAGATCACGAGGAGCAGGACGAACGTCTCGATCGTCGTGAACAGCCCCGTGATCCCGCCGAACAGCGACCCGAGGGTCGAGCCGATGTTCGTCTGGTTGCCGGCCGGGCCGCTCACGGAGCTCGCGCCGTTCGAGGAGCCCGTGGCCGACACCAGGAGCTCGGCCATCGATTGCGCCGACGCGCCGTTGGCGTCCTGGATCTCGAGGGTCACGTTGTACGACCCGGGCGAAGCGTAGGTGTGCGAGGCGTCCGGGGACGAGTTCGACCCTCCGTCGCCGAACGACCAGTAGACGGTGGTGATCGCCGACCCGCTCGCGCTCGACGCATCGTGGAACGTCGCCGAGAGCCCGGCGAGGCTCCAGGTGAACTTCGCGGTGGGGCCGCGGGAGGACGGGAGGTGCTGGATCTCCTCGTAGGCGGTGACGAATCCCACCAGGAGGAGGGCGACCCCGATCGCGACAAGCACGGTCCCGAGCAGCTTCTCGTAGGCGCGTTCCATGGCGGTTCGGTCGTTCCTCGGGGATTTTGTAGGCTTGGTTGGACCCGCAACCGGCGTACCCCGAGCGGAGGGGCTCGACATTCCCCTCGGGCGGAGCGAGGGGGCGCTCGTCGGCGCGTGCGCCGACCGGGTCCCTCGGGTTCGACGAGAGGTAATGAGGGACTGTCGGGTTCATCGGTCGATGTCGTCGTCAACCCCGTCGGGCTGGCGCACCCTCACCCGCCAGGAAGAGGCCGTGATCGTGCGCCGGGGGACGGAGGCTCCGTTCTCGGGCGAGTACGACCACCACTTCGCCCCGGGGTCGTACGTCTGCAAGCGATGCGGAGCGGAGCTCTACACCTCCACGTCGAAGTTCGACAGCGGTTGCGGCTGGCCGAGCTTCGACCGGGAGGTCGCGGGCGCGGTCCGCCGGATTCCCGATCCGGACGGCGAGCGTACGGAGATCCGGTGCGCGGCGTGCGACGCGCACCTTGGCCACGTCTTCGAGGGGGAACGGTTCACCGACACGAACACGCGGCACTGCGTGAACTCGATCTCGCTCCTCTTCGTGCCGGCGAAGAAGCCGGACGGCCCCCGCTAGGAACCTCGGGCCCCCGTCGAGGGTCGGGGGCCGCGGCCGTGCCCGGACCTACTTCACGAGGGTCGCGAAGGTGTACTTCGCCGCCTCGGTGTGCTGCATGAGGTGCTCGCCGATCTCGTCGGCCTTGAGGGACTGGTAGCCGCAGACCAAGCATCGGTAGAGCACGAGCTCGTTGGGGCGGGGACCAACCATTTCGGGCGGCGGAGGTGTCATCGCCGAGCGCTAGCGGCCCCCCTTCAAAATACGTGGCCTTCGACTCGAAGTGGCCCCGGGGCGCTCTACGGCGGCGCCGGGCCGCGAGGGTGGCTCGGCGCGTCGGCCGGTCCGGACCGCGACCCGCTCAGGTAATCTTCGTGGGCCCGCCGTCCGCCGGCGCTCCGCCGGAGCCCGGTCCACCGTTGAACCCCGTCGACGCGGCCCTCCTCGGTCTGGCGCTCGGTGCCTCCCTCGCCGTCCCGCCGGGCCCGATGAACGCCTGGATCGCGGCCGCCTCCGTCCGTTCCTACCGCGCGGGCCTCGCGACCGGGTTCGGCGCGATGACCGCGGACGCCCTCTTAGGAACGGTCGTCTACCTGGTCCACGGCCCGATCGATCTGCGCGCGGTGCGGGAGGTCGTCTACGCCCTCGGGGCGGGAGTGATGGCGTACTTCGCGGTCCGGCTGGCCCGCCGCCGTGCGGACCCCTCCGAGGAGAGGGAGTTCCGGTCGTTCTCCCGGGCCCTGCTGCTCGGCCTTTCGAACCCGTTCCAGGTCCTCTGGTGGCTCACGGCCGGGATCGGCTTCGCTTTCGTCGGCGGGGCCATCCTCTTGTTCGGCCTTTTCGGAGCGATCGTCGTCTGGGTCACCGTCTTCCCGCTCGCCGTCCGGGGCGGAGCCCGCCGGTGGGAGCGGTTCGAGAGGGCGGTCGCGCTGGTCTCGACGGGCGCGCTCGCCGCCTTTGCCGTGTACTTTGCCGTCCTGGCCGTGACGGGAGCGTACGGGACCGGCTAGCCCTCGGCCGGCCTCAGCCGGGCCGCGTGCTCCTTGCGGAACTTCGAGAGCTTCGGGGCGATGACCGCCTGGCAGTAGCCCTTCTCGGGGTTCCGACGGAAGTACTGCCGGTGGTACTCCTCGGCCGGGAAGAACTCCTTGAACGGGACGACCTCGGTGACGATCTTGCGACGCCAGACGCCGGCCGACTCGAGCTCCCCGAGGACCTCCTCGACCGTCGCCTTCTGTTCGGGCGAGCGGTAGAAGACCGCGGAGCGGTACTGGGTCCCGACGTCGTGGCCCTGGCGGTTCAGGGTCGTCGGGTCGTGGGTCGTGAAGAAGACGACCAAGAGGTCGTGGAACGAGATCTCCCGGGGCCGGTAGTCGATCTGGACCGACTCGGCGTGGCCCGTCGTCCCGGTGCAGACCTGCTCGTAGCTGGGGTTCGGCACGGTGCCGCCCGCGTAGCCCGGCAGCACCCGCACGACCCCCTTGAGCTCGGAGAAGACCGCCTCCGTGCACCAAAAGCACCCGCCCGCCAACGTGGCGGTGTCGGTGGGGTCCGTGGCGGCCGGCCCCGCGTTCGACATCGCCGACGCGCGAACGTCCGGAGGACTTGACGGTTCCCGGCGGACCGGCGCGGCCGAGCCCGCCGGGGTCGGGCCCCGAGGACCGCCGCTCACGGGCGCACGACGACCTGGATCTCCGTGCGGGCCCAGGCGCGGGCGTCGCGCCACGGGTTCGCGGTGTAGACCTCGCGGTAGTCGCCCGCCGCGCGGATCGCCTTCTCGCGTCGCTGCCACCGGAGCCAGTCGTAGAGGCCGTGGTAGATGACGCGCGGGGCGATCGCTTCCGGATCGAAGACGACGTGGGCGACGCGGGCCGCCGGGAGCGTCCGCACCCGGATCCCGGCGGAGGATCGGACCGGCCCGCGGACCTCGACCCCGACCTCGAACCGGCGTTCGTTCGGCTCTCGGAAGACGTACCGACCGGGCTTGAGTCCCTGCCGCTGGACCCACTTTTCCACCCGCTCGAACTGGGTTTGGACCTTCTTGTCGCTCCACGGCCCCGTCCAGGCGATGGTCGCGAGCCGGAGCGCCGGACTCTTTGCGTAGCCAAAGTCGATCGTCATGGTCGTACGGGCCGTGAGGGCGGGTCGGGATAAATCGGGGCCGGAGCGGACCGCCCGAGCCTTCAGGGAACCATCGGCAGGGGCTCCCCGCGCCCTTCGGAGGGGGGCGGGGCCACGAGCCCGGGACCTCGGACGGAACCGCGGGCGTAGACGCCGTAGTACGGGACGCGCCCGGCGACGACCCGGCGGAACGCCGCGCGCAGGCCGTCGTCGTCGAGGCCGCGGGTCGGGACCAGGTCGTCGTTGCGGTTCAGGCAGCCCTTGAGCTCGCCCCGGTGGGTGACCCGCAACCGGTGGCAGTTCGCGCAGAACTCGGGGTTCTCGACCGGGTCCACCAACTCGACCTCCGTGCGGCCGAAGAGGTAGACGCGCCGGTGGTGCATCTCCCGCACCAGGACGCGCGAGGCGTGCTGCTCGAGCCACCCTCGGACGGAGGCGATGTCCGCGGCGAGCGGGAGGTGCGCTGCGAGCTCGGGCATGAACTGGATGAGCTGGAGCTTGAGCCCCTCGGTCGCCCCCACGTAGTCGATCATCGACGGGATGTTCGCCACCGTCGGGCCGAAGACGACCATGTTGAGCTTCACCGGCGTGAGGCCCTCGGCGAGCGCCGCCCGGACCCCGCGGAGCACCGGGGCGAGAGGGCCGTGGCGGATCTCGCGGAACTGCTCGGGGTCGGTCGAGTCGACCGAGACGTTGAGCCGCTTCAACCCGGCCTCGCGCAACGGGGCGGCGCGCCGCTCGAGGAACGAACCGTTGGTCGTGAGCGAGACGTCCGGGATCTGACGGACGATGAGCCGGACGATCTCCTCGAGGTCCGGACGGACGAGCGGTTCGCCGCCGGTGAGTTTCACCGACCGGACGCCGAACTCCCGGGCGACGCCGACCAGCCTCTCGACCTCCTCGGGACGGAGCTCCTCGTCGTGGGCTGAGTGCGGCCGCTGGACCGGCCCGAGCCCCTCGTCGTGGCAGTAGACGCAGGAGAAGTTGCACCGCTGCGTCACGCTGATGCGCAGGTCGGTGATCGTCCGCCCGTAGGCGTCCGCCAGCATCGCGCAAAGAGAGAGGCGACTCGGGATATAGCCCGGAGCGGGCCCGGCCGGCCGCGAGCCGCCTACGCCCGGGCCTCCAGAGACGGGGGCGCCGCCGCGAGGGGGACCAGCGTCGCGAGCGACGCGCCGCGGCGCAGGAGGCTCACCGCGACCTCCGAGCCGACCGGGAACTTGGCGAGCGACTCGAGGAGGTCGCGCACGGTGCGCACCTCGAACGGGCCGACTCGCGTGACGATATCGCCGGGCTTTACACCGGCGCGGTGCGCGGGGGAGCGGGGCACGACCTCGGCAACGAACAGCCCCGAGCGCGGGGGGAGGCGGTGGGTCCGGGCCAGCGCCTCCCCGATCTCGGTGACGGAGACCCCGACCCACGGTCGGACGACCCGGCCGGTCGTCGCGAGCTCCTTCCCGATGCGGCGCACCGCCCGGATCGGGATCGCGAAGCCGACCCCTTGGGCGAACGCCGCCATCGAGGAGTTGATGCCGACGACGGCGCCCCGAAGGTCGACCAGGGGGCCGCCGCTGTTGCCCGGGTTGATCGCCGCGTCCGTCTGGATGAGCCCCTCGAAGACGAAGTCCGAACCCGGGAGCGGGCGGCCAAGGGCGCTCACGGTCCCGAGCGACACGGTGGGCCCTCCGGGGAGGCCGAGGGCGTTACCGACCGCCAGCACGAACTGGCCGACCTTGAGCGCGTCCGAGTCGCCGAGCGGGGCGGCGGAGAGGTCCGAGGCGGCGACCCGGAGCACGGCGAGGTCCGTCACCGCGTCCCCGCCCAGGACCCGGGCGTCGAGCGCCCGGCCGTCGGCGAGCGTGACGCGGACCGAGCGCGCCTCCTCCACCACGTGCTGGTTGGTGACGAGGAGGCCGTCCGGCTCGATGGCGAGCGCGGTCGCCTGGGCCGGCACCCGGAAGACCTCCCCGCGGCGTCCCCGGGCCGGACGGACCGTTTCCACGAGCGCGACGCTCGGGGCGATCTGCTCGACCGCCGCGACGACCTCCCGCTCGACGTCGCTGAGCCCCACCTTGCCTCCGAAAGGAGTCGGGGGGCGCGCTTACAGCCCGCCCGGCCCGCCCGGCCGGGGGCCGGCGGGAGGAGCAGGGAAGTGCGGAGGGACCGGTGTGGCAGGCACGCTCACTCCGCGAGGAGGCGGTCGAGCTTCGCGTAGAGTTCCTCGACCTCCTTCTCCTTCTTGCGTCCGCCTTCCCATCGTGCGTTCACGATCTCGACCAGGAGGTCGGCGACCTGGTCCATCCACGGCCCCTCGCGCGCGTCGAACCGCTTCTTCACCTTCTCGCGCAGGAGCTCGTTGTACGCCCGATAGGCCGTCCAGACCCACGGGCCGTAGTGCGTTCCGCTCGGGTGCTCTCCGATCGTCTCGTGCGTCATCGTCCCACCTCGTCCGTCCTCGTCCGGTCGCCAGCCGAAGGTCGAGGATATTGACCGGGTTGTTCGCGCCCCGCTCACGGCCCCCCTCCGGCTGGTAGGCGGCCGGCGGAGGTCCGTTACGCGCGCGTAACCGACGGGCTAAGAGCCGAGCCCCTCTCGCTGGGTCGATGGGAGGGTCGACGGACACTGCAGCCCCCGCGGGCCGGCTCGACGAGCGGATCCTCGCGGCCCTTCAGGACCTTCCGGGCGAGATCGCGTTCAACGGGCTCCGACGGGTACTGGACGCGCACCCCGAATCGCTCGCGCGGGCCCTCCGCCGCCTCGAACGGGAGGGGCTCGTGATCCGGGTCCACGGAGGGTACCGGGCGCTCCCGCCCCCCGAGCCCCGGACCGATCGGGAGGGGGCCGGGACGACGCTGCGGACCGTCGCCGAGGTCGAGCTGCCGGCGGGATTCTCGCCGACGGCGCTCGTCGAGCGCCTCTCCGCACGGTGGTTCGGCTCGCTCCGGTGGGTCGGCGTGATCGACCGGCCGGACGAGCTCCTGCTCGCCTGGGCCCCGCGAGCGGGCGGGGGCCTCGTCCTCCTCGGTGCCCGGGCGGGCCGGCTCCGCGTGCAGGTCCCCGAGCGTGCGATGGACCTCGACCCGGGCGAAGCGGAAGAGGCGGCCTACGAGCTCTTGTTCCACGCGGTCGAGGCGCTGCGCAGCCGCGGTCCTCCGGCAGGAGCGGGCAGCTTTGTCCGGTCGTTCGCTCGCGAGCCCGGACCCGGGCCGTTCCCCAACTGATCCCGTTCGGCCCGCGGACGGTCCGGCGGGGTCCTCCTCGTCCGGTCACCGTGAGACCCGCGCGAAGTGGGCCGCCGGCGCGTGCCGCACCGTCTCCGAGATGACGCGCGCGGCCGCTGCCGAGCTGAGGATGTCGGTGTCGTGGCCCACCTAGGTCGCGTAGACCCACTCGGCCCGCCGCGGCTCCACCGCGAGGTCCGTGAGCTCCGATTCCGCCGCCGCCAGGAGCTCCGCCGGCTCCCTCCGGGCGTCCGCTTCGCGCACGCGGCCCCTGCGCGCGCACGGCGGGGACCCTTAACTCGCCGGCGCGGCGGAGCCCCACTCGCCCGAGGGGGGGAGGGGGGGAGCGGGGAGCTCCCCGCGCCGGCGCCGCCCCAACGGTACCTTGGTCCGCCCGTTGTCCGCCACACTTCGACCTTCGTTCCACGTCAGAAGTCGGGCCGGAGACCCCTCCTCTTCCAGTGGAACTCCGGGTTTATGTACGACGTACGTCTGACACGCCATCAGAGGACGTGTCGGACAACCCGCTTACCTGGCCGATGATTGCGGCGCTGCCGATCGAGGCGGGGGAGCTCTCCGAGACGATGCTCGCGGCGGTTCCGTGTTCGAACGGGCCGCTCACCGACGGCCCCGCGGCGGCCGACCTCCCTTCCTGGGCGATGCGGACGTGACGGCCGACGAGTTCGAGGCGCTCTCCGCCCCCCTCCGACCGAACGTACGGCGCGTACCGGCTACGCTCGGGATCGGGACCCCCCGCGGCTACGGGATCCCCCCACGCCTCTCCCCCGACGCCGCGGCGGCGTTCGCCACGTACGTCGACTCGGCCCGGGCGCGTGCGGCGATCGAGGGAAGAACCCTCGTCTACACGGTCCGCTGGGGTCCGCCCGGCGGGTCGTCCTCCGACTGACCGGGTCCCCCCGACCCCGACAGGGCGGTCCGCCCCCCACGGAGCCCTTGGCGGGCCCCCTCGATCGCCATCTTCGACAGCTCGTCCGCCCGAGTGTTCTCCTCGCGGGGGACCCAGCGGAACTCGACGCGCGCGAACCGCGCCGCGAGCTGGTGGAGGCGCTCGTGGTACGGGCGAAGGTGCTCTGCGCGGACCTCGTACTCGCCGTTCATCTGGCGGACGATGAGCTGGCTGTCCCCCTCCACGACGACCTCGCCGGTGTAACCGGCCTTCACCAGCCATTCGAGCGCGCAGATCGCCGCCACGTACTCCGCGACGTTGTTCGTGGCCCGCTCGTGGAAGGGAGGGACGGCGAGCCCGTGGTCCTCGTGGAGGAGCCCCGCGCCGCGGACCGTGAAGCCGTACGTCGCGATGCCCCCGCCGCGCGCCGGCTCGCAGGCCCCGTCGAAGTTCACCACGACGGCCCCCGTCGGAGGGGTCGCGACCCCTCGCGGGAGCTCCCGGTCGTCGACCCGTCTAGCGCCTTCGCCCCCCACGGCCCACCCTCTCGCGCCTCACCGGGCTCGACTGCCAAGGGCAGTTGCAGAAAAGCTCCGACCTCCCGCACGACGGGCAGGCGGCTCCGTCCTCGTGGGGAAGGAGAGGCCGGCCGCAGGCGCGGCACGGTCGGTCCTGGGCGCACCGCGGGCAGCGGGCGAGCTCGTAGGTCATGATCGTCCGGCAGTTCGCGCACCGGACGGGCGCCTTCGGATTCGCGAGGCGGACGCCCGGAGCAACGGCCGGCACCGAGCGGCCGTGCGGGCGAACCGGGCGGTCGTCGTCCCCGAAGGCCGTGTGCACGGTCGTGCGGTGCGGGTCGAACGAGACGGCCCCGATCCCGACGACCGCGAGGCCGACGGGTGCCAGCACGAGGCCGGCGAGCGCGGCGAGGGTGAGCGTCTCCCGTCCGGTGAGGACGATCGGCGAGGCGACCATGGCGACCCCGCTCAGCACGAGTCCGACCCCGGCGTAGGCGAGAGATCGGTTCATTCGGAGTTCGGCGACCGGCGGTGCGCCAGCTCGTACCCACTATCCGGTCCCCTCCCTGATAAAACGGTCGGACCGCGCGCAACCCTCCGTCTCCTTTTTCGTCCGAGCGGGGGTGGTGGCGCCATGGCGAACCCGACCGTTACGCTCCGGACGACGCTCGGCGACCTGCGGATCGAGGTCCTGCGGGACCGCGCCCCGAAGACCGCGGAGAACTTTCTGACCCTGGTCCGCAAGGGGTTCTACACCGGCCTCTCCTTCCACCGCGTCATCCCGGGGTTCATGATCCAGACGGGGTGCCCGAAGGGCGACGGCACGGGCGGTCCGGGCTACGTCATCCCGGACGAGTTCGGCGCGGGACTCCGCCACGAGGGCCCCGGGGTCGTCTCGATGGCGAACGCGGGACCGAACACCGGCGGCAGCCAGTTCTTCATCACCCTCGCCCCGACACCGTGGCTGGACAACAAGCACGCGATCTTCGGCCGCCTCCGCGGCGGCCAGGACGTCGCGGAGAAGATCGCCGCGGTCCCGCGCGACCGGAACGACCGGCCGAACTCCGCGGTTCGGATCGTCGAGGCGACGGTCGCCGGCGCGTAGGCCTCCCCGGCCCCTCCGGGGTCGGTCCTTCCCTTCGGCGACCTACCGGCGGCCGAGGGTCCGATCGCGTAGGGCCCCGTCGTGGCGGTGCCGTGAACGGGAACCGCGGCGCGGTGAACTCCGAACCGTTCTTGGGGTGGGAGCGGGACCTTCGCCGCCCATGGTCCACCTTCGGGACCCGTCCCTCCTGGGGAGCCCTCCGGTCCCGACGGGCGGCCTTGGATATTGTCCCGCTCCCGAAGAGAGGGACGACCTCCCGGCCTTTTCCCCCCTCGGTGAAGGGTTCTTTACGGTCGGCGCGGGCCGGCGGGCGCCGCGCTTTAGAGACCCGAGGGCCTCGAGCCCGCATGGCCAACCGCCGAGCGAGCGGGCGGGGGCGACCCGTCTACCACCTCAAGGCCCGGCCGGGCGAGCTTCCTCCGACGGTGCTGCTGCCGGGGGATCCGGCGCGCGCCGAGCGGATCGCGGCCGCGTGGGATTCGTCGGAGTCGCTCCACGACAGCCGTGAGTTTCGCAGCCTCCGGGGACGTTACCGCGGCGTTCCCCTCGGGGTCGTCTCGGCGGGGATCGGCGGACCGTCGGCGGCGATCGTGGTCGAGGAGCTCGCCCAGCTGGGCGTGCGCACCCTCCTCCGGGTCGGCAGCTCGGGGCCGATCGACCCTCGGCTCCGCGGAGGCGACCTCGCCATCTCCCTCGCCGCCGCCCGATATGAATCCACGAGCCGGGTCTACGTCGCGGAGGGGTTCCCTGCCGTGGCGGATCCGGCCGTCTTCCGGGCCCTGGTCGACGCGGCCGACTCGCTCGGCGTGCGCTACCGGACCGGCATCACGGCGACGGTCGAGACGTTCCACCTCTCCCAGGGCCGCCAGGGGATCCGGCCCCTCCCCCCGTCCGAGGGGGCCCACTCGATCGCGGAGCTCCGTGCCCTCGGAATCCTTAACATCGAGATGGAGACGAGCGTCGTCCTCACCCTCGCGCGGCTCTACGGGCTCGCGGCCGGGGCCGTCTGCGCCGTCTTCCCGGACGGCGACGGCGGCGAGCCGATCCCCCGAGGCGAGGAGAACGCGATCGCCGTCGCGAACGAGGCAGCGGTCCGCCTCGCGCGCCCCGGCCCTCGGCCGAAACGATAGGGCCCGGGGGCGGCTGCCCCGCAAGGGTGCCGCGCGACGTTTCCGAGCCGGTCGCTCGCGCGCGGGAGAAAGAGCCACCGGAGGGACTTGAACCCCCGGCCTGCTGATTACGAATCAGCCGCTCTGCCGACTGAGCTACGGTGGCGTCCCTCAGGCCGAAGAGGGGCGGACTATAATGCTGACCTTTTAGGACCCGCGCCTTCGGCGGCCGCCCGAGCGGCCCCGACGACGTCGCGCACGAGGTCGGGTTCGTCCTCGATCCCGACCGAGAGGCGGACGAACCCGTCGTCGATCCCGCGCTCCTCGCGCTCGCGCGGACTCAAGTGGCGGTGCGAGGTCGACCGCGGGAGCGAGGCGAGGCTCTCGACCCCGCCGAAGCTCGAGGCGACCTCGAAGATCTCGAGGGCGGAGAGGAACCGGTCCGACGCCCCGGCCCCGCCCCGGAGCGAGACCGAGACGAGGCCCCCGCGACCCCGCATCTGCCGCGCCGCCACGGCCTCCTCCTCGGGGCTCGCGCGGCCCGGGTAATGCACGCGCACGACGTTCTCCTCCCGGGCGAGCGCGGCCGCCACCGCGACGGCGTTCGAGTTGATCCGGCCGACCCGGAGCGGGAGGGTCGTCAGGCTCCGGTGGAGGAGGAACGCCGCAAACGGGTCGAGCGGCGTCCCGAGGACCTGGTGAGGGTCGACCCGGCCGACGAGCTCCGAGGAGCCGACCACGACGCCCGCGGTGAGGTCCGCGTGGCCGCCCAGGTACTTGGTGGCGCTGTGGACGACCAGGTCGGCCCCGAGGGCGAGCGGGTTCTGGTTCACGGGACTTGCGATGGTGTTGTCGACCACGAGCCGCGCCGAGCGGGCGTGCGCCGCCTCCGCCCAGCGGGCGAGGTCGTAGACGCGCAGGGTCGGGTTGGTCGGCGTCTCGAGCAGCACCACCTTCGTTTCCGGTCCGAGGAGCGCCTCGGGCTCCACCGGCGTCCGGTCGGAGAACTCGCGGACCCGGATCCCGAAGCGGGGGAGGACGTCGCGCACCAGGCCCGAGGTCCCGCCGTAGACGCCGGACGGGACGACGAGCTCGTCACCCGCGCCGAGGAGGGAGAGCAGCGTCGACGCGATCGCCCCCATCCCCGAGGCGAAGAGGCGCGCCGCCTCCCCTCCTTCGAGCCCGCGGAGGAGCTCCTCGACGCCCTCCACGGTCGGGTTCGCATTGCGGCTGTAGAGGTAGACGGCACCATGGGGGGCGGCCTCGGAGAACGCGCCGGGGAAGCGGAACGTCGAGGTCTGGTAGATCGGAGGCGCGACCGAGCCCGCGTTGAGGTCGGGTCGTCGGCCTCCGTGGACGAGGCGGGTGGCGGGGCCGACCCACTCCGGCAGGGTCCGGAACGGCCGGCGCGCCCGATCCGGCGTCGGGGCGTCGGACGGCGCGGGCATCGCTAGGGCCGCCCGGGCGCGCGCACGACGGGAGGACCGGGCCGGAGCGCGGCGAGGCGCGCCGCCGCGCCGATCTCGGCCAAGTAGGCGGCGACGGAGGGTGGGACGAGTCCCTTCAGGTCCTCCCCTTGCGCGAGCCGCTCGCGGATCGCGACCCCCTCGAAGCGCCCCCGGTCGACCCACGCAGGGGCCTTCACCTCGTAGCCCGCCCGCTCGAAGAGGAGCCGGGTGAGCGGGTTGTTCGTGTAGACGGTGTCGAACGGAGGGAGGAGGCCCTCGAGGTAGGCGACCCACTGGGTGTGGCGACGGATGTCCTCGACCGGGACGACCGTGACCCCCGAGATCCCCGCCTCGCGGCAGGCCCGCTCCACCATCTCGAACCGCTCGCCCGCGGTGAACGGGTTCTCCCAGGTGTAGGACTCCTCGGCGCTCCCGATCACGACCACGAGGTCGCGGTCGGGCGCCTCGGACCGGATAGTCCGGACGACGCCGAGGTGACCCGTGTGGAACGGCTGGAACCGACCGACGAGGAGACCGCGCACCGGCCCCGAGATATCACTCGGGACTCAAATCGTCCACGTCCTCGAGGAACTCGTCGATGTGCGGGCACCGTGCCGTGAGGTAGTGGCGGCAGTGCGAGCAGTACTTGTCGTTGAGGCCGGGGGAGAGCCCCCGGTTGAACTCGTAGCAGGGACGGTCGAAGAACCTCGGCTCAAGGTCCTCCTCCGGCGACGCTTGAGCCCTCGGCCCGCTCGGGGGGTGGAGGGGGATGCGGAACGGCTCCCTCACGAACCAGCCGGGCGCCCGGGGGCGGAGGCGGGCGGAGCCGCCGGGACCTCCTCCCCGGAACGGCTCGTGGCGTGGACCATCGCCGCGAGGCGGCCGAGGAGCGACTCCTTCTGCGGGCCCTGGCCCACGAGAGCGTACTTGAGAACGTCCCGGAGCGTCCGCACCGGGATCACCTCGATCGCCCCGCGGTAGCGGGACTCGAGGACGAGGTCGTCGAGGTTGTCCTCGGGGACGAGGACGCGGCGGATGCCCGAGTCGGCGGCCGCCTCGACCTTCGCCGTGACGCCTCCGACGGGGAGGACCTGGCCGCGGACCGAGAGCGAGCCGGTCATGGCGACCGACTGGTCGACCGGCACCCCTTCGAGGGCGCTGATCACGGCGGTCGCGATCGAGACGGAGGCACTGTCGCCCTCCACCCCGTCCGACGTGCCGACGAACTGGATGTGGATGTCGTAGCGGGAGATGTCCTCCCCCGTGTACTTCTTGATGAGCGCGCTGACATTCTGGACCGCCTCGCGTGCGATCTCCCCGAGCTTGCCCGTGGCGACGACGACCCCACCGTCCCGGGTCTGCGCGGGGGTGACCTCGGCGACGATCGGAAGGACGATCCCCGAGAACTCCGCCATCCCCGTCTGGGCGTTGATGGCCGCGAGGCCGTTCACCGTGCCGACGGCGGCCCCCTCGGTCGTGAACATGCGGTACTCCTTGCGGCGCTCGATGTAGCGGTCGGCGATCTGCTGCTCGAGCGAGCGGCTCGCGCGCTTCGCCTTCACCACGTGCTCGGCGTGGACCATCGGGGAGCCCTCGGCAAGCGCGATGTCGCCGGCGACCCGGACCAGTCCCCCGAGCTCTCGGAGGCGCAGCGTGAGCTGGCCCGAGCGGCCCGAGCGGCGCTGGGCCTCACGGACGACCTCGACGATCGCGCCGCGGTCGAACTGGCCGATCTTCTTGTCCTTCGCGACCTCCTGCGCGATGAACCGGACGATCTTGAGGCGGTTCTCGATCGTGTCGGGCATCGTCGTCTTGACGTAGAGCTCGTAGCCGTAGCCGCGGATGCGCGAGCGCAGCGCCGGGTGCATCGCCTGGACGGAATCGATGTTCCCCGCCGCGACCAGGACGAAGTCGGACGGGACCGGCTCGGTCTTCACCATCGCCCCGGCGGAGCGCTCCGACTGGCCGACGATCGGGAACTTCCGCTCCTGAAGCGCGGTGAGCAGCGAGTGCTGGCTCTCGATCTTGAGGAGGTTGATCTCGTCGATGAACAGCACCCCGCCGTTCGCCTTGTGGATCGCGCCGACCTCGACGCGCTCGTGCGGGGGCGTCTCGAGGCCGCCCGACTGGAACGGGTCGTGCTTCACGTCCCCGAGGAGCGCCCCGGCGTGGGCGCCGGTCGCGTCCACGAACGGCGGCTTCTCGTCGCCGGCGTGGGAGACCAGGAGCTTCGCGACCCCGCTTTGGGAATCCGGCCGCCCGCCCGAGAAGCGGGCGAGCGCGTAGATGAACACCACGATGAGGACGCCCAGGAGGAGCGCGGTGAGGTCGTGGGTCGTCCAGACGATGTAGAGGACGACCGCGAAGATCGCGAGGGAGATCGCGACGAAGACGAACGTCCGGGACTCCTTCTTCTGGGCCGCCTCGACCTTCTGGGCGGCGACGATCTCCTTGCCCTTGCCGCCCGGGACGACCCGGATCTTCGGTTCGTTCGCGTCCTCCGCGTTCGGGTAGGCGAGGATGTCCTGGAGCTGCTCGCGGGGGAGGAAGTCGACCATCGCCCGGGCGAGCATGCTCTTGCCCGTCCCCGGCTCCCCGATGAGGATCATGTGGCGCTTCTGGGTCGCCGCCTTGCGCGCCACCTCGACGGCGTCGTCCTGCCCGATGACCTGATCGAGGAGACGGGCGGGGACCTCCACGTCCGAGGTCGACTGGTAGGTGAGGGACTTCGCCCAGGTGTCGAGGTCGGCCGTCGACGCGGACTCCCCGGGTTTTTCCGACGGTGTTTCCGCGCCTTCTGCCATGGTGGCGCGCCCCCTGTTGCACGGAGGCAGTTGCGCCAAGCAAACAGAGCGGGAGTGGCTATAAATGCTCTAGCTCGCGGCCGGGTGACCACGGCCCCCGGACGCCGCTCGAGGGTCGTCGGAGCCCGGCGTCCGCGCCCCTGATAACCACCGCGCCCTCCCGGGCCCGCGGGGGAGGAGATGACGGTTCGCCTCGAGGGACGGCCGGTCGCCGAGGAGATCGACCGGGCGTCCCGGGGGGCGATCGCCGCCGCACCCGGCGGCACCGCCCCGCCGTGTCTCGTGAGCGTCCACCGCGGGGTGGAGAGCCCCTTCCGGTTCTACCTAAAGCGCCAGGCGAAGGCCGCCGCCGCTCTCGGCATCACCTTCCGGGACGAGGCACTTCCCCCGGGGGCGGGACCGGCCGACCTCGCCGAACGGCTCCGGCACCTCGACCGCGACCCGTCGGTCCATGCGGTGATCGTCGAGCACCCCCTCCCCCCGCCGTTCGAGTTCCTCCGGGCCGTCGACGAGCTGAGCCCCGAGAAGGACGTCGATGGCGTGGGCCCGAGGAACCTGGGCCGGCTCGTCGGTCAGCGGCCGCTCCACGTCCCCGCGGTCGCGCAAGCGGCGCTCGCGATCGCCCGTCACTACCACCTCCCCCTGGACGGGGAGAACGTCGCGGTCGTCGGACGGTCCGGGACGGTCGGTCTCCCCCTCGCGGTCCTCCTCGCCTCCCGGCCGCCCGGGGCGAACGCCTCCGTCTCGGTCCTCCACTCGAAGACGCGGGATCTCGCCTCGGCCCTTCGGCCCGCCCGGGTGATCTTCTCCTGCGCGGGCCACCCCGGCCTCCTCGACCGCGCTATGGTCCCCGAAGGGGCGCACGTCGTCGACGTCGGCCTCTCGAGCGTGCCGGACCCGAAGGAGCCGGGGAAGATGGTCGGGGTCGGGGACGCCGACGCGAAGGCCCTCGACGGCTGGGCGGCCTCGCTGACGCCGATCCCGGGCGGCGTCGGCCCGGTCACCGTGGCCGAGCTGATGGCGTCGACCGTGCGCGCCTGGACGCTCCAGACCCGGGGGGCCGTACCCCCGTGAGCGACGGCCGCCGTAAGCGCGCCTCGGCCCAGCCCCCCGGTCTACCGGGGCTCGTCTGCCGCGACTGCCCGATGTGGTACGGTGCGGAGGACGACGGCTGGGGTCCGTGCTCGATCAAGCACCGGCGCGGAGACATCCGCTACATCACGTTCGGGGGCCACGACTGCGACGAAGGCTACGTTCCGCCCGAGCCGACCCCGAGCGCCGATCTTGCGGCGTCGTTGAGAGGGGCCCGCTCGACCTCGAGCGCGTCGGAGGTCGGGTACTCCTCGACCTCGAACGCCGGCCAGGGCAACGCGGCGGCGATCCGGCGGAGCCGGGCGGGCGCGAGCTCAACGCGGCGCCGGGCCAGGTCGAGCCGGTAGCTGCCGACCTTGAGGCGCGAGCGCCGGGCCAGCCGCGCGGCCCAGCGGCGCAGCTCGGTCGCGCGGCCGGGCTCGACGACCCCGAGGACGATCGTCCCGTCCTCGGTCGTCTCCGCAAACCCGGGCGCGGTCCTTTGGGCACGGCGCAGCAGGCGCTGGCGGAGCTGGACGCCGTCCTTGAACCGCGACGAGCAGTAGTGGACCGGGACGCTCACCCCGGGGTCGCGCACGACGCGCTCGGCGACGGCCCGGCTCCCGAGGACGCCCCAGCCGTTCGCCTCGTCGTCGCGGTAGCCCCGGGCGCGCAGGGAGGTGTCGTTCGTCTCGGAGAACTCGAGCTCGTTGAGGTTCACGAAGTCGACCCCGATCTCGTCGAGCGCCGCCAGGAGGCGGCGGAGCTCGGCCTCCTTCTCGGGGAGGACGGGGATCTCCACGCCCCGCCGGATCCCCCAGCGCGGCGCCTCCTCGAGGACCTTGCGGTACGCCCCGCCGGCCCCTGTGAGCGGTCCCCAGAGGTAGTGGGGGATGTGGAGGCGGAACTCGTCGAGGCCGGCGGCGGCGAGGCGGCGCAGCTTCTCCGGGTTCGGCTCGTGGGTGTAGAGGTGGATGTTGTGGCCCGCGCCGAACTCCGACTTCAAGAGACGGACGTAGTGCTCGACCCGGTCGACCTGGCCGAGCGGGTCGCCGCCCGTGATCCCGGTCCCCGCGGCGCCGATCGAGCGGGCCTCCTCGAGCACGTCCGCGTCAGAGAGCACGCGCCGCTCGTTCGCGTAGATGACGTCCTGCTGGTTGCGCGTGGGCGAGACGGGGCAGTAGAAACAGCGGAACCGGCAGAGCCCCGTGACGAACAGGACGAGCTTGCGGCCCTCCGCACACTGGGTGCACGCCTCGGAAAGCGGGCCGCGATGGCTCGAGGCCATCGGCAAGAGCTCGAGCCCCCGCGTCTCCATGGGAACGAGGAAGGCCGGCCGCCGGGTCAAATCGTTTCCCCTGTCCCGGACCGCGCGGCCCGGGCCCCGCCGGACCCCGGGCGGTGGCCCTGCGCCACCAGGTGGGGCGGGGTCGAGCGCGAGGCGCACACTCAAATCCCCCACCCGGTTCGGCCGGCGGATCTCGGGAGAGAGCACGCATGGAGATGCAACCGGGCCAGATGGCGTACGACCGGGCGAGCACCGTCTTTTCGCCGGACGGGCGGCTCTTCCAGGTCGAGTACGCCCTCCAGGCGATCCAGATGGGAGGGACGGCGGTCGCCGTCACCTACGACACCGGGATCGTCTTCGTCGCCTACCGCAACCTCCCGGTGAGCTCCCTCGCCGAGGCCGGCTCGATCGAGAAGAGCTTCGCGGTCGACACGGGACTCGGCTGCGTCACGGCCGGGCTCATCGCCGACTCGCGGGTGCTGGTCGAGTTCCTCCGCGTCGAGGCCCAGCGCCACCGCCTCACCTACGGCGAGACGATCCCCTACACGATCCTCGGCCACTCGCTGGGGACGCTCCTTCAGCAGTACACCCAGTTCGGCGGGACCCGGCCGTTCGCCGTCTCCCTCCTGCTCGGGGGGTTCCAGGGCCGGACGCCGGGCTTGGTCGAGCTCGACCCGAGCGGTGCGACGATCGGCTGGAAGGCCTACGCGATCGGGCGCAACCGCCGGGCGGTCGCCGACTTCCTCGAGGAGAAGCTCCCCGAGCGGCCGAACGAGGAGGCCGCGTTCAAGCTCGCCGTCCAGGCCGTCGCCGAGGGCTCCCCGACGCCGTTCCAGCCCGAGTCGCTGGACGCCGCGATCCTCGAGCCGGACGCCGAGCTGCGCCGCCTCTCCACGCCCGAGATCGCCCGCCGGGTCCAGGGCCTGCCGTTCATCGGCGCCCCCGAGCGCAAGCCGTCCTCCCGCTAGGACGGGTTCAGGGCGGGCGGACGATGGCCCGCGCGAGCCCGCTTAGCTTCGGGCCGTCCGACGCCCGAGCGATCGAACGGTACAACCGCGCGGTCTTCGAGCGCTACCTCCGCCGCGTCACCCGCCTTTCCGGCACCGCCGCGACGCGCCGACGCGGGATCGGTCACGAGAGCCTCTTCAACACCCTCGTCCACATCCTCAACGTCCACGAGGTCTGGATGGTCTACCTCGTCCGGGGCCGCGGGGACGAGCTCGAGCGCCTCTTCGCGGACCCGAGCCGCCACCCGAAGGACCGGGCGGGGCTCCGTGCGTACGCCCGTCGGGTCTGGGACGGGGTCGACGCGACCGTGCGGACGCTCAACGCCCGCGCCCTCGGCCGCCGGGTCGCCGCCCCGTGGATGCCCGGCCGCTACACCGTCCGGGACGCGATCTTCCAGACGACGCTCGAGCAGGCGCACCACCTCGGCGAGATGATCGGCGCGTTCTGGCAGGACGACCGAGAGCCGCCCGAGATGACCTGGATCGACGTCCGCCGGGCCACCGGCGCCCTCCCCCGCTAGGCCGGACCGCGCCCCACGGACCGGCGCCCGGGCCGCTCGGACGCCGCGTCGAACTCGTCGCGCAGGCGCATACGTCGGCGCGTCCGATGGTAGGTCACCGCGAACCGGTGGGCCTCGTCGCGCACCGCGCGCAAAAGAAGCATCGGCGGCGAGTTCGGGTTCGGGTGGATCGGGTCCCGCCGGTCCGGTAGGTAGACCTCCTCCTCCCGCTTCGCAAGCCCGATGGCGGGGATCCGGTCGGCGAGCCCGAGCGCCGCGAGCGAGGAGACCGCCGAGGAGAGCTGGCCCGCGCCGCCGTCGACGACCAGAAGGTCGGGGAGCCGCTCGCTCTCGGCAAGGCGCCGCAAGTAGCGCCGCCGGACGACCTCCGCGATCATCGCGAAGTCGTTCGTGCCCGGCACGGAGCGGATCTTGTAGCGTCGGTACTCCGAGCGGTCCGGCGCGCCTCGCTCGAAGACCACGAGCGAGCCGACCGCCTCCGACCCCTGGAAGAGGGAGATGTCGGTCCCCTCGATGTGCGTCGGGATCGTCGGGAGGTCGAGCAGGCTCTGGAGCGCGAGGAGGACCTCGCGCGGGGCCGGGCGGGCGACGACCTGGTCGACCGTCGCCCGCGCGAGGCGCTCGGCGAGCCGCGCGAGGGCGGCGTACCGTCCCGTGGGGCGGAACTGGACCTCGACGCCCCGCTCGCCGAACAGCTCGTCGATCGTCGCGTCGAGCCCGGCGGGCCGGGCCCCGTTGACGTAGATCCGCTCGGGAAGCTCGAGCTTGCCGCCGTAGAACTGGGTGAGGAACTGCCGCCAGAGCTCGCCCGGGTCCGGCACGTCGTCCGCCGGGACCTGGAGGAGGTGCGGCTCCGTCGCCCTCACCTCCCCGTCCTCGACGCGCAAGAGGCCGACCGCCACCCTCAGCGTCGACGGGTCGTTCGGGTAGGCCAGCGCGAGGACGTCCGCCCGGCCGCTCCCGCGGCCGACGACGGACTGGCGGTCACGCAGGGCACCGAGGCCCCCGAGGGCGTCGCGCAGGAGGCCGGCCCGCTCGAACTCCTCGCGCCGCGCCGCGGCGCGCATCTCCGCCTCGACGTTCGCGCGCAGCCCGGCGGTCTCCCCCCGGAGGACCGCCGTCGCCCGGTCGATCTGGGCGCGGTACTCCGCGGGGCCGATCTTGCCGATGCACGGGGCGCTGCAGACGCCGAGGTGGTAGTACAGGCAGGCCTCCTTCGGGAGGCGGACGCACCTCCGCAGGCGGTAGAGGTCGCCCAGGAGCCGCTCGACCCCGCGCGCCTCCCGGGCGCTCGTGTACGGGCCGAACAGGACGAGCCCCTTGCGCCGTCGGGGACGGCGGACCAAAAGGATCCTCGGGAACTCCTCGTCGAGCGTGACCGCCAGGTACGGAAAGCTGCGGTCGTCCTTGAGGAGGGCGTTGTAGGCGGGCTGGTACTGGCGCACCAGGCTCGCCTCGAGGAGGAGCGCCTCGCGCTCCCCCGAGGTCGGGACGAACTCGACGCTCGCGCTCTTGGCAAGGATCGTCCCGTCCTTCTCGATCCGCGCGCGCAGGTGGTCGAGCACCCGTCGCCGCAGGTTGCGGGCCTTCCCGACGTAGACGACCTCGCCCGACGCGGAGCGGAAGAGGTAGACGCCGGGCGTGCTCGGGCCGGGACGGAACCCCTCCTCCGTCCGGGCGGCGAGCTCGCTCGCCCGGACGAACCCCGGACCGTCCGAGGCGGGCCGCTCCGTCATGCGCGGGAACGGGGCGCGGCGGGCGGCGGGGCGAGGGACGGGCGGAGGAACCGGCCGGTGTGCGAGCGGCCCTCGCGGGCCACTTCCTCGGGCGTGCCGGCCGCGACGACGTGCCCGCCTTCTGGCCCGCCCTCGGGACCGAGGTCGATGAGCCAGTCGGCGCTCTTCAGCACGTCGAGGTGGTGCTCGATCACCACGACGGTGTTGCCCCCCGAGCGGAGGCGCAACAGGACCTGCAGAAGCCGCTCGACGTCGGCGAAGTGGAGGCCCGTCGTGGGTTCGTCGAGGAGGTAGAGCGTCCGGCCGGTCGGGGGCTTCGCGAGCTCGAAGGCGATCTTGATCCGCTGCGCCTCGCCGCCCGAGAGCGTCGTCGCGCTCTGCCCGAGCTTCACGTAGCCGAGCCCCACGTCGCTGAGGAGCTGGAGACGGCTTGCGATCCGACGGTGGTTCGAGAAGAACTCGCGCCCCTCGTCGACCGTCATGTCGAGCACGTCGGCGATCGTCTTCCCCTTGAACCTCACCTCGAGGGTCTCGGCGTTGAACCGCTTGCCGTGGCACTCCTCGCAGACGACGTAGACGTCGGGGAGGAAGTGCATCTCGTAGCGCAGGACCCCGTCCCCCTCGCACGCCTCGCACCGCCCGCCCGCGACGTTGAAGCTGAACCGCCCGGGGGCGAAGCCCCGCTCCTTGGCCTCGGGGAGGGTCGAGAAGAGCTCGCGCACCGGGGTCATCACGCCCGTGTACGTCGCCGGGTTCGACCGCGGGGTGCGGCCGATCGGCGACTGGTCGATGAACAGGACCCGGTCGATCGCGTCGATCCCCTCGATGAAGTCGTGCTTCCCGGGCTTATCCCGGCCGAGCCCCAGGTGGCGACGGACCGCCTTGTAGAGGATCTCCTCGAGGACGGTCGACTTCCCGCTCCCCGAGACCCCCGAGAGCGCGACCAGGAGTCCGAGCGGAAGGCGGATGTCCTCGGCCTTCAGGTTGTTCTCGCGCGGCCCGTGGATGGTGAGCCACCGCCCCGTGGGGCGCGCCCGGGTCTCGGGCGTGGGGATCGTGCGGCGCCCCGAGAGGAACTCCGCGGTGAGCGACCTCGGGGTGCGGTCGATCTTCGCGGGCGGGCCCGCGTAGAGGAGCTCGCCGCCGTGGACCCCCGCGCCGGGACCGAGGTCGAGCAGCCAGTCGGACTCGCGCATCGTCATCTCGTCGTGCTCGACGACGAGGAGGGTGTTGCCGAGGTCCCGAAGCGTCTTGAGCGTCGTCAGGAGCCGCGCGTGGTCGCGCGGATGGAGGCCGATCGAGGGCTCGTCGAGGATGTAGAGGACGCCGACGAGCCCCGAGCCGATCTGGGTGGCGAGGGCGATCCGCTCCGCCTCGCCGCCCGATAAGGTGCCCGACGCGCGGTCGAGCGAGAGGTAGGTGAGCCCGACGCTCTCGAGGAAGGCGAGCCGCGCCCGGATCTCCTTCACGACGGGTCCGACGATCTTCCGGTCGCGCTCGGCGAGCTCGAGCCCGCGGAAGAGCTCGATCGCGTCGCTCACCGTCATCGAGGAGATCTCGGCGATCGACCGGCCCTCGACGCGGACCGCGAGGCTCGCCGGCTTGAGCCGGCGCCCGCCGCAGGAGCGGCAGGCGACGAAGGAGAGGAAGCCGAGGTAGTACTCCTTCGCGCCCTCGCTCTTCGTGGTGCGCCAGCGGCGCTCGACGGCCGCGACCAGGCCCTCGCGCCGCCAGCCGCCGACCCACCAGTGCTCGGGTCCCCGCGAGCTTGGGACCGAAGCCTTCTCCGAGCCGTACATGAGCGCCTTCCACCCCTTCTCGGAGAGCTCGCGGACGGGCCGGCGCATCTCGTAGCCGAACTCGCGCGCGAACCGGGCGAGCGAGTCGGAGGCGGGGGTGAGCCCCCAGACGGAGATCGCGCGGCCGAGCGGCTTCTCCTTGTCCGGCACGATCCGCTCGGGGTCGCCGTGGAGCGTCGCGCCGATGCCGAGGCACTCGGGGCAGGCGCCGATCGGATTGTTGAACGAGAACATCCGGGGCGTGAGCTCCTCGATCGAGAAGCCGCACTTCGGGCAGGCCCGTCGGCTCGAGAAGGTCGAGCGGGCCCCGCCCGGTCCGCGGACGACCAGGACGCCGTCGCCGAGCTCGCGCGCGAGCGCGACCGACTCGGAGAGCCGGCTCTCCTCGTCGGGACCGACCTCGAGCGTGTCGACGATCACCTCGATCGTGTGCTTCTTGTTCTTCTCGAGCCGGATCTCAGGGCCCGGAAGGCGGACCTCGACGCCGTCGATGACGAACCGGCGGTACCCTTCGCCGCGGAGCTTGTCGAGGAGGTCGCGGTGCTCCCCCTTCGTCCCGCGCACGACCGTCGCGAGGAGGTCGACCTTCTCGCCGCGCGCGGACCGGCTGACCGCCTCGACGATCCGGTCGATCGACTGCGGGGCGATCTCCTCGCCGTCGTTCGGGCAGTGGGGGATCCCGATTCGGGCGAAAAGCAGGCGAAGGTAGTCGTAGATCTCCGTCACCGTGCCGACCGTCGAGCGGGGGTTGCGGCTTCCCGCGCGCTGCTCGATCGCGATCGCCGGCGACAGCCCCTCGATCGAGTCGACCTCGGGCTTGTCCATCTGGCCGAGGAACTGGCGCGCGTAGGCCGAGAGGCTCTCGATGTAGCGCCGCTGGCCCTCGGCGTAGAGCGTGTCGAAGGCGAGCGACGATTTGCCCGACCCGCTCACCCCGGTGACGACGACGAACTTGCCCCGGGGGATGTCGACGGAGATGTTCTTCAGGTTGTGCTGGCGCGCGCCGCGGACCCGGATCGCGTCAAGGTCGGGGGCCATCGGTCCTCTCACGCGGGAAGGAGCGCGCTGACCGTCTCCGCCAGGCGGGCGAGGACGTGCGCCTGGAGCCGCTCACCGAGCTCGCGGGACGAGGGCCGGGTGTCGCCGATGACGCTCTCGGGCCAGTCGGCCTCGCTCGCCGGTCCGGGGACGAACGGGCTGTGGCGGCAGACGCCGACCGGGCGGGCGGAGCCGACGGTCTCCGGGGCGAGGGCGAGGACCCGCGACGTCTCGAGGAGCCCCCCGTGGCCGTCGTCCGCGGGGCTGTCGACCCCGCGCCGCTCGTAGACGAAATCGTAGTCGGAAAGCACGACGATGCGGCAGGCCGGCCGCTCGCGCATCGCCCGCTCGGCGGCCTCGCGCAGCGCCGCCATGTGGCCGCGCTCGGCGTGGCCCGAGAGCACGAGCAGCCGGCGGACCCCCGAGCGGCCCAGCTCGGAGAGCGTCGCCCCGACGTAGCCCGCGAGGTCCGCAAGGCCGAGCGAGACCGTCCCCGGGAACCGGCGGGCGCCCGGTGCGCACCCGTAGGCGACGGTCGGGGCGACGAGGCCACCCAGGCGCTCGGCGAGCGCGAGGGCGGTCGCCTCCGCTTGGATCTGGTCGGCCCCGAGCGGGAGGTGCGGCCCGTGGGCCTCGAGGGCGCCGACGGGGAGGATCACGAGAGGGTTCGTCGCGAGCTGGCGCTCGAACGTCCTCGAATCGAGCTCGAGAAGGCGCCGCGGCTCGCCCACTCTCGTTGCGAGCGGGGGGCGCTATTTAACGCGCGGCGCGAGGTCGCGGAACGCTTAGCGCCCGGACCCGAGGGGCAAGGCGTCTTAGGAGCCCGGCGCGCTAGTTGGGGTTTCGTCCGGCGACGGGCTCCCGTTCGCCACCGCGGGGGCGCCCGCCTCGGCCGCCGGGGCGCGGCGACGCGAGGACGCCGTGCGGGCGCGGGACGGCGCGCGCGGCTTCTCGGCGGCCGCCCCTGCCGCGCGCTTCGCGCGGGGCTTGCGGGCGGGCGCCTTCTTTCCCTTCGCCGCGGCCTTCTCGGCCTTCTTCTCGCGGCTCGGGCAGGCGGGGTTGATGCAGAGCGTCCACGGGGGTCGGCCCGCCTCGATCGCGGTCACGACCGGTGCGCCGCACGTGGGGCACGGGGGCTGGTCCTTCTCGAGCTTGCCGCGCTGCGGGAGCGGGAAGGTGACGCGGCAGGCCGGGTAGCCCATGCAGCCGACGAACCGCTTCCCCGCGAAGGAGTAGCGGATCTGGAGCGGGTGGCCGGACGCGGGGCAGGTGCCGATGCGGAACGCCTTGTGATTCTCCGCGCACTCCGGGTTGATGCAGTAGAGGTCCGGCCGCTGGCTGCGGAACGTGATCTTGACGCGCGGGACCTTGCACGTCGCGCAGAGGAACTCGGGCGCCGGCTCGACGAACCCCGCGGCCGGGAGCGGGTAGCTCGCCGTGCAGCTCGCCGGGTTGTTCGAGCACTGAACCCAGCGGGCGCCCCGGGGGCTCCGGCCGAGGCGCAGCGCGCCGCCGCAGCGGGCGCACGGCCCGACGAAGTGCTGGGCGTCCAGGGCGCCCGAGATCGTCTCCTTGACCCCGGCGGCGTTGCGCGCCAGGAGCTCGTAGGCCTCGCGCAGCATTTCGCGCGAGTCGGAGAGGACCTCGGACTTCGCCTTCTTCGACTCGGCGACGAGCCCCATCTCCTCCTCGAGCCGGTGGGTCATCTCCGGGCGCGTGATGAGCGGGGCGTGCGCGCGGAGCGCCTCGGTGACGGCGATGCCGGTGGAGGTCGGCTCGAGTTGGCGCTGCGAGACGTAGTGGCGGTCGAACAGCTTCTGGAGGACGTCGTGCCGGGTGCTCTTGGTCCCGAGGCCGAGCCGCTCCATCTCCTGGATGAGCGAGCCCTGCGAGTAGCGCCGCGGCGGCTTCGTGCGGTCCTCCCGGAGCTCGACCGCGTCGAGTGCGACCGTCTCCTTCGGCACGAGGATTGGCATCGGCGCCTCCTCCGGCTGGCTGTACGGGTAGATCCGGTACCAGCCGAGGTCGGTCACGCGGTGGCCCTTCCCCTCGAACCGCTCGCCCCGGATGTCGAGGGCGGCGGTGCGGGTGAACCCGAGCGCGTCCGGCCCCAGCGTCGCGAGGAACCGGCGCACGACGAGCTCGTAGACCTGCGCCGCCTCGGGCTTGAGCTTCCGGGGGTCGATCGCCGCGGTCGGGTAGATCGGCGGGTGGTCGGTCGTCTCCGTCCGCCCGCGGGTCGCGCGGAACGTCGGCTGGGAGAGGACGATCTCGGCCGCGTCCGCGAACGGGCCCTCGCGGAACTTCTCGGCGAGGGTCTTGAGACCGAGCCCCCGCGGGTAGACCGTGTTGTCCGTCCTCGGGTAGCTGATGATCCCCTGCGTGTAGAGGTCCTCGGCGATCCGCATCACGCGGGCCGCGCCGAGTCCGAGGCGGGTCGCCTCGGCGACGAAGAGCGTCGTGGAGAACGGGATCGGAGGGCGCCGGCGGGTCGCCTCCTCCGCGAACTCGAGCACGGTCGCCTCGCGGGCGTCCTTCACCCGGCCGAAGAGCGCCTCGGCCTCCGAGCGGTTCTCGAAGATCCCGTGGACGTGCCGCACGGTGAACGCCTCGCCGTCCTTCGTTCCGCGGGCGAGGAGCTCCCAGTACGGGGTCGGCTCGAACTCCTTGATCGCCTGGTCGCGCTCGACCAGGAGCGCGAGCGTCGGCGTCTGGACCCGTCCGACCGAGAGGAACCCGCGGCCCTGCGTGCCGGCGGTGAGCGAGAGGTACCGGGTGAGCAGCGCCCCCCAGACGAGGTCGATCTCCTGGCGGGCCTCGGCCGCCTCGGCGAGGGCGTGGTCGAGCTCGGCGAGGTTCAGAAAGCTCCGCTCGATCTCGTCGCGGGTGAGCGCGCTGTAGCGGGCGCGCTTCACCTCGATCGCGGGGTGCTTTTCCTTGAGGAGCGCGAGGGCCTCGAGGCCGATGAGCTCCCCTTCCCGGTCGAAGTCGGTCGCGATGATCACCCGGTCGAACTCCCGGACGATCTCCTGGAGCGCGCCGACGATCCCGGGTTCGGTGACCCGCTTCTCGGGCGTTGCCTCAAGGAGCTTCGGGAGGCTCGCAAGGCTCCAGCTCGCGAGCTCCTCGGAGTAGTCGAGCTCGACGATATGCCCGCGCAGACCGACCACCGCGTACGGTCCCTCGGGCCGCGTGAACCGGAAGACCGGGGTCCCGCGGAGGCGGGTCCGCTCCATCCGGCCGTCGGAGAGGACGATCGCGATGCGGAGGGCCGTGCTGAACTTCTCGGTGACGACGAGGGTGCGCATCCGGAGACGGAGAGAGGCCGGAGGGGCTAGATAAGATGAGGGGCGTTCGGGCGGAGCCAAAGGGTCTCGGACGCGCGCACGTGCGTTCGTGCGGGGCCCTGGCCCCGACCGACCGGGGCCACCCGCACGAAAGGCCCCCGTGTCCGCGGCATCCCCCTTTATACTGGGGCCGTGGTCGGGGACGCGGCGCCGCGGTAACTCAGTTTGGGAGAGTGCAAGACTGAAGATCTTGAAGCCGCCGGTTCAAGCCCGGCCCGCGGCATCCCTCCCGCTTCTCGCTCCGTTCGGCCCGTAGGGACCGGCGCGGGCGCGCGCCGCGCCGGGCCGAGCGGGGTGGGCCGCGCCGGGCGCGCGGACCCCCGTGCCTAGGCCCTCGTCCGGTCCGGCACGAACCAGACGTCCGTGATCCGGAACTTCGGCTCGGAAGTGAACCGCGCGACCACGGGCATCCCGACGTAGATCTCCTCCTCCGTGCAGTCCTTGAGGCGCCCGAGGAGCACGCTCCCGACGCCGTCGAACTCGACCAGCGCGAGGTTGTACGGGGTCTCCTTCAAGAACGCCTCGCTGCCGAAGTGGCAGGTCGTCCAGGAGTGGAGGCGACCGGCCTTCGGGAGCTCGAACCACTCGGTCGGCTTGCCGCAGACCATGCAGTGGGAGCGTGGCGTCGCGTAGCGGAACCCGCAGGACTTCCCCGTGCACCGGGAGCCGAGGAGCTTTCCTTCGGCGAGGGCGAGGAAGAACGGCGAGTCCTCCGCGTAGGAGTGGATGTACTCGATGGCGTACGGGTCGCGGATGACGAGGTTCTCCGAGCCCTGCTTGTCGCGGAAGATCGCGACCCCGCTGCGGGCGAGCTCGGCCTGGACGTCGCGGAACTTGTCGTAGGCGGGAGGGCGCGCCATCGCTAGAACCCCCGCTCGAGGATGGAGACGGTCACCGACGAGCCGGTCCCCGCGTGGCTGTGGATCGCCCCACGCCGTGCGTTCTTGATCTGGAGGGTAGGGTCGCCGAAGTGCCGCTTCACCGTCCCCTGGAGCTGCCAGAGGGCGAAGACGGCCTGCATGAGGCCGGTCGCCCCGACCGGGTGGCCGCAGGCGATGAGGCCTCCCGAGGGGTTCACCGGGATCTTGCCGGCCTCGGGGACCTTGAGCCCGTAGTCGAGCCCCTTGAGGAACGGGGCTCCCGAGAGGGTGAAGTCGTAGCCCTCGCCGTAGCGGCAGAGCCCGAGGTCCTCGTAGGTCTGGATCTCGCTCGAGGCGTAGGCGTCGTGGAGCTCGATGAAGTCGAGCTCCTTGATCGGGTTCGTGATCCCGGCCATGCGGTACGCCTCGAGGCCGGCGGCGCGCCCCGCGCGGAAGGAGTGGACCCCCGGGTACGGGAGCTCCTTGTAGTCGCTCGCCTTCTCGTGCGGCATCAGGGGCACCTGACCGAACGGTCGGTCGGCCAAGCGCATCGTGTCCGTGCCGCAGCCGACGCCCGTCACCCGCACGGGACGGTCGGTGAACTCCTTCGCCTTCGCCTCCGTACAGAGGATCGCGACCGCCGCGCCGTCCGACATCGTGCAGATCTGCTCGCGCGTGAGCGGGTAGCTGATCATCTCGGAAGAGAGCACGTCGTCGACGGTGAGGCGCTTCGGGTACTGCGCGTACGGGTTGTGGAGCGCGTTGAGATGGTTCTTCACCGAGACCCAGCTCATGATCCGCTGGCCTTCGGCGATCGCGCGGCGCTGCGCCTCGCGCTCGTCCGTGATCCCCGCGAACTTGCTCAGGCGGAGGTACTCGTAGATGTGGCGCACGACCATGAGCGCGTAGTAGCCGGTGTAGAACCCGCCGAGCGGGAAGTCGAAGTTCGTGTCGGAGGCGAGGGCGATGAACTCGTTGCCCTTCCACGTCGCGACCCGGCTCATCGTCTCGTAGCCGGCGGCGAGACAGACGTCCATCCGCCCGCTCGCGACCGCCTCGTACGCCGCCTGGAAGCACTCCCCGCCGGTAGCGCCGCCCCACTCGATGCGGACCGAGCCCTTCGGGTTGAGGCCGAGGTAGTCCTGGACCATGCTCGCGGCCTTGAGCTGGCGGGAGAAGTGGTCGGAGAAGTAGGAGATCCGCGTCCCGTCGATCTGGTCCTTGGTGAGGTTCGGGATGTCCTTCAAGGCGTAGTCGTACGCCCGCTTGACCATCAGCCGGAAATCCATCTCCGGGTGGGCCTTCGCGAACTTGGTCACCCCTCCGGTGACGAAGTAGACCTTCCGCCCCGTGGACGCACTGGTTTTTGGGGTCGCACGGCGCCGCGTCGGGCGTCGCGTCCCCCGGGATGTACGAGCTGGCACAAACGCGCTCCGGCGCGCGCAGTCCGGTCCCCTTCTTAACCTGCGTGCGCGCGCGGGACCAACGTTTTCCCTTGGGAGCCCTGCTCCGGCCCGGATGGCTCCGACGCGGCCGAAGCGCGACCTCCTTTCCCTTGCGGACGTCGCCGAGGAGCTCGGGGACCTTCTCGAGCACGCCGCGCGCCTCAAGGAAGAGCGCGCGAAGGGCCGGCGCCGCGCGTCGCTCCCCGGCGCGAACGTCGCGATGATCTTCGAGAAGCCGTCCACCCGTACCCGCACGTCGTTCGAGGTCGGGATCGGCGACCTCGGCGGGCACGCGCTCTACCTCTCGGCGAGCGACCTCCAGCTCGGCCGCGGCGAGACGATCGCCGACACCGCGCGGGTCCTCTCGCGCTACGTCGACGCGCTCGTCTACCGCGCGTTCCGGCACGACCAGATGGTCGAGCTCGCCCGGCACGCGACGGTGCCGGTCATCAACGCCCTGGACGACCTCGAGCACCCGTGCCAGATCGTCGCCGACCTCCTCACCCTGCGCGAGCGCTGGAACGGCCAGCTGCGCGGCCACCGGCTCGCGTGGATCGGGGACGGCAACAACGTCTGCCACTCGCTCCTGCTCGGGGCGGCCGCGGTGGGCGTCGATCTGGTCGCCGCGATCCCCGAGGCGTACCGACCCCGTCCCGAGGTCGTCCAGGCGGCGCGGGCGCTCTCCGACCGATCGGGCTCGACCGTGAGCTTCGTCACCGAGCCCGAGAAGGCCGCCGAGGGCGCGGACGCGCTCTACACCGACGTCTGGGTGTCGATGGGGGACGAGGGGCAGAAGGAGGCGCGGGAGAAGGCGTTCGCCGGCTACCAGGTCAACGCCCGGCTCCTCGGTCTCGCCGCGCCGAACGCGTTCGTCCTCCACGACCTGCCCGCGCACCGCGGCCAGGAGATCACCGACGAGGTGCTCGACGGACCTCGGTCGGCGGCGTGGGACCAGGCGGAGAACCGCCTCCACGCCCAGAAGGCGATCCTCGAGACGCTCCTTCTGAAGAAGTGAGGGGCGGCGGCGGCGACCGCCCGCGCTAGGACGCGCCGGCCCCGGCCTCGGCGCGCAGGCGGACCTTGAGCAGGTGCTCGAGCTTGCGGACGAGCGCGTCGGGCGGGTGCATGTCCCCCGACTCGATCTTGAGGACGACCGACTTCTTCTCGTTGAGCCGCTTGCCGAGCTCCTCGGGCGTCCAGCCGTTCGCCTCACGGGCGGTGCGCACCCGGCGTCCCCAATCGGGCGCGAGCTCGAGCTCCCCGATCTCGGTGTAGAGGTCGCGCTCCTCGAGACGGCGCGGGCCCGAGGTCGGACGCGTCGCGCCGACCAGGGGCCGGCGCGCGCCGGCCGGCGCCGCGGGGGCGGCCGGGGGCGGCGGGTCGAGCGGGACGCCGAACCTCGCGCACGCCGGGCACAACGCGAGGACCGACTTCTCGATCCGGACGCGGCTCGTCGCGGGGACCTCGTTGCCGCACATCTCGCACAGCATCTTCGTTCTCCGTCAGTGCCTGCGGGAGGCCCGACGCTCCTCGGCGCGGCGACGGCCTTCCTCGAACCTTACCTTTTCGTCCTCCGTCCGCACCAGGAGCGGGCGGACCGGGACGGGGCGCCCTTCGGCGTCCACGGCGACCAACGTCACGAACGCGTCCCCCACCCGACGGGGAGCGGTCTCGCTCACCGCCTGAGCGACGATCCGCACCGCGACCTCCATCGAGGTCCGGCCGACGTAGGTGATCTCCGCGGAGAACGTCGCGACGTCCCCGATGCGCACCGGCGCGAGGAAGTCGACCCGGTCGAACGAGGCGGTCACGCACGGGGCCGCGGCGTGACGCGCCGCCGCGACGTAGGCGACCCGGTCGACCTCCGAGAGGATCACCCCGCCGAAGACCGTGCCGGTGAAGTTCGCGTCGCTCGGCATCATGAGGCGGACGACCGACGACCGGCTCGCCGCGACGGTCCCCGGAGACGGTTCGCTCACAGCCCCTGCCCCGCTCAGCGCCGCCGGCCCCTAGCCGTCCGCCGTACAAAATCTCGAGGCCCTCGGGGACGGGGCTCCCGCCCTGGCGGACGGCACGGCGCGCGGGCGGACGCTGCCGTCTTGGGGACGGCCGCCCGGGGGGCCATTCCCCGCGGTGCCGACGCAACAACCCCTAAATAGGGGTGATTTGTCGGCGCGCGCGGAGCTCACAGCATGGCACAGAAACCCCACCTCAACATCGTGTTCATCGGGCACGTCGACCACGGGAAGTCCACGACGGTAGGTCGACTCCTGCTCGACACGGGGTACATCCGCCAGGAGGAGATCGACAAGTTCCGGGCGGAGGCCGAGGCGAAGGGGAAGGCGACGTTCGAGTTCGCCTGGGTGATGGACGAGCTCAAGGAGGAGCGCGAGCGCGGCGTCACGATCGACATCGCGCACCGCCGCTTTGACACCCAGAAGTACTACT
>JBAIXP010000057.1:0-17595 GCA_037916495.1 Thermoplasmata archaeon | reverse complement strand
GGTGGTGTCGTTCATGCTAGGCGGGAGAAAGGAACCGCTCGCGCGGCAGGAGCCGGGTCGCGAAGCGGAGGAGGCCGAGCACGACCCCCACCACCGCCACGATGCTCGCGGACGTCACGAGCAGTACCATCGTCTCCCCGAAGGGGCGGACCGCCTCGGCGGCGACCAGGGTGGCCACGGACGGCGCGATGCCGACGAGGGGCACGAGGCCGATCGGGCTGTTGATCCCCTGGCGGGGGGAGGAAAGGGAGGTCCAGAACATTCCGACCATCGAGGCGAACGCCACCGACGCGTAGCTCATCGGGAGTCCGTAGAGAAGCAGTGAGACCGCGAGCACCGCGGTGAACGCGTGCCCGCTCGCGAGATAGACGGCGAGACCCACCGCGCACGTGGAGGCGACGACGATCGTCTCGAGGACCATCCCCGCTACGAGGACGTTGGAAAAGACTCTCCGGGGTGGGACCCCGTAGGCTAGGAGGTACTCGAAGACGCCCTTGATCCGGTCGCTCGTGAAGACCATCATCCCACCCAAGCCCCCGACCACGGCCATCACCGGCAGGAGGGTGGGAAAGATCGACTCGAACGCAGGCCCGGGGACGACCCCCAGAAGGATCGCGTAGAACATCGACAGCCCCGCACCCACGAGCAAGTAGACCCGCCCGGAGGTGAGGGACCTGCGCACCGTGATCGCGAGCAGGGACGGAGGGGCCGATCCGGCAGCGAGCTCGGCCATGACTGGCGGCGCCGAGCAGCCTCCGCATCATAACGGTGCTTTGCCGGTTTCACCCAGAGCCCCAAGGCGACAGCCCCATGCGCCCCCGAACACAGAGCCGCCGGGCGATCCGTCCGACGGGCGACCGGGCTGGTCGAAAGTGAGGGCAGGTTCACGAGGGGGAGATATACCGCCGTCCACCTTGCGGTCCAAGGTGCCTATGCCGAACTTTCGGTGCGCCGATCTCGGAATGAACTGTGGCTTCGAGGTAAGGAACGGGTCGTCGAAGGACGAGGTGGTTCAGATCGCCTCGGTCCACGCCAAGGCGGCCCACGGGATGACGACGGTTCCTCCCGATCTCGCGGGCAAGATCTCCGCCGCGATCCACTAACCGGACACTTCGACCAACGTCTCGCGGGGCGGGCCGCTCCGGTCGCGCTCGCCTCCGCGCCCTCGCCCGGAGCACCCGGGCGTGGCCGCCCGGGCGGTCCGGCGCAATGCCCTCTTGCCGGCGGGCTCACCCGGCGGCCTAGACAGGCACTAAGAGGGGCACCGGTCTCGCGGCCCCGGAGTCCCTCGGTTCCCAGAACCGATAATCGGGCGAGCCAAGACAAGGGTGGGTGCCGTGGTCCCGGACAATGGCGAGGCGGGAGGAGTGCGACTCTCCCGGGTCACACGGATGCAGGAGGAGGCGATCCTTGCGGCGCTCGGTGACCCTCAGTCGCGCGACCTGCTCCGGCAGCTCAACGAAGCTCCCCGGAGCGCCCAGGATCTAGTGCAGGCATGCGAGCTACCCCAGGCGTCGGTCTACCGGAAGCTCAAGGACCTCCAGGAGAGCGGGCTCGTGGGGATCCAGCGCACGGTGCTCTCCACCGACGGTCACCGAACGGACCTGTTCCGGTCTCTCTTGGCCGAGACGCAGGTCCGCTACCATGGAGCTAGGATCGAGGTGTTGGCGCAGTATCGGGACCTCGCGGCCGAACGTCTCGCGACAATGTGGAGCAAGGTTCGCGCGGAGGAACGGCCGTGACGAGCCCCGGGGACATCCTCGCCGTGTGGCAGCTCTGGCTGGTCTTCGCCGTCCTGGGCGCCCTCGGCGCGCTCCTCGTGCGGCGGGCGTTCTTGGCGTTCCGGTCCGATCGCTCCTCCCCTCTGCTGCTGCTTTCCACCGGACTCCTCGTCCTGATCCTCGGGGCTCCTCTCGCTTGGACCCTGACCTACATGGCGTCGGACAACATGTTCCTCTGCACGATGACCAGCTCGCTGGCGGGGGTGGTCGGGGCCCTCTTGCTCCTCGTATCGACCCAGGTGAGGACCACGCACTAGGGCACGGGGCGAAGGGGAGTCGCGGAGGGGAGGCTCACAATGGAGTGGGCCGACCTCCTTCCCTTCGTTGTCGGGCCGATCATCCTCGTCTACGCTCCGATCTCCATCGGCCAGCTCGTCCTCTTGGTGACCGCCTGGATCCGCCGACGGCCCGGAGGCGGGAGCGTCCGGGCCGCGGGGCCAGTTCCCGGTCGCCGGTGCCTGGTCGTGGTCTGCACGAACGGGGAGAACCCGTTGGTGGTCGAGAAGATCCTCGCCACGGTACGCGGCTACGACCTCCCGGTCGAGCCGTTCGTCATCAAGGAGGAGCGGGATGCCTTCCGCTACACGGCCGGGGAGATCGTCGTGCCGGCCGCGTACCGGACGCCGAACGGCTCGCGCAACAAGGAGCGGGCGCTCCAGTTCGGCATCGAGCACCTCCACGCGCTCGGCTGCGGCTCCGAGACGTACATCTGCCACCTCGACGACGATTCGGTGGTCAGCCGCGCCTACCTGGTGCACGTCTTCCGGATGGAGGAGGAGGCCGGCCAAGGTTCGATCCGCCTTCGCGAGCACGGTCACCACCTCCTCTCGACGCTCGCCGATCTGATCCGGGTGACCGATTGCGAGGCGTGGTGCGCGTTCTTCAACGCGCGTCATCGGCCGAAGGCCGTCCACGGCGAGGGGCTCGTCATCCGCGCGGACGTGGAGTACGCCATCGGCTGGGACTACGGCACCTTCTGCGGGGAGGACTTCCTGATGGGCCAGCTCCTCGTCCAGCGGGGCTACCGGTTCGGCCACATCCCGCACACCGTTTCCATCGCCCCTCCGCTCAATCCCCGGGACTTCTTCCGGCAGCGCCGCCGGTGGATGTACGGGATTCTTTGGTCGCGGGACCGTATCGCCAAGACAAGCCGCGGGTCGCTCTGGTGGGTCCTCTACCGCTACGGGGCGGGTTGGACCGGATTCCTCGGGCTGGTCCCGATGTTCTACGGCTTTGTCATCCACTTCCCCTTGCCCACGTGGCTGCTCGTCCTCGGCCTGTTCAACTTCGCGAGCTACTGCCTGACCTACCAGGTCGGCGCGTACCGGACCCTCCGCCGCTACATGCCGAGCGTCCTCGCCCTCCAGTTCGTCGTGGCGGTCTACGAGGGCCTCACGCTCCCCTACGCTCTCCTCTGGAAGCCCGAGCCCACGGGGTTCGACGTGATACGGAAGGTCTGAACGATGGCGACCACGCTCGTCGGCCGTAGCCGCCCGCCCGCCCCGGCAGCCCGGGAGCCGGCGCTCGAGGCCGCTCCGCGTTCGAGCCCTGCAGCGAGGTCCTGGTCGCTCTCGGCCGGCGTGGTCGCGTTCAACGAGGAAGGCACGATCGAGAGCGCCGTGCGCTCCCTGCTCGACCAGGCGCTTCCGACCGGCGCACGCTGGAACCGGATCTGGGTCGTGGCGAGCGGCTGCACCGATCGTACGGTCGCTGTGGCGGCGCGGCTCGCGGCGGAGGACCCCCGGGTCGGCCTGGTCGTCGAGGCCGAGCGCCTCGGCAAGGCCCGCGCGCTCCGGGAGGTCTTCGCCCGCGCGACGGGCGACGCCCTGGTCCTTCTCAACGGGGACGCGCGGGCGGCCCCCGACGCGGTCGAAAGGCTCCTGCGGACCGCCGAGCGTCTCCCGGACGACCGGCCCTGGGCGGTCATGGGTCGGCCGTTCCCTCGGGGCGGGGACCCGGAGGATCCCTGGACGAGCCGGTCGGCCCTTCTCTGGGACCTCCACCACGAGTTTCACGTCCAGCTGGCCCGCGAGGGAGGGGGGGCGCACCTCTCGGACGAGCTCCTGCTGCTCGGTCTCCCGATCGCCTTCGACCTTCCCGAGGGCACGATCAACGACGGCTCCTACCTTGGGGTCTGGCTCGCTCAGCGAGGGGGCGCCCGGTGCTACGCATCGGACGCCCGGGTGCTCACCGAGGCTCCCCGGACCGCGCGGGACCACCTCGCCCAGCGGCGTCGCATCCGCTTCGGGAACCTCCAGGTGCGCCGCCTCCTTGGCGCGTCGACCGCCACGATCGTGGCTCGGGGCCTCGCGGATCCCGGTTGGACCCTACGGCTCTTCCGGTCCGCCGCCCGCCACCGACCCCGCGGGACCCGGGACCTCCTGGCCCTTACCGTGTTCGAGGTGGCCGCGTACGCCCTCGCCGCTCGAGACCGCCTGCTGCGCTCGACCGACCACGTCCGTTGGGTCCGGATCCGGACCGAGGGCGGCGCGGGCCGGGCGTCGGAAGGTCCCGCTTCGCCGGACGTTGCGGAGTTGGTGAGGGCCCAAGCGGTTCACCGGAGGGTCGAGCTCCTCACCTCACTGGCCGCTTCGTTCGGCACGACCATGCCGATCGACGAGCTCGTTCGTCTTCTCCCCCCGGGGGGCCCAAGCACGTCAGCGGAGCTCGAAGCGTGGCTCGCTCGTCACCCAAACCTCGGCGTTTCCGAGGCCGGGCGGGTCCGATCGTCCCCCGGGCCGGTCGTGCCCCTTGCGGAACGGGCGGCGCGGGGCCGCGCGTACCTCGAACACGCGAAGGCCCTCGTGAACGGGCCGCTTCGCCCCTCCCACGCCTGGCTCCGGTGCATCGCCGTGAGCGGCTCGACCGCCTACGGCGAGCCGGAGCGGGGGGACGACCTCGATTTCTTCGTGGTGACGCGGCGCGGGGCCGTCTGGTGGTTCCTCGCCTTCGCCTTCTTCCAGGGAAGGGTGGCCCGGTGGCGGGACCCGGCAAAGGACGCCCCGCTCCCGTGCTTCAACTACGTGCTCGATGAGACGGACGCCCGCCGCGAGTTCACCACGGACCGCGGGCTCCTCTTCGCACGGGAGGCGCTCGCGCTGCGCTGCCTGTGGGGGGAGGAGTACTACCGCGCGCTCCTGGTCCTCGCCCCGTGGATGGCGGATCAGTTCCCGACGGTCCACTCCGAGCGCAGCCGGGGACCGGCGACGTTTCCCCCGAAGCCGGCGCCGCTGCCGGTCCGTCTGCTCAACGCCCTCGTCTACCCGTGGCTCGCGGCGTACCTCCAGCTCACGGGCCTCGTTCGCAACTCCCACCTCGCGGGGACGGGGGCGAAGGAACGCTCGTTCCGGACCCGGTCCACGCCGCGACGGCTCCAGTTGCGCTCGGCACGCTTCGAGGAGATCCGGCGTCGCTACGACGGTCCCGCGCCTCCTGCACCGGGCCCCATCGCCCGTGCCCCTACGACCGAGTCGGCGGTGACCCCTCCGTAGGGTGATGGCGACGGACGTTGCGCCCGGAGCGGGTCCGCTGGGTCCCCCGGAACCGGTAGACCGGATCGACCACCTCGAGCTCCAGCTCGGCGGGCCGAGCGTTCCGCTCGGATTCGTGCGGCGAGCCTCCCGGATCTACCTGGTCGCTCGCGAGCGCTCGGCCCGCTGGCCGGTCGAGGTTCTGCGGGACGGCCGCGCCTGTCTCGTGCTCGACGGACGGTCGGTCGAGGGCCCCACCCGCTTGGTGGTCGAACCGGGCGAGAAGGACCAGGTGTTGAGCTGGTTCCGCACGAAGTACGGGGCGGTGGCCTACGAACGATGGTACCACGACCCCGCCCGGGTCCTCGAGGTCGACCTCAAGGAGGGACCGGGCGGAGAGCACGGTACCGGCGGCTACCACCGTTGGCTCGAGGCGGAGTTCGACAACGTGGCGGACGCTTACGACCGGCACATTCTCGGCAACCGCATCAACCGGCTCCTCCGGGACCGATCCCTCGCTCTGCTCCGCTCGACGTTCGCCCCGGCGCGCCGCTTGGTCGAGATCGGCTGCGGCTCCGGCATGGAGACACTGCCGCTCCTCAGGGACGGGCACGAGGTGCTGTGCGTGGATATCTCCGAAAGGATGCTCGACGTCGTACGGGGGAAGGCGCGGCAGGAGGGTGTCGCCGAGCGGCTCACCACCCGCCGGTTCGCCGCCGCGGACCTCGGCCGGCTGCTCTCGGAGCTCGGCGAAGGGTCGTTCGACGGGGCGTACTCGACCTACGGCGCGCTCAACTGCG
This sequence comes from Thermoplasmata archaeon, assembly GCA_037916495.1. Classification (GTDB taxonomy): domain Archaea; phylum Thermoplasmatota; class Thermoplasmata; order Lutacidiplasmatales; family UBA184; genus Lutacidiplasma. The sequence goes on along the minus strand of JBAIXP010000057.1, from coordinate 11,544 downwards.
AGGCGGACCTCGCTCCTCTCCCTCCGACCCTTCACGGGCTCCTGCGGCGGGACGGCCGGTTCGTTGCGGGAGTGTACAACCGCTGGTGCGTCGACGAGCTGCTGGGCTACGCGCTCGCCGGCCAATGGCGACGGGCGGTCGGGCGGCTCGCTCGTCCCGTACGGGTCGGTTCCTCGCGATTCTGCGTGGACGTGTTCTCCTACTCGCCCCGGACCTTCGCCGGGATCTTCGCCCCATGGTTCAAGGCCGAGCGCTGGCAGGCGGCGCCCGGGCTCCTGCCCCCGTCGGACCTGGTCGGCTACGCCGAGAAGTTCTCCCGTCACTTCGAGCGCCTCGACCGATGGGACCGGTACCTCTCCGCGCGCGCGCCGTTGCGGTCGCTCGGCGATCACTTCCTGATGACGTTCCGTCGGGCCGATCTCCCCTCCCCCGACGCGATCCTCCCCCGGCCGGCCGCACCACGGGCCGAGGTTGCTCGATGAGGCGAACGAGACCGCCTCGTCCCGGGGTGTGGGCCGCCGTCTTCGTGACCGCCGCGCTCGCGCTCACCGGCGCGGTAGGTTGGCTCGGGCCCAGCCTCGCGTCGGGGGCAAGGTGCCCCATCGTCCAGGGGAGCGCGACGTTCCCGTACGTCGTCGCGAACACCACGGGGTCGCTCAACGGGACGTTCCGCCCCGGGGCGATCCAAGGGTTCGGCGAGAACGGGACCGCGATCCTGTACGCGGGGATCGGGCGATGGGACCGGCCCCACGACCTCACCCTGCCCGAACTCTCCGCCGAGCTCGGCTCGGGACCGGCGGTGAACCTCACGAGCTCCACCGGGACCCTCTTTCACCTCGGAGGGGTCTTCGGCACCGTCTGGAACGGGACCGCGTGGCTCGTTTCGGGCGAGGCGACATGGGGTCCGGTGAGCGGGGGCGTGCTCGCGAGCTACCGCGACGGCGCCTGGACCAACCTCTCCCCCCTCGTCCTTCCGCACTTCCGGGGTGGCGGGGTGTGGGCGGTGGCGTGGAACGGGAGCTCTTGGCTCCTCGCCGGCAACAGCTCGGCGGGGGCCGCGATGGTGGAGCTTCGCGGCGGCGCGGTGACGGACCTCACCGGCCTGCTTCCCCACACCGGGGCCCGTGACTGGATCCAGCTGCTCGCCTGGAACGGCACCTCCTGGGTCGTCGGGGGACGCGGGGTCTTCGGGGTCCTTTCCGAGGGGCGATACACCGACCTCTTGCCGGGCTCGCCGTTCGCGGGCGGCGGCGTCTTCGGCGCCGACTGGAACGGGACCGCTTGGGTGGTGGGTGGGGGCCCGCCGGCGGCGGTCGCCGAGTTGGTAGGCACCTCCGTTCGGCCCGTGCCGGCCCTGCCGCCCGAGTTCGATACGTGGGTGAACGCCGTGGTCGCCACCCCGTTCGGCTGGCTTCTCGCCGGCAAAGGCTCCGGGGTCCGGGGCTTGTCGTTGCCCGAGCTGGCCCTCTGGAACGGGGAAGTGCGCGGGTGCTTCGTCCTCGACCTGCACGCGCTCCTCCCGTCCTCCTTCGCGGGAGGGCAGGTGCAGTTCGCGGGCTGGGCCCCCCTCTTCGGACCGGGGTCGCTCTTGCTCGTGGGCCAGGGGGGCCTCAACGAGCTCACCGGCTACAGCTATGGCGCCACCGCGGTCCTCGAGCTCCCCCCGATGAGCCCCGGGACGGGCGGGGCCACCGTCGCTCAGGCGGCGCCCGGGCGAGCGCCCGCGTCCATCGCGAGCGCGTCCACGATGTCTGGGATGTGGTAGTCGAGGTCCTCGACGATACGGTCGCCGACCGGCCGCCGCTGGAGGACGATACCGCCCCGGTGGAGGAGGAAGAGGTAGGAGCAACGGTGGGTATCGAGGCCCAGGCAGACGCCGTAGTCCGACAGGAGGTACTTGATCGGCCACCGCTCCGAAAGGACCTTCATCGTCCGAGCCGCGGGCGGACCGCTCGAGGGCCCTTGTAGCTTCCGCCGACCCTGGACCGGGGCCGTCGGTCCTAAAGTCGCGCCGGCGAGCCGGGCGCGACCTTCCGGCGCCACCGCGCGAACCGGGCCGCGATCCTCGACGGGACGAGGAGGATCCACGGTCGGGGCGTCGGCTCGTCCGACGCGAGCACCATGAGGAGCTGGACGAGCGTGATGGTCATGATCACCGCGAGGACGAGCAGCACGTCCGTCCGGAGCACCCCCCAGGCCGGGCCCGCCTCCGCCGCGTAGAGCGTCGTCAGGAGGCCCGGGTCGAGGGGCGTGAGGAACCGCAGGCCGAGATCGTTGTTCGCAAGGAGCTGCGCGGACGCGACCGCGACCGTGAACCGGAAGAGCCCTCGTCGCCCGGGGTGGGCTACGGCGAGGTCGAGGACGAGCAGGGCGAAGAGGTAGAGGAAGTACTGCTCGTAGAGGCCCCAACGGACCAGCAGCACCGCCGCGAGGACGAAGAGCAGCGCCCGAACCTCGGCGGAGACCCCTCCGGATCGTACCCACCGGGCCGCGACGTAGCCCGCGACGACCGCCGCCGGGACCCAGGCGAACCCGAGGGCGGAGTAGAGTCCCGGAACGGTCCCGAGGGTCGACGCGACCGGCTGGTAGGTGAGGAGGAACACGTAGTTCATCCCCCAGTTGTTCCCGTGCGAGACGTTGCGGGTGAGCGTGAGGAACTCGGTGAGCGACCAACCCTGGAACACGAACGGCAGGATTCCGAGCCCGCCGACCAGGCCGGCCGCGGCGAGGACGCTGAGGCGGGTGCGCCGCCTCTCGCGGAACACCGAGAGGGGGAGGAAGACCACGGTGAGCCATTTCACGAGGATCCCGACGCCGTAGAGGAGGTTCCGTTCGAGCGCCGTTCGCGCCTCGACACCGAGGAGGACCACCATCACCAGGATCGCGTCGAACTGGCCCCATACCGCACTGATCGCGATGGCGTACGGGAACAGTGACCAGAAACCGAGGGCGCCGAGCGCGGTCCCGAGCGCGGCGCCGGCCCGACGGGCGATCCGCCAGAGGAGGTAGGCCGTGCCGAGGTCGGCCGCGATCCCGGGCTGCTTGAGGAGGAAGTAGAGCACGAACCGGTTCCCGGCGCCGAGGTCCTCCCAAAAGCGGTAGATCCCGCCCAGCAGTTCGGGCCAGAACGGAGGGTAGCTCGCGAGCGCGATCCCCGCGTTGAGGTAGCCGAAGCTCACCCCCGGGACGGGAGGTGCGAGCGCGACGTACGGGTCGGCGCCGTGGGCCACGACGAACCCGGTACGGAGGAACGATTCGAGGTCGTACGGGTGCCCCGTCCAGAACGAGAGCGCCTCGCGGACCACGAGGCCCACGGCGAGCAGGGCCCAGCCCTTTCTCGGCAGGGAGAGACGGACCCGAGGCTCGGACGCTTCCACGACCCCGCGGGACCCAAGCGTCGGGGCACGTAAGGAGCCCCGACAGCGTCCCACGGGGGCCCGTTCGGGAGGTCGCACGACGGGACGAGGCCGTCTCCCCGGCCGCGCTCAGAGGCCCGGCGGCGGTGGGGGCTGATCCGGTCCTGCGCCTCTGCGTCGGCGCACCAGGCCGAGGACGGCCAGCACGGAGCCCACGAGGACGAACACGAGGGCTTCCGCGGAGCCGACAGGGGCGAGCGGGGTGCCGAGGGTGGCCGCGAGTACGATCCCCGCCGCGCCGAACGCGGCGACCCCGATCACCACGAACAGGGCCGCCGGCACCGGGCCCCACCGGCCGCCGAGCAGGAAGAACCGGAGCACGACGAACCTACCCGGAGGACGAGGAGGCCTTCCGGCGGGCCCACGCTCGCGTACTCGTCTGTCCCGTCACCGCCGTCTCCGGTCCCGCCCCGAGCGGTGGACGTGCTCGACCAGGTCCGAGACCCGGTCCGGGTCCGTCTCGGGCAGAACCCCGTGGCCGAGGTTGAAGACGTGCCCACGTCCGTCCGGGATCTCGTCGAGCACCCGGTCCGCCTCACGCCGCACCGTCTCGGTGGTCCCAAGGAGGGCGGCAGGGTCGAGGTTCCCCTGGAGGGCGAGCCGGGGGCCGACCCGACGGCGCACCCGTCCGAGCGGCTCGCGCCAGTCGACGCCAAGCGCGTCCGCTCCGGTCTTCGCGAGGAGCTCGAGCAGATGGGACGAGCCGGTCGAGAAGTAGATGGTCGGGCGGCCCCACGCGCGGGCCGCGCGGAAGATCGAGCGGAGCGGGTCGAGCAGGTGCTGCTCGAAGACGTCCGGCTCGACCGCGCCGACCCAGGTGTCGAAGAGCTGGAGCGCGGCCGCCCCGCTCTCCGCCTGCATCTTGAGGTAATCGATCGTCGTGGTGGCGAGCCGCTCCAAGAGCCGGTCGAAGGTCGCAGGATCCCGGTAGAGGAGGCGCTTCGTGGCGGTGTAGTCGCGGCTCGGGCGCCCCTCCACGAGGTACGCGGCGAGAGTGAACGGCCCGCCCGCGAACCCGACGATCGGCCGTTCGTGCTCGAGCTCGAGGTACCGCTCGATCGCCTGGCCGACGAACGGGACCGATTTTCGGGCGTCGAACTCGGCGAGCGCGTCGACCTCGACCCGGGTGCGGACTGGCTTCGCGACGACCGGGCCGACCCCGGCGTCGATAGAGAACGGCACCCCGAGGCCCGCGAACGGCAGGGAGATGTCGGCGAAGACGACCGCCGCGTCCACGTCGTAGCGGCGCAGCGGCTCAAGCGTCACCTCGGCGGCGAGCTTCGGGCTGGTTGCGATCTCGAGCAGTGAGTGGGCCTCGCGGAGCTTGCGGTAGCCCGGGAGGTGTCGGCCGGCCTGGCGCATCAGCCAGATGGGGGTGGTGTCGGTCTCCTCCCCCCGGAGGGCGCGGACCAGACGGTCGCGGCTCATCGTCGCGCTCCGCGCGCCGCCCGGAACCCGGCCCGCATCGCCGTCTCGGCCCGGTCGAGGTCCTGAGGCCGAACGGCCGTGGAGACGAACGCCGTCTCGAGGGCGGACGGGGGAAGGTAGACTCCGCCGTCGAGCGCCGCGTGGAAGAACCGCGCGTAGCGCGACCGGTTCGTCCGCGCCGCGGCCTCGTAGGTCAGGAGGGGGGGTTCCGCGAAGAACAGCCCCACCATCGAGCCGACCCTCTGGACCAGGAACGGTCGGACCCGTTCCTCCTCCGCCAACCTCACGAGCCGGTCCTCAAGGTCCTGGCCGGTCCTCTCGAGCCCGCGGTAGGTCTCGGCCGTGAGCCGGTCGAGGGTCGCCGCGCCGGCGGCCATCGCGAGGGGATGGCCCGAGAGCGTGCCGGCCTGGTAGACCGGGCCGAGCGGGGCCACCGTCTCGAGGACCTCCTTGCGGCCGCCGTAGACCCCTATCGGCATCCCGCCGCCGACGACCTTCCCGAGTGTCACGAGGTCCGCGGAGAGGCCGAGCGCGCGGTGGATCGCGCCCCGACGGAGCCGGAAGCCGGTGATCACCTCGTCCGCGATGACGAGGGACCCGTGCTGGTGGGCGAGACGCGAGATCGCCGGGAGGAACCCCGGGCACGGCGGTACGACGCCCATGTTGCCGGCGACGGGCTCGACCACGACCGCGGCGATGCGCTCGCCTTCGCGCTCGAACAGCTCGGAAAGGCGGTCCATGTCGTTGTACGGGGTCACGTAGGTCTCCCCGACGATCGGTTTCGGGACTCCCGCCGAGTCGGGGAGCGCGTGGGTCGCGACGCCCGAACCGGCCCGGGCCAGGAGGCCGTCCGAGTGGCCGTGGTAGCCGCCCGCGAATTTCACCACCTTCGCGCGGCCCGTGAACCCCCGCGCGACCCGGACGGCGCTCATGACCGCCTCCGTGCCCGAGCTCACGAACCTGAGGAGCTCCATCGACGGCATCGCCCGCCGGATCCGCTCGGCGAGCTCGTGCTCGAGCGGGCTCGGGGCTCCGAAGGTGAGCCCGCGTTCGGCCGCCCGGCGGACGGCGGCGACCACCGGGGGCGGCGCGTTGCCGAGGAGGTTTGCCCCCCAGGAGCTCACGAGGTCGAGGTACCGGCGCCCGTCGACGTCCGTGAGGTAGGCTCCGCGCCCGCGGGCAAAGAACACCGGGGTCCCCCCGACAGCGCGGAACGCTCGGACGGGGCTGTCGACGCCCCCGACGATCGAGCGGGCCGCGCGCCGGGCGAGCGCGCGCGACGTGGGTCCCGGGGCGGCGGGGCTCACGGCAGCCCTTCGGCGAGCGCGAGCATCCGGCTCGGCGGCGTGAGGACGCAGGTGAAGATCGGCGTCTCGAGCTCCGTGTAGCGGCTTGCCTCGGTCGAGCGGAGGTCGCTCACGAGGTCGAGGAACTCGGCGGGGGACGACCCCTCGAACGAGAGGATGAACTCCATGTCATCGAGGCCGAAGGAGTAGCCCGTGTGGATCTTCACCTTCGGGTACTTGTGGCCGATGCGGAAGTGCTCGCCCATGATGCGCCGGCGTTCCTCGAAGGCGAGCCGGTACCAGTCGCGCTTCTTGACGAACGGATAGACGAAGAGGTACGGCAGCCCTTCCGGGCGTCGTCGGGTCTCGCTCCCCTCCCCGCCGTGGGCGTGCGCTCCGAGGTACTCCGAGCGACGGGCCATCCCGAGGTAGGAGTACGGGGTCTCGAGGTACCCTCCGAGCGGGGTGCCCATGAGACGCGCGTGGAGCTCCTGGAGAGGGGCGACGTCGGGGGCGATCGACCAGACCATGAGCTCGGAGTCGGCCTTGAGTCCCGCGAGCGAGTAGGTCCGCACGAGCGTCCCTTCGGGCGGGTGCTCGAGGACGTGCGCGAACTCGGCCCGACCCCGCTCGCGGGCCGGTTCGCTCTTGCGGCGCCACTCGGGCAGCAGGTGGAAGAACGTGTACCGGACGAAGTCCCGGGGTCCCTCTTCCTCGGCCCCCTCGGACTGGGCCGTGGGGGGCGGAGCGTCGGTCATGGCACCTCGTGCGACCAGCGCGCTACGTCCCGTGCGAAGTACGTAACGATGAGGTCCGCCCCGGCCCGGCGGATCGCCCCCAGCGTCTCCTCGACCGCGGCCCGCTCCTCGACCACGCCGGCGGCCGCCGCGGCCTTGATCATCGCGTACTCCCCGCTCACCTGGTAGGCGGCGAGCGGCTGGGAGAAACGTTCGCGGGCCCGCGCGAGGAGGTCGAGGCTCGTGAGGGCGGGCTTTACCATCAGGAGGTCCGCCCCCTCCTCGGCGTCGAGCTCCATCTCCTTGATCGCGCCGCGGGCGTTGCGGAAGTCGAGCTGGTAGCTGCGGCGATCCCCGAACGACGGAACGGACTGCTCCGCCTCGCGGAACGGGCCGTAGAACGCGGACGCGTGCTTCGTCGCGTAGGAGAGGATGGGGGTCTCCGTGCGCCCCGCGGCGTCGAGCGCCCCGCGGAGGGCCGCGACCTGTCCGTCCATCATCGCGCTCGGCGCGACGACATCGGCCCCCGCCTCCGCGTGGGCAACGGCGACCTTCGCGAGGAGCCTGAGCGATCGGTCGTTCGCAACCTCCCTCCCTTCGACCGCGCCGCAGTGACCGTGCGAGGTGTACGCGCACAGGCAGACGTCCGTGACGATGACGATCTCGGGCGCCGTCCGCTTGAACGCGCGCACTGCCTCGGGCACGACCCCGTCCGGGGCCCAGGCGTCGGTCCCCTCGTCGTCCTTCCTCCGGCCGACCCCGAACAGGAGAACCGAGCGGATCCCTTCGTCCCGAAGCTTCTCCGCAAGGCGGCCGACCTCGACCACCGAGTGCCGAAACGCGCCGGGCATCGAGCCGATCGGCTCGGGGGGACCGTCTCCCGGCCGAACGAAGACCGGGTAGACGAGATGCCGGAGTCCCACGTCGGTCTCCGCCACCCAGTCCCGGAGGCTCGCCGTCCGGCGGAGCCGCCGAGGACGGACGGGAAGGCCCTGGAGAGGGGGCGACCTCAGCGTGGAATCGCTAGCGTGCGGCATCGCGGAATCCGGTGAGCACGACGCGGGTAAGTCGTTGTGCGTCCGTCGTGTTCGCGTTCTGGACCCGGCGGAACCCATGGCCCCGGGCCGCCCGCAGCGTCCGACCCCCGAGGACGAGGAGCCGGACCCTCCCGCGGCGCGATTCGAACTCGCGGGGTCCGAGAAGACGCCTCAGTGTCGAGAGAGCGGATGGGCTGGTGGCGATCCAGAGTTCGGCCTCTCGAAGCGCCTTCCGATCGGACGAGGAAAGGATCCGCGCGGCCCGGAGGCGGTAAACGACCGGGTCCACCACCCGGTGTCCTCGGGCCCGGAGGTCCTCCGCCAGGTCAGGGCCGGCCCGATCGGAGCGGAGGTGGACCACGGTCCGCCCCGCCCGGGCGCCGAGGCCCCTCAAGATCGCCGCCGCACCGAGGCCCCGCGGACGCCGGACGCGCCGAACCCCAGCGTTCCGGAGCGCCTCCGCCGTCCCCTCGCCCGCAGCCCAGTACTCCACCGCACCGGCGAGGGGACCCCGGCGGCGGAACCACGGCCGCAGCCCCGCCTCCACGGCGTGGCGGCTCGTGAGCACGACCGTGTCGGGTGGGGGCGCTCGGGCGAGGCGGGGGAGCCACCGCGCGGGGTCGACCGGCTCGGGATGGAACAACGTGATCCGGACGGTCCGCACCCCCGCCTGCCGCAGCGAGCCGTCGAGGAGCGAGAGCGTTCCGGGCCCGCCCAAGACCACGACGGAGGGCCGACCGGGGCGGGGCATGGCGGCCTCTACGCTGGAGAGAGGGAAAGGAGCTCGGCGGCGCCGAGCCCGAGCATGCTTCGCGCGAGCGCCCGGCCGAGGCGAGCCGGCTCGTCCGCCGGGCCCTCGCCGCGTCGCCGGAGGGCGCGCCGGCCGTCCGGCGAGAGAACCTCGCCGGTAAGCCGGAGCGTTCCTCCGCGGACCTCGGCGAGCGCCCCGATAGGATGGTTGCAGTCGCCCCCCAGCTGCTCGGCGAACGCTCGCTCCGCTTCGACGCAGCCGCGCGTCGGCGCGTGGTCGATGGCCCGGGCGAGGGCGATCAACGAGCGGGCGCCGGCTCGGGCGACGACGGCGAGCGACCCTTGCCCGGGCGCCGGAAGGAACGAGTCGACGGAAAGGACCCGGTCGATCTCGCCTTTGCGTCGGAGCCGGGCGAGCCCGGCGACCGCGAGGATCGCGGCGTCGACCCCGCCCGCGCGGATCCGGGCGACGCGCGTGTCGACGTTCCCACGGAGCTCGACCACCTTGAGGTCCGGCCGCCACCGGAGGAGCTGGGCACGACGCCGCGGGCTGCTCGAGCCGATTCGGGCCCCTCGGGGGAGCGCCTCGGCGCGCAGGCCGTTACGGACCACCAGGCAGTCCCTCGGGTCGGCGCGCCGGGGGCAGGCCACGAGCCGCATCCGACGGTCGAGCACGACGGGGAGGTCCTTCGCGCTGTGGACGGCAAGATCGATCGTTCCGCGGAGGAGGGCTCGGTCGATCGCGTCCGTGAAGTCGGTCGATCCCCCGACCGCCCGGTCACGGTCCCCGCTCGTGTCGACCGGCACGGGGACGAACGAGCGTCCGGGCGCCGATTGGGCGAGGGCCGAGAGGACGGATCGGGTTTGAACGGTGGCGAGCCGGCTCCGCCGGGTCCCGACCCGGATCGTCCCGCTCACGGGTCGTGCGTCGACGGGCTCAGCAGCTCGAGGGCGAGCCTCCGGATGCGCTCCCCGTCCGGACCCGACGGAAGCTGGCGCATCCGTTCGGTGGGGGCGTGGAGGAGCCGGTCCACGAGGCGGCGGGTGAGCAGATCGAGCGCGACGTCCTGCTGCGGGTCGAGCGTGCCGAGGTAGCGCCGGGCGAGCGCGAGCTCCGAGCGCCGGACCTCCTCGGCGGCGCGTCGTAGGGCCGAGACCCACGGTTCGAGGAGCAGGCGCTCGATACGGTCGGAGCAGTCGGCCGCGAGCCCCTCCACCGCCCGCACCGCGGAACCCGAGACGTCGCACGCCCGGGCCCCGCGGTGTAGCTCCTCGAGGTCGACCAGGCGCACGTTCGCGAGCTCCCGCGCGGCCGGTTCGATGTTGCGCGGCACGCCGAGGTCGACCAGGACGAGCGGCCGGTCGGTTGGGAGGTCGCGGGCGCGCAGTCCACGACCGCCGAACTTCGCGGCGGTGACGACCGCGTCCGAACGTCGGAGCTCCTCGGGGAGACGCTCGAACGGCACGGCCCGGGCCCCCAGGGCGCGGAGGAATCCCTCCTCCGGAGGGGCGCGGTGGTAGGCCATCGTCACCTCCGCCCAAGGGGTGAGGGCCGCGGTGAGCTGGCGCCCGACCGTGCCGGTTCCGACGACGAGGACGCGGGGGGAGGCGACGTCCAGCAGCTCCTTGAGACGGCCCGACGCCACCGATGCCACGCTGGGCGCCGCACCCCCAGACGGGAAGGCAGCGTCGGCCGCCTCCGCCGCCGCGAAGAACAGTTCCTTGAGGATCGGGCGAGGCTGGCGGCTCTGGACCGTCTCCCGTGCGGCCCGCACCTGCTGGCGGACCTCGGCCTCACCCGCAGCGAGGGACTCGAGCCCGGACGCGACTCTGAAGACGCGGGCGACCGCCTCTCGCCCCTCCCACGTGACCCACGACCGTCGGTCCCCCGGGAGGCCCTCAAGCCAGCGCGTCGCCGCCGCGGAGGAGCTCGTCACGAGCAGGAGCTCGACCCGGTGGCAGGTCGCCAGCAGGGCCGCTTCCTGGGTGCCCGTGACCTCGGCGAACCGGTGCTTGAGCCACGGACCACGGGTGGCGAGGGCGGTCGCTTCGAGGGTTTCGAGGGGCGCCGAGTCGAGGCTCAGCTCGAGGGCGTGCAGCGCCAGCGGCCCGACGTCGGCCCACCTGGCATCGGGGGAGGCGGGGACAACGGTCCGGGCGCCGGCCGGGTCGATCGGGGTCGAAGACACTCCGCGCTCCCTAGGTCGGTAGGCGGTCGAGGCACGGACCCTTTTAGAGCCGGGGGTACGAACGAGTTCGCGCCGGCCCGCGGGTCCCCGCCCTAACTCTCACACCGCAGGAAGAAGGAGGGAAAGGGTTGGCGGGCCGGGGTCGCCGGGACCCCGGGCCGCCGCGCCGAGGGGCTGACCTCGCTCTAGAGCCCCGTGACCACGCTCGACTCGACCGGGGTGCCGACGCCCGTGCAGGCATCGTAGCCCGAGCTCGCGTAGTAGTGGTTGTTGTTGCCGCTCGTGATGTCGTGGACGCTCGAGGAGCCCAGGAACCCGTAGAGCAGCCCGTGGACGGAGCCGCCGTTCAGGTTCGAGTCGCCCGCGGCGAGCGCGTCGACGAAGATCGCAGACCACTGCGGGGCCCCGGCGCTCGTGCCGCCGACCTGGACCCACCCGGTGTAGCCCGAGGTGTCCCAGACCCAGAAGCCCGTGTAGGGGCTCGCATCGTACGACACGTCCGGCACCGCACGCCCCGTGGGGGTCGAGCTGCCCGAGGAGGTCGTGACCTGGATGCTGTGCGAGCTCTGGTAGCTCGGCTCGGCGAAGCAGGTGCTCACGCCGCCCCCGGTCGCTCCCGAGGCGTCGTTCCACGTGACCTCGCTGCTCCAAGCGTTCGATCCCGAGAGCGTCAAGGTCGTTCCGCCGACGCCGACCACGTT
>JBAIXP010000056.1:0-2848 GCA_037916495.1 Thermoplasmata archaeon | reverse complement strand
AGTACGGCGAGGACCCGCTCGACCCGGGCGGGTACTTCATCATCGGCGGGACCGAGCGCGTGATCATCAGCCTCGAAGACCTCGCCCCGAACCGGATCTTCGCCGAGTTCAACGAGCGCTACGGCACCCCGATCGAGAGCGCGAAGGTCTTCAGCCAGCGCGGCGGGTACCGCTCGCTCACCGTCGTCGAGAAGAAGAAGGACGGGATCCTCCAGGTCTCGGTCCCGACGGCGAGCGGCCAGATCCCGCTCGCGATCCTGATGAAGGCGCTCGGGATGAAGAACGACGAGGAGATCTTCCAGGCCGTCCTCGGCGAGCTCCTCCCGCTGGACGAACCGTTCGTCCAGACGATGAAGCACCTTCTGAACGTCAACCTCGAGGAGTGCCTTTCGAAGAAGACCTACCCGCCCGAGGGGATCCAGACGACCGAGGACGCGCTCCTCTTCCTCGAGAAGAAGTTCGCGACCGGCCAGGCGAAGGAGTACCGCCAGCGGAAGGTCGACGGGATCCTCGACCGCTCGCTCCTCCCGCACCTCGGCGACACCCGCGCCGACCGCCTCAAGAAGGCGCTCTACCTCGCGCGGATGGCCCGTACGGTCCTCGAGCTGCACCTCAAGGTGCGCGGCGAGGACGACAAGGACCACTACGCGAACAAGCGGCTGAAACTCGCCGGCGACCTGATGGAGGACCTCTTCCGCGTCGCGTTCTCCCTGCTCCTGAAGGACCTCAAGTACCAGCTCGAGCGCTCGTTCGCGCGCAAGAAGGACCTTAGGATCGCGAGCGCGATCCGCCCGGACCTTCTCACGCAGCGGCTCGTCCACGCGCTCGCGACGGGCAACTGGGTCGGCGGCCGCGCCGGGGTGAGCCAGGTGCTCGACCGGACGAGCCACATGTCGACGATCAGCCACCTCCGGCGGGTCACGAGCCCGCTCACCCGCAGCCAGCCTCACTTCGAGGCGCGCGACCTCCACCCGACCCAGTGGGGTCGGCTCTGCCCGAACGAGACGCCCGAGGGGCAGAACTGCGGCCTCGTGAAGAACTACGCCCTCTGCGTCGACGTCTCCGAAGGGGCCGAGGAGGAGGAGGTCGCCCTGATCCTCCGCGACCTCAACACGCGCGAGATCGGCCCCGAGGTCCTCCAGGAATCGACCAGTACGAAGGGACGCCGCGCCGCCCGCGTCTACGTCAACGGCAACCTCGTCGGGCTCCACTCCCAGCCGCTCGAGCTCGTGAAGGAGATCCGCGAGCGCCGGCGCACCGGCACCTTGAGCCCGTCGCTCGGCGAGCGGACCTACGAGATCAACGTCCGCTACGACGAGGTGATGAACGAGGTCATCGTCCACTGCGACTCGGGCCGCCTCCGCCGCCCGCTCGTCGTCGCGAAGACCGGGGTGCCGCGCGTCTCCCGCGCGGACCTCGACGACCTCACCCGCGGGACCCTCTCCTACTCCGACCTCATCCGCCAGGGCAAGATCGAGTGGATCGACGCCGAGGAGGAGGAGGACGCCCTCATCGCCGTCGAGCCCCTCGCCTTCCCCGACCGCTGCCCGAAGTGCGAGCGGGCGCTCTCCCGCTCGGACATCCGCTGGGTGTCGATGGGGGAGAAGCGCGACAAACCGCTCGTGGCCTGCGGGCTCTGCCACGCGGAGTTCCCGACCTCGGGGCTCGTCACCGAGCGCAACACGCACCTCGAGATCGACCCGAACCTGATGCTCGGCGTCTGCACCGGGCTCATCCCGTACCCCGAGCACAACGCCGCCCCGCGCAACACGATGGGCTCGGGGATGGCGAAGCAGGCGCTCGGGGTCGAGTCGGTGAACTACCGCCGGCGTCCCGACACCCGCGGCCACCTCCTCCACTACCCCCAGGCGCCGATCCTCCAGACGCAGACGATGCGCTACGTCCACTTCACCGAGCGGCCGGCCGGCCAGAACTTCGTGGTCGCCGTCCTCTCCTACGAGGGCTACAACATGCAGGACGCGCTCGTCTTCTCGAAGGGCGCGATCGACCGCGGCCTCGGCCGCTCGTCGTTCTTCAGGACCTACCGCGGGGAGGAGCGCAAGTACCCGGGCGGCCAGGAGGACCGGTTCGAGATCCCCCGGCCGGACGTCGCGGGCGCGCGCGTCGACACCGCCTACCGCAACCTCGGCGAGGACGGCCTCATCTTCCCCGAGCTCGAGGTCTCCGAGGGGGACGTGCTCGTCGGCAAGACGAGCCCGCCGCGCTTCCTCGAGGAGAAGACCGATCTCCTGACGCCGCAGAAGCGGCGCGAGACGAGCGTCACGGTCCGGTTCGGCGAGTCCGGCTGGGTCGACAACGTGATCCTCACCGAGGGGGAGAACATCTCGAAGCTCGTCAAGGTGAAGGTCCGCAACCAGCGGGTGCCCGAGCTCGGCGACAAGTTCGCGAGCCGGCACGGCCAGAAGGGGGTCATCGGGCTCACCGTCCCGCAGGAGAACCTGCCGTTCACCCGGAACGGCCTCACGCCGGACCTTCTGATCAACCCGCACGCGATCCCGTCGCGCATGACGGTCGCCCACGTCCTCGAGATGCTGGGCGGCAAGGTCGGCGCGATGACCGGCCGCACGATCGACGGCACGGCGTTCTCGGGGACGCGCGAGGAGGCGCTCCGCGAGGAGCTGAAGGCGCTCGGCTTCCACCCGTCCGGCCGCGAGACGCTCTACGACGGGCTCACCGGCCGCCGGTTCGAGGCGGAGATCTTCGTCGGGGTGATCTACTACCAGAAGCTCCACCACATGGTCGCGGGCAAGATGCACATGCGCTCCCGCGGGCCGGTCCAGATCCTCACGCGCCAGCCGACCGAGGGTCGCTCGCGCCAGGGCGGTCT
>JBAIXP010000055.1:0-6115 GCA_037916495.1 Thermoplasmata archaeon | reverse complement strand
TCCTCGGCGCCGAGGAGCGGCATGTCGATCTCGAGGACGTTCGGCTTGCCGAACTCGACCTCGAGGGCCCGCGCGACGGTCTCGGTCGGCCCCCGCGGGTTGATGAGCGGGGGGTAGCCGCGGGTGTAGACGACGGAGGCGCGGGCGGCGAGGCTCTGCGCGATCCCGCGCACCCTCCGCTTGAGGGCGGCCTCCATTACGTCCCGCGTCGCGGGCCGGACGGTGCGCACCGTCCCTTCGAGCACGACCTCGTCGGGGAGGATGTTGTGGCGGGTGCCGCCGTGGACCGAGCCGATCGTCACGACCACCGGGTCGGCCGGATGCCGGATACGGCTCGCGAGGGCCTGGAGGCCGATCACGATCTCGCTCGCCACGAAGACCGCGTCCGGGCCCTGCTGGGGGGTGGAGGCGTGGCCGCCCTTTCCCCGCACGACGATCCGCACGTAGTCCGCGGCCGCCATGAACGGGCCCACGCCCCAGCCGATCTGGCCGAGCGGGATCGCCGGGTCGACGTGCTGGCCGACGACGTAGTCGACCTTGGGCCGCTCGAGGCACCCCCGCTCCATGAGGGGAAGGGCCCCGCCGACGGTCCCCTCCTCCTCGGCCGGTTGGAACAGAAGGCGCACCGGTCCGCGGACGGCCCGAGGCTCGCGCGAGAGCAGCATCGCGGCGCCGAGGACCGACGCCATGTGGACGTCATGGCCGCACGCGTGCATCTTGCCCGGGGAGGTCGAGCGGAACGGGAGGCCCGTCCGCTCCTCGACCGGCAGGCCGTCCATGTCAGCCCGGAGCGCGACGACGGGCCCGGACCGGTCGGCGCCGAGGAGCCCGACCACCCCCGGGAAGTCGTCGAACGTCTGGGACGGGATCCCGAGCTCGCCGAGGGCTTGCACGATCTTCTCCCGGGTACGGTGCTCCTCGCCGGAGAGCTCGGGCTCGCGGTGGAAGGCGACGCGCCAGGCCCGCATCGCCGGAAGGGCCCGGCGGGCGGCCGGGGTCCAGGACTCGACGCGGGAGGGCATCGCCGACCGAACGAGCGGGCGCACTTAGGCGGTCCGCCCCGGCCCGGTCCGTTCGGTCCCGAGGAGCAGCGCTTCGGCGGGCGCCGCGGGGCGCAGCGAACGAAGCTCCTCGGCCCCGTCGCCCGTTGGGCGCGGCAGCCCGAACCGGTTGAACCAGACCGGCCGGACCCCGGCCCCGCGCGCCCCGAGGACGTCGTTCGTCCAAGAGTCGCCGAGCATCACCGCCGAGGTCGGACGGCTCGCGACGCGCCGGAGCGCCTCGGCGAAGATCGCCGGGTCCGGTTTCGACCGGCCGACCGCCTCGGAGACGACCAGCTCGTCGACAGCGTCCCCGAGGCCGAGGAACTTGAGCTTCTCCTCCTGCTCCGCGACCTCGTTGTTGGTCACGATCGCAACCCGGGCGGACCGGTGGACCCGCCGGACTAGGGCGACCGACCCGGGCACCGGACGTCGGGCCGACTGGTAGAACGCCCGGTAGGTCTGCGAGAGCTCCCTCGCCTCCTCAGCCGAGAGGTCCTCGTCGCACGACGCCGCAAGCAGCCTCCAGCGACGCGCGCGCAGCTCGCTCGAGACCATTCGGGGGGCCCCGGGCGCCCCGGGGTCGTTGAGGAGCGCGAGGTACTCCTGCCAGAGGTCGTCGAGGGGGCGGCGCCGAAGGAACGGCCGTTCGCGTCGGACCTTGCGGATCGCCTCGCGGCAGGTGAGGCTGTGGTCGAAGAGGGTGTCGTCCATGTCGAGAAGGACGGCGTCCACCGCCGGAAGACCCGCCCGGTCGGTTCGCCCCACGGCTGAGCGAACGGAGGGTAGGCAAGAGGATGTCGCCCCGTCTCTCGACGAGCAGATGCCGAGGCTGCCCGAAGTACGGAACGGCGAGGGGCGATCCGCGCCGTGAGGCCTCTCCGCCTCCCGATGAGCCAGCTTCCGGGGGCGACGAGCGTGAATCAGCCGAAAGTGATTGTCACGACCTGGGCCGGGGAGGGGGCGGAGGAGACGGTGACCGTCCCTGATCCGGGACCCGGCGGTTGCCCGTCCGCGGCCGTAACGTTGTACTGGTAGGTCCCGAGCGGCAGGAAGAAGACGATTGCCCCAGCCCCCGCGGACCGAGTGCCGTCGAGGGGGAAGGAAACGGCAGGTGTCGAGCCGTTGGTGAGCGTCACTGTCCAGTTTGTCCCCGAGGGGAGTCCGGCCTCTCGGAACACGATCTTTTCAGCCAGGAGCTTGAACCGGACAATCTTCGTCCACGAGTGCCCCGGGACCTGGAACGTCCCGGCCGCGGGAAGTGCACGATACTCCGGACCCGGCGTCTGCACGGTGAACTTGTAGCGGGCACCGGTGGGCACCAGGAACCCTATCGAAGTGAGGTTGGTCGAACGGAGCTCGGGGGCCGGCCCACCATGCACGATCGCTCCGGAGAGCGTCACGGACCAGGTCGCGCCCGGAAAGGCGCTCAACCCCGTCAGGTTCGACTCGTTGAAGCGGACGGCCTCGAGCCGGCCGAACCGGACGTCCCACACCGCGCCTCCCGCGACCACCCCGGACGTCTGGTTGACGAGACCACGCCCTGTCACCACGGAGACGCCGAACCCCGACGGGGGCCCGATCGAGAAGTTGAACGTGCCGTTCGGGAGCGGGAGCTCGAGCGAACCAGCCGAGACGGTCCCTTCGGCGACGGTCTCGTTCGTCATCGTCGCACCCGCAAGTTTCACCGACCAGGACGCGCCGTCGGGCAACTGATGCTCACGGAAGGTCACCGCGAAGCGGGGAAACGGCGCGGTGGTCGATTCCCACACCTCGGGGGGCTCGCAGATGATGGGGAGCAACGTGGTGCCGCAGTTCTCGGCGTACGCCGGGGTCGCGAACGTCCAACTGACGGCGACATCGTCTCCCCCGAGGTACGTCAGCCCAAGAGTGTCCCCGATCCAACTCCCGCTCGCGCCCACTTGGGTCGAGGCACGGTACGGTTGGGAGAACGAGTCGTTGTTCGCCGAGAATTGTTGGAGATACGTGGTCCACCCTTGGCCGGTCGAGTCGTTGCTCATCCAGGCGATGTCTACCGTTCCATTCGCGGCGGCAATAGGGGTCACCATCGGCTCTACAGCGCTGCCAACGCGTGGTCCCCCGAGGTCGGTGGTGGCCCAGCTTTGCCCGTGGTCGACGGAGACCGCCAGGTAGCGGTGGTCGACGCCGCCCGCTCCCGGCGCGTCGAAACCCACGTAGAGGGAACCCGACGTGTCGAGAGAGAGAGCTCCGTCGATCCAGGTCAGCGTCGAAGGTAGACTAGGACCCGGTATCTGGACGGGCGGAGTCCAGTTCGTCGCCCCGTCGGGGGAGCGAACGAAGTAGAGGTTCGCGGGTCCCAGCTGGTCGGTCGTCGCGTTGAGGACGGACATCCGTTGGTAGAGGACGTCCACCGACCCGCCGGGCTCTACTACGACCGGAGCGGAATCCGCGCCCCCGTTGGGGAAGTCCGGTGAGAGCGGTTCCGGCGACGACCAGGTCCTTCCTCCGTCCGAGGAACTGGCGATCACCGCGTTCAGATCGCCCGCCGTGAAAAAGCAACTCGGCCCGGGGGGGCAGGTGTAGTGGACCATGCTCCCGTTCGGGGCTAGGTCCCAAGTTGCGTACAGGGTCCCGTTCGGACCGGCGGCAAGGAACACCCGGTCGTAGAACCGTACCGAGCTCGGCGGGGCGATGTAGGCCCACCCCCGGAACGATGCCCCCCCGTCGGTCGACCACGCGACGATCGTAGAGTTGGTTGCTGGGGCCGTCGAGTTGTAGTGCACGAAAGCGACGAAGACCGTGCCGTTCGGCGCCAGGGCGATC
The DNA here is from genome assembly GCA_037916495.1 of Thermoplasmata archaeon. Taxonomy (GTDB): domain Archaea; phylum Thermoplasmatota; class Thermoplasmata; order Lutacidiplasmatales; family UBA184; genus Lutacidiplasma. Next base: position 2,270 of record JBAIXP010000055.1, on the reverse strand, counting down.
GCCGGGTCCCAGCTGTAGGAACGCGCCCCCGGACCGACGCTGCCCGGGACCGAGTACGCAGGCTCGAACGTCCGGCCGCCATCGAGCGAGCGGCTGAAGCCGATACCGGCGCCGCACCCGATCCAGGTTTCGTAGAGAAGGTCACGGAGAGCGTCGTACGCTTGTTGGACTTCGGCGTTCTGTCCGGTACACGGCGGGACCACCATCACGTTGGTCGGCGGGATCGCGGGAGCCTCCGCCTGAGGCGGGCTGGCCCAAAGCGCCACGGGCCCGCCTTCGAGCTGGGTCCCGGTCGCGGCGCTGTCGGTCCCCGTTCCGACCGGAGCTACCGGCGTTAGAACAAGGAGCGACGGCAGCGCGAGCCAGGCCACCGCAAGCGCGGCGGCGCCCCTCCAACTTTCTACTGCCCCGAGGCGGGTTCGCACGTCGCGGCGCCGGCGCGGCCGCGGGCCGTCGAGCGGTGCAAGACCCCGGCCGGTGGCCGTGGCCCGTGAACGGCCCGCCACCCTGCCCTCGGTCCCCACGGGCGACCTCTTCAGGAAAGGCGCATCCCCCTAATCAAGCGGTGGCCGACGACCGGGAACCGGCGCCTCGGCCGCCGAAGGGCGGTGCCCCCTCACGGCCCGGTCGGGCCGGTCGGTCGTCCTGCCGTCCTTTTATATGAGTGCTTTCTTACTGAATCAGCCTGACGCCCCGTCCCCATGGGCGACGCGGCGCGGTCCGAGGAGCAAGCACGATGTCGAAGATCGTTGGGATCGACCTGGGAACGAGCAACTCCGCGGCGGCGGTCCTCGAGGGCGGCCGTCCCGTCATCATCCCGAGCGCCGAAGGGACGACCGTCGGGGGCGGCAAAGCGTTCCCGTCGTACGTCGCGTTCACCAAGGACGGGCAACTGATCGTCGGGGAGCCCGCGCGGCGCCAGGCCGTCTCGAACCCGGAGGGGACGGTGACGGCGTTCAAGCGGAAGATGGGGACCGACTACAAGTACACCCTCCACGGGAAGTCGTACACCCCGCAGCAGCTCTCCGCGTTCCTCCTCCAGAAGATCAAGCGGGACGCCGAGGCGTTCCTCGGCGAGAAGATCGAGAAGGCGGTGATCACCGTCCCCGCCTACTTCAACGACAACCAGCGCCAGGCGACCAAGGACGCGGGGGCGATCGCGGGCCTCGACGTCGTGCGCATCATCAACGAGCCAACGGCCGCCTCGCTCGCCTACGGCCTCGACAAGGCCGGCAAGAACCAGAAGATCCTCGTCTTCGACCTCGGGGGCGGGACGCTCGACGTCACCGTCATGGAGTTCGGCGAGGGGGTCTTCGAGGTCCTTTCCACGAGCGGCGACACCCAGCTCGGCGGGACGGACATGGACAACGCCGTCACCGAGTGGATCGCCGCGGAGTTCCAGAAGGAGTCCGGCGTCAACATCCGCACCGACCGGATGGCGATGCAGAGGGTGAAGGACGCCGCCGAGAAGGCGAAGATCGAGCTCTCCTCGACCGTCGACACCCAGGTGAACCTCCCGTTCCTCACCGCGACGCAGGAAGGTCCGAAGCACCTCGCGCTCACGCTCACCCGCGCGAAGCTCGAGGAGCTCGTCCGCCCGATCGTGGAGCGGTGCCGTCACCCGGTCGACCAGGCGATCCGCGACGCGAAGGTCGACAAGAACGACATCGCTAGGGTCGTGCTCGTCGGGGGCCCGACGCGCATGCCGATCGTGCAGAAGTTCCTCGAGCAGGCGATCGGTCGGCCGATCGAGCGGGGCGTCGACCCGATGGAGTGCGTCGCGATGGGCGCGTCGATCCAGGGCGGGGTCCTCGCGGGCGAGGTGAAGGACGTCCTGTTGCTGGACGTGACGCCCCTCTCCCTCGGCCTGGAGACCCTCGGCGGGGTGTTCACCCACCTCATCGAGCGCAACACGACCATCCCGACGAGGAAGAGCCAGACGTTCACGACGGCCTCCGACAACCAGCCGACGGTCGAGATCAAGGTCTTCCAGGGGGAGCGGCCGATCGCCTCGGACAACGTCGCGCTCGGGAGCTTCCTCCTGACGGGGATCCCTCCCGCGCCCCGCGGCGTTCCCCAGATCGACGTGAGCTTCGACATCGACGCGAACGGGATCCTCAACGTCTCGGCGAAGGACCTCGCGTCCGGTCGCAGCCAGGGGATCACGATCACGGCGTCCTCGAAGCTCCCGAAGGAGGAGGTCGAGCGGATGGTCCGCCAGGCCTCCGAGTTCGCCGAGAAGGACCGGGAGCGCGCGCAGCTCATCGAGG
>JBAIXP010000054.1:0-18776 GCA_037916495.1 Thermoplasmata archaeon | reverse complement strand
CAGTAAATTCAAATAGAGGGGGTCTCCTTCTCGCCGGTCGAGGCCGCAACATGGCGGAGCGAGTCGGCAAGGAGCAGGTCAAGCGAGAGAAGGGTTACCTGTACTATCTCGGCAAGGACGGGTACCTCTGGAAGACCCCGACCAAGCTGAACAAGTCGGGGAAGAAGGGCCGCGTCGGCACCGAGAAGATCAGCCGCCAGGACGGTTACATGTACTTCCTGGACAAGAAGGGGTTCGTCTCCCGAGCCCGGATGAAGAACGCCTGAACGGCGACCACCCCTTTCGGGGGAGGGCTCTCTGGAGCCCTCCTCCTCCCTCTTTTTTCCTTCTCGAGCGCGACGGTCCGAACGTTCCTTCGCGTCGCGCCGGCGCGGGGCACGACCCGCACCCCCAAATCGTCCTCCGCAGGCGCGCGCGAGGCCGTGTCCTTCGCGAGAACGCGGGCGGGGTTACGCAGGAACGATTCTCGAGCGTCGCGCGCGCCGGAACACCACCGTTCACGGCCCGTCGGACCTAGCCAAGATATAGTGGGCCGGCGTAGCCGCCGCCCGGAGGGTTCTCACAGTGTTCCGCCTCGCATGTTCTACGGTCGCACCCCGCACCCGCCCGGGAGAAACGCCCTGCATTCGTGGGCGTTCCACCCCCCGGCCGCAAGCGGCTTAGGTGCCCGACCGCCAGTACGTAGGTTGAGCACCCGCGCACCGAGGGCCCACCCTAGGAGATTTGCTCGTGGCAGCATCCAAGAAGCGACCGACCCCGACCGAGGACGCCGGTCCGAGAACGGCGGCCCGCATGGGCCGTGACCCGATCCCCGTCCCGCGGCTCGTGCCGCGCGGGAAGACGGCCTTCGACACCGTGGCGTGGAAGACCCACGACGCGCTGATCAAGAACGCCGAAGGCAAGACGATCTTCGAACAGAAGGGGATCCGGGCGCCCTCGAGCTGGTCGGAGACCAGCATCAACATCGCGGCGTCGAAGTACTTCCGCGTGATCCAGGGCCGCCGCGAGACGTCGATCGACGGGATGATCCGGCGGGTCTGCCACTGGATCGCCCACCAGGGCCTCACCCTCGGCTACCTCGACACCTCCGAGGAGGCGACCACCCTCGAGGAGAGCCTCTCCTACCTCATGGTCCAGCAGATGGCGGCGTTCAACAGCCCCGTCTGGTTCAACGTCGGCGTCCGCGACCCGCCGCAGTGCTCGGCGTGCTTCATCCAGTCGGTCGCCGACGACATGGACTCGATCCTCGGGCTCGCGACCAGCGAGGGCCGTCTGTTCAAGGGCGGGAGCGGGACCGGCTCGAACCTCTCGAACCTCCGCGGGAGCCACGAGCGCCTGAGCGGGGGCGGGATCGCCTCGGGCCCGGTCTCGTTCATGCGCGCCTTCGACGCGCTCGCCGGTGTGATCAAGTCGGGCGGGACGACGCGGCGCGCCGCCAAGATGGTGATCCTCAACATGGACCACCCGGACATCGTCGACTTCATCGAGTGCAAGGTCCGGGAGGAGGAGAAGGCCCTCGCCCTGATCCGGGAGGGCTACTCGTCCAACTTCGACGGGACGGACGCCGACTCGGCGTACGCCTCCATCGCCTACCAGAACGCGAACCACTCCGTCCGCATCCCGGACGCGTTCATGGACGCGGTCGTCCGCGACGCGTCGTGGAAGACGGTCAACCGCACCGACCAGTCCGTCGCGCAGACCTACCCGTCGCGCGAGCTCTGGCGGAAGCTCGCCTACGCAGCGTGGCGCTGCGGCGACCCGGGCGTGCAGTTCGACGACGTGACGAACGACTGGCACACCTGCCCGAACACCGGGCGGATCAACGCCTCGAACCCTTGCAGCGAGTATCTGTTCCTGGACGACTCGGCGTGCAACCTCGCCTCGCTCAACCTGATGAGGTTCCTGGACGCAGAGGGGCGCTTCGACGCCCCGCTGTTCCAGGCGGCCGTCCGCACGATGATCCTCGCGATGGAGATCGTCGTCGACGCCTCGAGCTACCCTACCGAGACGATCGCGCAGAACTCGCACGACTACCGGCCCCTCGGGCTCGGCTACGCGAACCTGGGCTCGCTCCTCATGCACTCGGGGATGGCGTACGACTCCGAGGAGGGCCGCACGCTCGCCGCCGTGGTCTCCGCCCTCCTCTCCGCCGAGGGCTACCACATGTCGAGCGAGATCGCGCGCCGCGTCGGTCCGTTCTCGGGGTTTGAGAAGAACCGGGCCCCGATGCTCCGGGTGATGGGGAAGCACGCGCGCGCCGCGGAGAAGATCTCCTCTTCGGACAGCCGCCTCGCCCCGCTCGTCCGCCTCGCCTCGGACCGCTGGCACGACACGGTGAAAGCCGGCGAGCTCTGGGGGTACCGCAACGCCCAGATCTCCGTCATCGCGCCGACGGGGACGATCGGGCTCCTCATGGGATGCGACACGCTCGGCCTCGAGCCCGAGCTCTCTCTCGTCAAGACGAAGAACCTGGTCGGCGGCGGGGTCCTCCGCATGGTCAACCGGACGGTCCCGGACGCGCTCCGGGCGCTCGGCTACTCGGCCGACGAGGTGAAGGCGATCGACGCCCACCTCGAGAAGACCGGTTCCCTCGAGGGAGCGCCCGGCTTCGACCCGGCGGACCTCCCGGTCTTCGATTGCGCGCTCCCGTCCGCGGGAAGCGTCCGGACGATCTCGCCCATGGGGCACCTCAAGATGCTCGGCGCGGTCCAGCCGTTCCTCTCGGGCGGTGCGTCGAAGACGATCAACCTCCCGAACGAGGCGACGGTCGAGGACATCGAGAAGATCTACCTCGAGGCCTGGCACCTCGGCATCAAGTCGGTCGCCCTCTACCGGGACGGCTGCAAGGCGTCCCAGCCGTTCGACACGGCCGCGACCGGCAAGGCCCTGACGGCCCCGGTCCGGGGCCCCGCCCGTGAGCGGCTCCCCGACCAGCGCCTCGCCGTGACGCACCACTTCCAGGTCGGCGGGCACGACGGCTACGTGACGGTCGGCCTCTATCCGGACGGGCGTCCCGGGGAGATCTTCTTCCGCGTCACCAAGGAAGGGTCGACCGTCAACGGCCTCATGGACTCGCTCGGGATCTCGATGTCGATGGCGCTCCAGCACGGCGTGCCGCTGAAGGACCTCGTGCGGAAGCTCGCCCACCTGAGGTTCGAGCCGTCCGGCTACACCAACAATCCGAAGATCCGCATCGCCCAGTCGATCCCGGACTACGTCGCGCGGTGGCTCGCCCTCGAGTACCTGAGCGAGGAGGACCGGCGGTCGATCGGGCTCGAGAACCACGCCGAGGGGAACGGGAACGGCTCGACGGCCGCTCCGTCCGCGCCGAAGACGGCCCCCCCGTCCCAGACGGTCCGCTACAGCACCAAGGCGCTCGACACGTTCGCGGGAGGCGAGGCGGCGACGAGCGAGGACGCCCCCTCCTGCGCGAACTGCGGCGGGATCATGGTCCGCTCGGGAACGTGCTACGCCTGCACGGTCTGCGGATCGACCAGCGGCTGCTCGTAGAGCGGGGAACCGCGGGCCGAGGAGGCCCGGGTCCTAGCGCGGCTCGGTGACCGGCTGGGCGGGGACGGCGGGTTCGGGCTCGCGGCCGACCGGCGCCCCCGTAGCCGTCCGGGTCTCGGTCCGGGTCCCGTCGGCGGCGAACCGGAAGTTCCTCAGCGCGAGCGAGAGAAGACCGCCGAAGGCGGCCAGGATCGCCATCACGAGGAAGACCCAGACGAAGCTCGTGTCGGTGTAGATGTGCAGGGTCGGCGCCGGAGGCGGCGCGGGCTGGTAGGCGACCAGGAAGCTCGCCATGATGGTCGTGGCGAGGACCGGCCCGACCGCCGTGCCGAGCGTCCGGAACGTCTGGTTGATCCCGGTCTGGACCCCGAGCTCGTGCCGCTCGGCGGTCAGCACGATCACGTTCGTCATCGAGATGAAGACGGCCACGACCCCGACCTGGACCGGGATGGCGAGGACGGCGAGCTCGAGCACGCTGCCGTGGAAGAAGGCAAGCGCGATCGCGGCGGCCGAGGCGAGCGTGAAGCCGAGGGTCATCACCGGCTTCGGGCCGAGACGGCTCGACGCGTAGCCGAGCACCGGCCCGAAGGTGAGCATCCCGAGGGCCGAGGGAAGGGCGATGAGTCCGAACTGGAACTCGGAGAGGTTGAACCCCGGAGCGAACGGGTCCTCGGCGAGGACCACGAGCGTGACGAACGAGAGGAACATCGTCATGCCGGCGAAGAGGCCGTTGACGTTCGAGACGAGGATGTTGCGCTCGTGGATCGCCTTCGAGGAGACGAACGGGTACCGGGTCCGCCCTTCCCACACCAGGAAGAAGCCGAGGGCCACGGCCGCCGCCGCGAAGAACTCGGGGACGCCCCAGGGCACCGGGCCCGCGTGGACGGCCGTTAGGTCGCCCCAGCCCCACGTCGTCCCCTCTGTGATCGCGAGCAGGAACATCGCGAGCGCGGCCCCCAGGCTCGTGATCCCGGGGAGGTCGATCGGGGCGGGGTGGAGGTGGGGGGATTCGTGGAGACGGACCGCCGCGACGATCGGGAGCCCGATCGCGAACGGGACGATCGTGTGGTAGGTGAACTGCCAGCCGAACGTCTGCGCGACCCAGCCTCCCAGCGCGAGACCGACCGCGGCGCCGATGGCGAACATCGCCGCCACGACCCCCTGTGCCGTGCCGACCCGTTGCGCCGGGAAGTTCTCGGGGATCATGGCGAACGCGAGGGGGAACATCGCCATCCCGACCCCCTGGACGGCCCGGGCGCCGATCAGGAGGTAGATCTGGCTCGACCGCGCCATCCCGAGGGCATTTCCGAGGTCCGGGGTGAACCCCGCGATCGAGACGGCGGCCGCGTAGACCGCCATCACGACCAGCAGCATCCGTTTCTTGCCGTACTTGTCGCCGAGCTTGCCGAAGACCGGCGTCGCCACGGTCCCGATGACGAGGTAGGCGGAGAGGATCCACGCGACGATCGTCGCGTCGGCGGTCGTCGGGAGGGAGCCGAAGTAGAACGAGAGGAACTGCTTGAAGGCCGGGAGCACCATCGTCTCGACGTACGTGACCATCATCGCCATCGCGGCGAGGAGGGCCAGGACCGCCCCCGCCCGGCGCGGGTCGTACGGGGTGCCCGAGGCCGTGAGCTGGGGGCCGGAGGTTGCGCTCACGACGCCCTCCTCGAGCGCGCGGTACCGTCCTCGTCGGCCTCCAGGTGCTCGACCAGGGCGCGGAAGACCCGGGCCGCGGCGGAGATCTCCCTACGCGAGAACCCGCGAGTTCCTTCCGACATCGCGACCGCGATGGCGCGCCAGACGCGCGACTCGGCCTCGCGCCCCTTCGCCGTGAGCGCAAGCTCGACCCGCCGACGGTCGGCCTCCGACCTACGGCGCTCGAGAAAGCCGGCTCGGACGAGCGTGTCGAGGTTGGCGCAGGCGGTGGGCGCCGAAACGAGGAGCTTGTGCGCGACCGAGTTCACCGAGGTCGGACCGAGGGAGGAGATCGCGTGGAGGCCCCAGAACTGTCCCATCGAGATCCCCTCGTCCTCGAGCACGGGCTGCAGGCGGCGCAGGAGCGAGCGCATCGCGTCGTGGACGGACGCGGCCAACTCCTCGGGACCGTTCGGAACGGCGGGTTCGTGGGGCGAGGAGCGCAGCACGGCGACCATCGGTGTTCGTTCGGGCACAAAATGATTAGGATATAAAATCATTCGCCGTCAGGGAAGGGCGTAGCGGGCGAGCTCGACCAGGTCCCGGAGCTCGGGGCGGCTGTCGATCGCGACCGCCTCCTCGCCCCAGCCCGCGACGATCGACCCATCGGGGAATCCGGGGACCGACCCGGCGTTGCACGCCCCGAGGGCCCGGGCGGGACCCCTCCGCTCGATCTCAATCAGGAGGACGAGGGCGCCGACCGGCCCGGACGTGACGGCGATGCCGGCGCCCCGGTCCGACTCCCAGGTTTCCACCCGGGCGGTCTCGTCGTGCAGGCGGGCGAGGCGGGCTTTCCTTCCCCGCGGGGGCCGGGGGGGACCGGGCTTGTCCCAGGTGATGGCGGCGTACGCCCGCTCGAGGCGGGCGAGCAGACCGAGGTCGACCGGCACGTTCGGGCTCATGCGGCGACCTTTCGGCCCCTCCAGAGCCGGCAGTCCGGCCGTACCGAGCACGGGCCGCAGACGGCGAGGTCCCGCTCCTTCGGGCAGTCGCCCGAGATCCCCGTGTGGCAGAGGACGAAGTCGTACCGCACGGGGTCGACCGGGTCGATCCGCCGGAGCGATTCGGTGACCTCCTCGACGGTCCGCCACGAACGGGTCCGGCGGGAGGTGAGCCCGAGGTGGTAGGCGATCCAGTGGACGTGCTGGTCGAGCGGCACCCGCAGCTCGCCGGTCGGGACCCGGTCCCAGTACCCGAGGTCCGGGAACCGTGGCCGCACCATCCACCGGAGAAAGAGCGTGAGGCGTTTCGCCGGGCTCCCTCCGTCCCCGAGCGGGGTCGGGAACAGCGCGGCGTAGCCGCGCGGCCGGGGTTTGGGGCGCGCCGAGCGGCGCTGCTCTCCGCGGAGCACGCCGGCGAGCTCGTCCAGCCCCCCCGCGAACCCTCCCTGGGCGAACCCGGCCAGGAACGCCGTCTCGAGCGTCGGCTCGTGCTCGTAGTAGTCGGTGAGCGTGGCCGCGAGGTACTCGAGCTGGTCGCCCCGGATCCAGCGGTGCCGGAACGGCTGGAGGAGGCGGGCCCGCTGACGAGCCCACGAGGGGTCGACGAGGCGGGCGACGTCCCCTCCGACCAACCCCGCGAGCCGGTCGACCGACCCGCAGATCGCCCGGGCGCTCCCGATCGCGAGCGTCGAGGCGAAGATCCCCGCGACCTCCGCACGACGTCGGTCCCAGGCAAGCGGCCGGACCGACGAGATCGGGTCGTCGGCGACGGACCGGTCGAACGGGAACCGTGCGTAGAGTTCCTCGAGATGCCGCGGGAACTCGGGGGTGGGGCGGTGCGAGGGCACGAAGTTCCGACGTGGCCACCGACTTTATCGTTGCCCTCACGGAGCGGGGCCACCACGGCTAACTAACCCCGGGACCTCGCACGGGCGTGCCCGCGCCGGGCGTCGAGCTCCACCCCACGATCGACCGGGAGTGGCTGGAGGCGGCCGCGCGGGCCGACCCGCTCCCCCATGCCTACGCCCTCTGGGACCTCCTCCGGTTCCCACGTTCCATTCGGTTCGTCTCGGCCTTGGAGCACGGCCGCACGGTCGCCTACCTGCTGGTCTGGTTCGGCCGTCCCGAACGGCCCGTGGTCCACTGGGTCGGGGCCACCGACCAGACCGGAGCCCTGGCCGACCACCTTCCCCCGCCGCCGTTCGTCGGGGTCATCCCCCACGAGGTCGAACCCCTGGTGCGGGCGCGTTCCCCGAGAGCGAGCGCGTCCCCGCTTCGGTTGCTCTGGCGGGACCGGGGACCGACCGGGGTCGAGGACCCGGAGCGCCTCGTCCGACGTCTGAAACCCGCCGACCGGCGCCTCTTGAGGGCCTGGGTCGAGGAAGGCGCGGACCGGGGACGGCCCCCGTTCGGCCCCCTCGACCTCGCGGAGGAGCCGGTCTGGGGGGCGTTCGTCGAGGGGCGGCTTGTGGGGGTCAGTCGTGCGGCCGTGAGGCTCCCGACGGTTTGGGTCGTCGCGGGGGTGTACGTCGACCCCGAGTTCCGCGGGCACGGCCTCGCCCGTCGCCTTGTCGGGGCGCTGGTGGAGGAGGCCGAGCGTTTCGGGTCCCCGACCGGACTGTTCGTCCGGGAGGACGCCGCCCCGGCGCGCCGAGTTTACGCCACGCTCGGCTACCACGAGGTCGGCCGACGCCTCTGGGTCGAGGTTCCGGCGGCCCCAGCCTCGGACCCGCGCGACGGCCGCCCGCCCGGGGGGGTCGACCCCTCGTGAAGAACGCCGAGGTCGCGGAACGGCTGGTCGAGATCGCGGACCTGCTCGACGTCCTCGGCGAGCGGTTCAAGCCCGAGGCGTACCGCCGGGCCGCCCGTTCGATCGAGTCGATGGTCGAGGGGGTCGAGGAGGTCGCGGCCCGCGGCGGCCTGCAGGAGATCCCCGGGATCGGGGAGGCGATCGACGGAAAGATCCAGGAGCTCCTCCGTACCGGTTCGATCCCGTACCTTGAGAAGCTCCGTCGGGAGGTCCCGCCCGGGCTCCGCGAGCTGATGCGCCTCCCCGGACTCGGCCCGAAGACCGCCCGGCGGTTCTGGACCGAGTTCGGCGTGGAGGGCCCGGCCGAGCTCGCCGAGGCGATCCGGGCCGGCCGTCTCGCCGGGGCGAAGGGGTTCGGCGAGCGGAAGATCGCCCAGATCCAAAGTGCCCTCGAGTCGGCGGCCGTCGCGGGACCTCCGGGGGCGCGTCTTTCGATCGAGGCCGCGTACCCGCTGGCGAGGGCGATCGTCGAGGGCCTTCGGGCGGCCCCCGGTGTCCGAGAGCTTTCGCTGGCCGGGAGCTTCCGCCGCGGCCGCGAGTCGGTCGGGGACCTCGATGTCCTCGCCACCTCGGCGTCCCCCGAGAAGGTCTTCGACGCGTTCTCCTCGCTTCCCGAGGTCCGTGAGGTCCGGCTCCGGGGCCCGACCAAGGAGACGGTCGTCCTCGACGGGGGCCTCCAGGTCGACCTCAGGGTCGTCGAGCCCGAGGCGTTCGGAGCGGCGCTGCAGTACTTCACCGGCTCGAAGGACCACAACGTGAGGTTGCGTTCGCTCGCCCGCGAACGGGGGCTCAAGATCAACGAGTACGGGGTCTTTCGCGGGGACGAGCGGATCGGGGGCCGAACCGAGGAGGAGCTCTACGGCCTGCTCGGGCTCGACTGGATCCCGCCCGAGCTCCGGGAGGACCGCGGGGAGATCGCCCTCGCCCGGGGGCACAAGCTCCCGAAGCTCGTCGAGGCGAACGACCTCCACGGAGACCTCCACGTCCACCTCCCCCACGACGCCGGGACCGGCGAGCTCGAAGCGCTGGTCCGGGAGGCGAAGGCCCGGTCGCTCGACTACCTCGCCCTGGTCGTGGCGGCGCCGGAGGGACCCCGGGGCCGATGGGTCGCGGACGGGACCGTGCGAGAGTGGATCGCGAAGCGGGCGGACGGCGCGCCCCGGGTCCTCACCGCGGTCGAACTGGCTGGGCCGGACGATCCGCCCCCCGACCTCCCGTTCGACGTCGCAGTGTTCCGTCCCGGTGGGGCGGTCGGGCCGGCGCGCCCGAAACATCCGCGTCCACGCGTCCCCGCCGTCGTCGCCCACCTCGCCGGCACCGAGGGACCCGAGGCGGACCGGGCCCTCGCGCTGGCCCGATCGGTGTCGGCCGCGCTCGAGGTCGGACCGGGACCGGGTCGCGCCGACTCAACGCTCGCACGGGCCGCCCGCGCCGGTGGGATCCGCCTCCACGTCGCCTCGGGGGCGGGCAGCGGCCCCGGCGACCCGACCCTTTCGGTGGCGCTCGGGTTCGCGCGCCGGGCGGGGGCGCAGCGGGACGACGTGCTGAACGCCGCTACGGTCGGGGATCTCAGGCCCGAGGCTCGCCCGCGCCGCCGCTGATCGTCGCGCGGTGCGCGACCGCTCCTGACCTCGAGAGGTTCGGGGAGGCGGCGCGACCTTCGCAGGCCGAGCAGAGGTGGTCGGCCGGCGTGAGCCGGTGGTGCCAGAAACAGTCCGGACAGAGCGGCCGCGCGCACTCCCAGCACCGTGGGACGGCGAGGGAGGAGCTCACGCCCCGCCCGCAGTTGACGCAGGCGCCGGGCGGTGCGAACGGGTGATCGCGGAACTCGGGAGGCTCGGCGAGCCTCGGGCCCCCCGGGACGGCGGCGGGAGACGACGGTTCGTTGCGGCGGACGGCGCGGGACCAGGCCGGAGGGTCCAGCACGAGGACGCGATGGTCGTGGGGGTCATCTATCCATCGCCTCGAGCGGAAGACGGACGGACCGTGCCGCTGGAGACGAACGCTCAACTAGGACGGCCGCACCGTTCCCCGCGTGGGCCACGCATACCGGCAACGGCTCGAGGTCCGATCGTCACGGTCGCAGGCGGCGATCCCCGTCGCGCTTGTGCTCCTCCTCGTCGGGGTGGTCCTCGGAGGCTACACCCTCCTCGTGCCGCTCTCCCTCGGCCTCACGCTGCTCGTCTCGGGGGTCTCGCTGCTCTCCTCCCGGATCAACCCGCTCAGCGCGAGCTACTACTCCCCGCGTAAGGCGGCCTGGTCGGCCGTGGGGGTCGTCTTCCTCTCGGGCCTGGCGCTCCTGGCCGACGCCTACTATCTGTGGCGGACGAGCTTCGGCTCGCTCCTTCCCCACCTGTAGCGGGCCGGGCTAGGCCGCGACCATCCGCTCGAGCGCGTGGCGCGCCTTCGAGGCGACGTCGGTCGGCACCTCGATGCGGTACTGGAGCTTCGCGAGCGCGTCGCGGACGTCCTCGAGCGTGATCTCCTTCATGTACGGGCAGATCGCCTCGGTGTCCAGCGCGGAGAAGCGCGTCGACGGGTTGAGCCGGCGCATCCGGTGCAGGATGCCGACCTCGGTCGCGACGATCACCTCGGGAGCGCGCGTCTCCTCGGCGAACCGTACCATCCCGTCGGTCGAGAGCACCCGGTCGACCTCGGGGAGGACCTGGCTGGCGCACCCGCACTCCGGGTGCGCGATCACGGGGGCGCCGGGGTGCTCGGCGCGCACCCGCGCGAGCTTCTCGGGGCGGAGCTTCGCGTGGACGGGGCAGTCGCCGACCCACAGGTGCATCGGACGCCCGGTCTTCTTGCGGACGTACTCGCCGAGGAACATGTCCGGCAGGAACAGGATCTCGCGGCCGGGCTCGATCTGCTCGACGACACGAAGCGCGTTCGAGCTCGTGCAGCAGACGTCGGCCTCCGCCTTCACCTCGGCGGAGGTGTTGATGTACGCCACGACCGCGGCCCCGGGGTGCTCTTTCTTCCAGGCCCGCAGCTGGTCGACCGTGATCGCGTCGGCGAGACCGCAGCCGGCTTTGAGGTCCGGCAGGAGGACCGTGCGGCTCGGGTTCAGGATCTTCGCGGTCTCCGCCATGAACCGCACCCCGGCGAAGACGATCACCGGGCGGTCCGACTCCATCGCCTTGCGGGAGAGGTAGAGCGAGTCGCCGACGAAGTCCGCGAGGTCCTGGACCTCGGGACGCTGGTAGTTGTGGGCCAGGAGGACCGCGTGGCGCTCCTCCTTGAGCCGGAGGATCTCCTCCGCGAGGCTCATCGACGCACCCCGGCCGAACTAGCCCGGGCGCCGTCTTAAGGGGGAAGGGGCGAGCGTGAGGTGGAACGGGAGCGCCGGGGCCGAGTGGGTGAGTCCTCCGAGGCTGAGCGCGTCCGCTCCGGACGCACGGTAGCGGCCGGCCGTCTCGGGCGTGATCCCGCCCGAGAGCTCGATCCAAAGGCCGTCGCGGAGGCCCGCGCGCTCGAGCGCGCGGACGATCGCGCGGGAGCGCGCGGGGCCCGCGTTGTCGATCAGGAGACGGCGGACCCCGAGCCGGGCGACCGCGAGCGCCTCGCGCGCGCGGCGCACCTCGACCTCGAGATCGCGGGTGGGGTAGCGACGGCGAAGCCTCCGGACCGCCTCCTCGAGCGGGACGAGCGCAAGGTGGTTGTTCTTGACCAGGACCTGGTCGGAAAGGTCGCGCCGGTGCGGCCGGCCGCCGCCGTGAATCACGGCGGCCTTCTCGAGATCGCGGAGCCCGGGGAGCGTCTTCCGCGTCGCCCAGATCTCGGGAGGGCGCGGGCCCTTCTGGACCGCCCGGACAGCACGGGCCGTCGCGCTCGCGACGCCGCTCGCGTGCATCAGCACGTTGAGGATCGTTCGCTCGACGGCGAGGAGGGTTCGGGCGTCGCCCTCGAGGACGAGCACCGTGTCCCCGACGCGCACCCGGTCGCCGTCTTGGACCCGCGGGGTAGCGCGAAGGCCGAGGGTTCGGGCGGCGGCCGCGACCGCACCCAGCCCCGAGACGACGCCGATCGCCTGGGCCGAGACGACCCCGCGGGCCCGGACGCGCGCGGGAAGGAGCCCCCGGCTCGTGACGTCGTGGCGGTAGCGGTCCTCCTCGAGCGCGCGGCGGACCAGGGCGACCAGCCCCGGGTCCGCGCGGTCACCCCGTCGCGGCATCGCCCGCCCGGGGTTCGGCGTTGGGGATCGATCGGCGCAGCTCGTCGAAGTCCGCCACCACGTCCGGCCTGAGGCCCCGTACGTTGAGACGCTCGAGCTCTTCGACCCGGCGACGCGCGCTCGCGAGGTCGCCCCGGGCGAAGGAGAGCTGGGCGAGGCGGAGCATCACGTCCACCTCGTCGGCCGGGGCCTTGAGCTCGCGGACGATGCGGTAGGCGTCCAACAGCTCCGCCTCCGCGCGGTCGAACTCGCGCTGCGCGGTGGCGATCTTCCCGGCGACGATGAGCGATTGGACGTGGCCGAAGCGGTCGCCGATCCGCTCGAGGATCTCCCGGGCCCGGAGGTCCCGTTCCCACGCCTCGTCGAGGCGCCCGGCCTCCCGGAGGATGTCGGCCCAGTTGAACAGCGCCCAGCCGACCCGCCGGGGGTCGCCGGCCGACTCCGCCAGGCGGACCGCCTCGGAGAACGCCTCGACCGATTCGTCGAGGCGCGCGGAGGCCCCCTTGAGCCCCGCGACGACGACCCCGACGAAGAGACGCGCTTGCGAGGCGCTGCGGAGGTCGCCGAGGCGTTCGAGGGTCGCCCCGGCCTCGCGGCCCTCCGCGAGCGCCTCGTCCGAGCGGCCCATCATGGAGAGCACGCTGGCGCGGCGCGACCGGGCGAGCGCCGCCGCCCGCTCGTTGCCGGCCGTGAGCGCGACCCGCAGCTCCTCGTCGTGCTCGGCGAGCGACTCGCCGTAGCGCCCCTGGTAGAAGAGCGACTCCGCGTGGAGGTGGCGGAGCGCGACCAGGACCGCGGGGTCCCCTTCGAGACGCGGGGTCGCGAGGAGCCGGGCGGTGACCTCCTCCGCGGCGGCCCAGTTCCCGCGGTCGGTCTCGATGCGGGCAAGGTAGGTCTCGGCAAGGATCCGGAGCGACGCGGGGACCTTCTCCGCGAGCCCCGGGCGCGCGAGGTGGTGGCGCAAGAGCAGCTCGGCCTTGGCGAACGCCCCCGCCTGCTCGGACTGCTCGGCGAGCTCGAGGACGAGCTCGGTCTCCGTCGTCCAATCGTCCGGGGCGACGCGGCGGAGGCTCTCGAGGGCGCGCTCGAGGTGCTCCCGCGCGATCTCGCTCGCGTGGGTCCGGCTCGCGATCTCGGCGGCGGTACGGTTGTAGCGGACCGAACGGTCGTCGACCTTGCCGAGGTAGAAGTGGCGGGCGAGCGCGTAGATCGTGCTCGCGTCGGCCCGTCCGGCCGCCTCGAGCGCCTCGCCGACGCGGCGGTGGAGGAGGCGGCGGCGGGTCTCGGTAAGCTGCTCGTAGAGGCCCGAGCGGACCTCGTCGCCCCGGAACGTCAGCAGCTCGCCGGGCCGCTCGAACAAGAGCCCGCGCCCGACCAGGCGGTCGACGGTCTCGGCGAGCCGTTCCTCCTCCTCGCCGCTCGCCCGGAGCAGGAGGGCGAACGGGACCTCGGGGCCGATGACGGCGGCGACGGAGAGCGCCCGCTCCTCCTCCTCGGAGAGCGGCTCGCCGGGGGTGTGGGGGCCGGCGGACGCGCCGTCCGAACCGAGGACCCCGGCCCCCGCGGCCGCGACCCGCCGGTCGAGCTGCTCGAGGAGGAGTGGGTTGCCGCCGGTCTCGGAGAAACGGCGGGCGATCTCCTCCTCGGTGAACTCCCGGTCCGGCTCACGCTGCCTCAGGAACGCCTCGACCTCGACGGAGGTGAGCGGGGCGAGGACGAGGCGACGGGCCTCCGTCGCCCGTTCGAACGATTCGAGACGGGCCCGGCGGGCGGGGGAAAGAGAGGCGTAGGAGCGAACCGTCGCGAGGACCCAGAGCGGCTGGTCCTTGAGCTGGCGGGCGAGGTGCTCGATCGCATCGAGGGACGGGTCGTCCGCCCGGTGAAGGTCCTCGAGGACCAGGACGGTCGGCCCCTGCTCGAGGAAGTCACGGAACTGGTCGACCAGCGCCGACCAGAGCGACTCGCGCCGCACGCCGGGAAGTTCCTCCTCCTCGCCGAGGGCGAGCAAGATCCGCTCCTCGACGCGCACGGGCGTCCGGCCGAACTCCTCGCCGATCCGGGGGGCGAAGCCGATCAGCACCTCCCCGCCGAGCGCGTCCGTGAGCGAGCCGGCGGCCCCCGCGCCGCCCGCCTCGGCGGCCGGCTCGAGCGCGCTCCGAAGGAGCGAGAACGGAGGCGGGGCGTCGGCGGCGAGGGCTCGGCCCTCGAACACGCGGACCCCGCGGGCGCGGATCCCCTCCACGAGCTCGCCGACGAGGGTCGATTTTCCCACCCCGGTGTCGCCCACCAGCAGGGTCACCCCGCCCGTGCCCGCGCGGGCGTCCTCGAACCGGCGCTGGAGCTCCTCGACGGTCTCGGGCCGCCCGACGACCGGACGGAGCGGGACGGCGCCGGCCCTCGCCCGATACGATGGGAAAGCCCGGGCTCTTTAGACTGGGGTCCGCGCGGCCTTCACGAACGGGAGGGGAACGACCCGCGCCGCCGTCCGCCGGCCCCGTACGTCGACCGTGAGCTCGGTCCCCGCCACGGCGAGCCCCGGGGGCAGGTAGGCGAGGGCGATCCCCTTGCCGAGGCCGGGGGAAAGGCCCCCGCTCGTCGCCTCCGTGAGCTTCTCGTCACCATGGTAGACCGGGGTCCCGTGCCGCGGGATCGCCCCGGGCGCGTCGACCAGGAGGCCCGCGAGCCGGACGGTTGGACCGGCCTTGCGCTCGGCCTCGAGCGCCGCCTTGCCGACGAACGGATGGTCGAACTCGACGAAGCGGTCCTGCCCGGCCTCGAGCGGCGAGCGGTCCCGGTGGAACTCCTGGCCGCTCAGTAGGTAGCCCTTCTCGAGCCTCAGCGTGTCGCGCGAGCCGAGCCCGGCGGGCACCGCCCCGAGGGCCAGGAGCGACTCCGCGACGGCGTCCGCCTCCTCGGCGGGGAGGAACAGCTCGTAGCCGAGCTCGCCGGTGTAGCCCGTGCGGCTCACGAGGTAGTGCGTTGCGAGCGCGTCCGGGAACGCCGGGCCGAGCGTGCCACCGGACGGCGAGGGAGCCGGGGCCTTCGGGAAGAAGGCGAGGTGGTAGAAGCCGAGCGGCCCGAGGTCCCAGGAGAACCGCTTCTCGAGGAGGCCCCGCGACCCCGGGCCCTGGAGGGCGAGGAGCGCCACCTTCGGGTTGAAACGGCGGATCTCGGTCTGGGGGTCGCGGTGCTGGCGGAAGATCTCCTCGATCTCCGAGGCGCGCGCGGCGTTCGGCACCACCACGAACCGCCGGAGGAGCTCCTCGCCCGTGTCGATACGGCTCACCAGGAGGTCGTCGACGATGTGGCCGGTCGACTCGAGGAGGAAGGTGTAGCGGACCTGGCCGGGGAGCAGCTTCCCGATGTTCGCGGTCGTCCTCCGGCCGAGGAGCTCGGCCGCGCGAGGGCCGTTCACGGTGAGGATCCCCATGTGGGAGACGTCGAACAGCCCCGCGCCCGCCCGGACCGCCCGGTGCTCGGCGAGGATACCCGAGTAGTACAGCGGCATCTCCCAGCCGGCGAACGGGACCATGTGGCCGCCGTGCCGCTCGTGGAACGGGAAGAGCGCGGTGCGGGCCAGCGGAACGTCGCTCATGTGACGATCTCCGCGAGGCGGCCCTCCTCGCAGGCGTGGCGGACCTCCTGGGCGATCCGACGTCCCGAGCTCATCGGGGAGCGCCAGAGGGCGTTCGCGTACGGGTGGCCGAGCGCGAGGTGGACGTTCGTCCCCCCGCCGATCCGCGCCGCTACGTCGAAGACCTTCGGATGCCCGTCCGCGTCGAGGCACGTCTGCAGGCAGAACGGCCCGACGATCCCGGGCGGGTGGGAGCGGCGGCTCTCCTCGACGAACTTCTCGGCGAGGGCGAAGACCTCCTCGAGGGCCGACTCCCGGACGGTCAGCGTGCCGTGCCCGACGACCGTGTAACGGGGGATCCGGCGGTCCTCGGGGAGCGCGAGCTGCTGCGACGCCGGAAGCCGCACCATGCCGTCGAGATCGCTCTCCCTCCGCTCGTCGACCCCGAGGAGCTCGAGGCCCTCCGAGCGGCCGACGAGGGGGGAGAAGAAGAAGTTGAAATTGAACACGGGCCCGAGGACGTACTCCTCGATCCGCGCCCCGCGAAGATCGTCCGGGTTCACGACCCCGCGGGCGACGAGCGCGTCGGACTTCTCGCGGTACTCCTTCGGGCTTGACGCGGTGAAGAACCCGCGCTCGAGCCGTCGGGTCGCGTGCGGGAGCTTCACCATGACGAGCCCCTCGATCGCGTCGGGGCCCGGTACGGCCCGGGGGTACGGGATCCCGGCCCGCTCGAGCAGGGCGTAGTAGTTCTCCCGTTCCGTCCGCTCCTCGATGCGCAAGAGGGACCGGCTCCCGACGAGCGGGACCCGGAACTCCTCCTCGATCGTCGCGAGCGGCACGTAGGAGCTGAACGCCCGGTTGGGGACGAGGAGGCCGCCTCGCTCCCGCAGCCGCACCTGCTCGGGGGGGGCGGCGAGGTCGGCGAACGCGGGGTAGGTCCAGACCTCGTCGACGCAGCCGCGGCGCCGGCTCCCTCCGCGGGCGCGGACGGTGCGGAAGTAGCGCGCGTAGGTCGCCTCGCGGCCCTTCTGGGCGAGGACCAGGCTCGGGAACCCCTCCGCGACGGCCCCGTCGGCGATGTCGAGGGCCGAGTGGGAGCCGACCGCGGCGATCGTCGGGTGCGACGGATAGCTCTCGACCAGGCCGCGGATCTCAGCGAGACCGAGGGGCATCGGTCGACGGGGACCGACGCCCGCGCTTAAGGGCTCGCGCCACGCGCTCGGCAGAAATCGGGAGCTCGGTGAGGTGGACGCCGACCGCTTCCCGGACCGCCGACGCGACGGCGGCCGGCACGGGGATGATCGGGGGCTCGCCGAGCCCCTTCGCCCCGAACGGGCCGGCCCCGAAGAACCCCTCCACGAACGTCACCTCGAGGGGAGGGACCTCCCCGAGCGTGGGGATCCGGTAGTCGAGCAGGCCGGGGTTCGCGAGCCGGCCGTCGGCCGTCCAGATCGCCTCCTCCGTGAGCGCCGCCCCGAGCCCCATCACGATCCCGCCCTCGACCTGGGCGCGGGCCCCCGGCGGGTCGACGACGGTGCCGACGTCCTGGAACGCCGCGTAGCGCTCGACGCGCACGGCACCGGTCTCGTCGTCGACCGAGACCTCGGCGACGTGCGCCGAGCCCGTGAAGTCGTGGTAGGTGTAGAACGTCCCGTCGACGACGACCGACTCGTCGACCGGCGTGGACGACGGGTAGTGGCGACCGGTCCCCACGATCCCGCCGTGCTCCTGGTCGGCGGCGGTGAGGAGCTCCCGGACGGACTTGAGCCCCTTCGATGACCGGACCGCCAGCTCCTCGCCGGCCGGCTCGAGCGCCACCTCCTCCTTCGCGCCGACCCGCCGGCCGAGCTCGCGGTAGAGCGCATCCAGGGCGCCGAGGACCGCGGTCCCCAGGGCGCCGACCGTACGGCTCCCGAACACTCCCGAGTCGAACGGGGCGCTCGCGGTGTCGCGGTAGTCGATCCGGATCCGCTCGGGGGGAAGGCCGGTCCTCCGCCGCGCGACCCCGGCGAGACCGGAGAGGACGCTGCCGCTGCCGATCTCCCGCTCTCCCTGGACGACCACGAGCTCCTTGGGTGTGAGGACGACGCGGGCCTCCCCGCCGGCGCCCACGGACGTCGACCAGAAACCCACCCCGAGGCCCACGCCGTGGCCCGGCCGCTTCTCCGACCTCCAGGCCTCCGCGCACCGGGCGGCCTCCTCGAGCGCCTTCGTAAGACCGAACGGGCCGACCTTCTGGCCGAACGAGGTCACGCTGCCTTCCTTCCACAGGTGGTCGCGGCGGAAGGCGACCGGGTCGATGCCCAGAGTTCGGGCGACCTCCTCGAGATGGGACTCGAGGGCGAAGGCGCACTGCGGGGCGAGGGGAGCGCGGTGCGGGCCGAGCGGGGGCTTGTTGGTCCGGACCGCGTAGCCCTCGACGTCGAACGCCGGGACGGTGTACGGCCCGAGCAAGAAACCGATCGTGTAGCCGGTCGCGAAGTCGCGACCGGGAAGGGAGGAGCCCGCGTCGAGGAGCAGGCGGATCCGCCGGGCGACGATCCTTCCCCGGGTCACGCCCGTCTCGAGGCGGATGACGAGCGGCAGGGTCGAGCGGCCGAGGAGGAACTCCTCCGGATAGGTGAGGGCGAGGCGGACCGGTCGGCCGGAGGCTTTCGAGAGCAAGAGGGCGTACGGCTCGAGGAGCGCAGCCCCCTTCCCGCCGAACCCGCCGCCGACCCACGCCCCCTCGACGGTGAGCTCCTTCTCCGGGAGCCCGAGGAGCGACGCGACGTCCTCGCGCGTGCCGAACGGGGTCTGCGTGGTGGTGCGGACGACCCAGCGGCCGCCCGAGGCGTCCGCGACGCAGGCGTGCGGCTCGAGGGGGACCTGGTGGATGCCCGACGTGCGGTACGTCTCCCGCACGACGTGCTCGGCCCGTGCGAACTCCTCCTCCACGTCGCCGCGCCGCGCGCGCACGTGCGCGACGACATGCGGGGAGCGGGCCGCTCCGCTCTCGGGCCATTCCGGGAAGACCGACTCTAGGTCGGTGACTGGCGTCATCGGCTCGAGGTCGACCCGGAC
>JBAIXP010000053.1:0-13854 GCA_037916495.1 Thermoplasmata archaeon | reverse complement strand
GGGGTTGAGCAGGACCTTCTCGCCGACGGCCAGGCCGTCGACCCCGGGGCCGAGCCGGTCGATTTCGCCCGCGCCGTCCGAGCCGAGGACGTGCGGCCGCTCGACCGTGACCCCGGGGATGCCGGCGAGGGTGAACCGGTCCAGCCGGTTGAACGCCGCCGCCCGGACGCGCACGCGGACCTCGCCCTCGCGGGGCTCGGGTTCGGGGACGTCCACGAACGCGAGGCGCTCGAGGCCCCCGTGCTCTGCAAAGCCGAAGCCGCGCACGCGGGCCTACCCCTTGCGGGCCGGATGCCAGCGGGTCCCCGACGCACCGTCCTCGAGGACGACCCCGGCGCGCTCGAGCTCGTCGCGGATGCGGTCGGCCTCCGCGTAGTCGCCCCGGGCCCGGGCGCGCGCGCGGGCGGCGATCGCGACCGCGACCATCGACGACCAGGTGCCGGTCGGCGCGACCGAGCCCTCCTCGAGGAGCCCGAGGACCTCGCGGGCCCAGTCGTACGGGGCACGGAGCCGCAGGAGTTCCGCGCGGGCGAGACGGTCGAGCCGGTCGCCGAGCTCGGAGAGCCGGCGCGTCCAGGTGAACAGGCTCGCGATCGCTTCGCGCGTGTTGAAGTCCTGCGCAACGGTCCGGTCGAGCGACTCGACCAGGTCGGCGGCCTGGTCGCCGAGCCCGCCCGGCGCCTCGGGGCCGGGCCGGTCCTCTCCTTCGTGCTGGAGCGCCTCCTGAAGGCGGTCGAACGGCTGGCGGAGCCGGGCGTACGCCTCGCGGGCCTCGGCGAGGCTCTTCTCGGGGTCGAACTCGAGGGGGCTGCGGTAGAGGGAGTTGATGTAGTAGAGCCTCAGCGGCCCCGCGCCGAACGTCTCGGCCGCGCCGGCGAGCGAGGAGACGTTGCCGATCGACTTCGACATCTTCTCCCCGGCCATGAGGAGGAGGCCCCCGTGCATCCAGTAGTTGGCGAGCGGTGCCTGGCCGCTCGCGGCCTCGGCGATCGCGACCTCGGCCTCGTGGTGCGGGAAGATGAGGTCGATCGCGGCGCCGTGGAGGTCGTAGCGGGGCCCGAGCAGGTGCTCGGTGATCGCCGTGTCCTCGACGTGCCAGCCGGGCCGGCCGGGACCCCACGGGCTCTCCCAGGACGGCTCGCCCGGGGTCGCCGCCTTCCAGATGGCGAAGTCCTCGGGGGCCCGCTTCTGCGGGTCGACCTCGACCCGCGCTCCCGCCTTCAGCTGGTCGACCTTCTGCCCGGAGAGGGCGCCGTAGGAGGGGAACTTAGAGACCTCGTAGTAGACGGAGCCGTCGGCGGCCCGGTAGGCGTAGCCGCGCTCGACGAGCGTTTGGATCTGGCCGACGATCTCGGGGACGTAGTCGGTCGCGAACGGGTAGTAGTTCACCGACCGGACCCCGAGCCGCTCCATCGTCGCCCGGTAGCTCGCGAAGTGGCGCTCGGCGAGCGTGAGGGGATCCGTCCCCTCCTCCGCCGCCCGCGCGATGAGCTTGTCGTCGAGGTTGGTGACGTTCTGCACGTAGAAGACCCGGTAGCCCCAGCGGCGCAGCGCCCGCGCGACGACGTCGAAGAAGACGAACGTCCGTCCGTGGCCGACGTGGGCCGGCGCGTACGGCGTGAGCCCGCAGACGTAGAGCCCCACGCGCGGCGGCTGGAGCGGGGCGAACAGCCGGCTCTCCCGGGTCCGGGAGTCGTAGAGGGTGACCTTGCGCACGCCTAGACCCTCCCGAGGGCGGAGCGCACGTCGTCCACGAGATCGGCCGGGTCCTCGATCCCGCAGGAGAGGCGGAGGAGGCCGTCGGTGATCCCGTGCGCCTCCCGCTCCGCCCGCGGGACGCTCGCGTGGGTCATGAGCGCGGGGTGGTCGACCAGCGACTCCACGCCGCCCAGGCTCTCGGCGAGCGTGAAGACCTTGAGCCGGGAGAGGAACCGGCGCGCGGCCGAGAGGCCGCCCCGCAGCTCGACGCTCACGATGCCGCCGTAGCCGGACATCTGGCGCCGGGCGAGCGGGTGCTGCGGGTGGCTCGCGAGGCCCGGGTAGTGCACCGTGCGGACCTTCCGGCTGCGGGCGAGCTCGTTCGCGACGGCGCGCGCGGACTCCTGGTGCGCCCGCATCCGGACGCCCAGCGTGCGGATCCCGCGCAGGGTGAGGTAGCAGTCGAACGGGCTCGGGACCGCACCGACGGCGTTCTGCAGCCAGGCGAACCGGCGCCCGAGCGCCCGGGTCTTGAGCACGAGCGCGCCTCCGATGATGTCGGAGTGGCCGCCGAGGTACTTCGTGGTCGAGTGGAGCACGATGTCCGCCCCGAGCTCGAGCGGACGCTGGAGCGCGGGCGTCGCGAACGTGTTGTCGACGGCGAAGAGGGCCCCCGCGTCGTGCGCCTTGCGCGCGACGAGCTTGAGGTCGACGAGCTTGAGGAGCGGGTTGGTCGGGCTCTCGACGTAGACGAGGTCCGCCGGTTCGGCCAGGAGCGACTCGACCACCTCCTCGGAGCCGAGGTCGCCGTAGTCGGTGCGCACGCCGAACATGCGGCGGTGATGGTCGAGGAGGCGCCAGGTCCCTCCGTAGAGGTCGTCGACCGCCACGATCCGCCGCTTCGAGCCGAACCCCTCGAGCAGCGTGGTGAGCGCCCCGAGGCCCGAGGAGAAGGCGAGCCCGGTCCGGCCCGACTCGATCGCCGCGAGGGCACCCTCGAGGACGGCCCGGGTCGGGTTGCCGCTCCGGCCGTAGACGTACCCCTGGTGGCGGTTCGGGGCGGACTGGCGGAACGTGCTCGAGAGGTAGATCGGCGGGTTCACCGCCCCCGTGAGCGGGTCGGGGGGCTGCGCGTCGTGGATGAGCCGGGTATCAAATCGCACGGGTCGTTCCCTCCTCCGAGAGGAACCCGACCACGTCGGCCCGGGTCAAGACGCCGACGGGGGCCCCGGAACCGCGGTCCCGGACCAGCAGCGCCCGCTCCTCGCGGAACGCGTGCAGGAGGTCGCTCAGCGTCGCGTCGGTCCGGACCTCGGCGAGCGGGGCGGAGAGGACCGCCCGGACGGAACGGTCGAGCACGGTCGAGTCGTCGAGGCTGCGCCGGAGGAGCTCCTCGACCTGGACGCTTCCTAGGTTCGTCGCGCCCTCGAGCACCGGCATGAGGTCGATGTCGTACCGCCGGAACATCTCGAGCGCCCCCCGGGCGGTCATCGTCGGCTCGGCCACGACGAGGGCGGGGGTCGCGACTTTGCGGTCGAGCAGGCCCCGCGCCGTCGTGCCCTCGTCCAAGAACCCCTTCTCGATCATCCAGTCGTCCGAGTAGAACTTCGAGAGGTAGCGGTCCCCCGAGTCCGGAAGGATCACGACGACGGTGGAGCCGTCGGGGAGCGGCCGACGGGCGAGCCAGCTCATCGCCCCCGCGAGGGCCGCCCCGGACGAGCCCCCGACGAAGAGCCCCTCCTCGCGGGCGAGCCGACGGGCCATCCGGAACGACTCGCGGTCGCCGACCTGGACGAACTCGTCGAAATAGCGCATGTCGATCGTCTTCGGGACCATGTCCTCTCCGATCCCCTCGACCAGGTACGGCACCGCCGTTCCGACCTGGTGCGTGCGGAAGTACCCGGCGAGCACCGAGCCGATCGGGTCGACCGCGACGACCTTCGCGTCGGGCCGGTGCTCCTTGAGGTAGCGGCCAACGCCGCTCAGGGTCCCGCCGGTGCCCACGGTGCCGACGACCGCGGACGGGCCGGACCCCAGGACGGCGGCGATCTCGGGGCCGGTGCTGCGGTAGTGCGCCTCCGGGTTCCCCGGGTTCTCGTACTGGTTCGGGTAGTAGGCGCCCGGGATCTCGCGGGCAAGCCGCCGGGCGACCGAGTAGTGGCTCATCGGGTGGTCGGGGGGGACACCGGCCGGGGTGACGACGACCCGCGCTCCGTAGGCGCGCAGGAGCCGGATCTTCTCCGTGCTCATCTTGTCGGGGATGACGAAGACGATCCGGTAGCCGCGCACGGCGGCGAGGAGCGCGAGCCCTACCCCCGTGTTGCCGCTGGTCGCCTCGACGATCGTCCCTCCGGGGGCGAGCCGACCGTCCCGCTCGGCCGCCTCGACCATCCGCGCGGCGATCCGGTCCTTGACGGACCCGCCCGGGTTCAAGAACTCGAGCTTCGCGAGGACCCGGTACGGGGCCCCGTCCGTGACCCGCCGGAGCTCGACCGACGGGGTGTTGCCGACCAGGTCGAGGATGCTCTCGACCGTGCGTCCCCCGTCGGGCACGGGCCGCGGAGGTCCGGCTGCCGAGTTAAGAGTATCGCGGAGCCGGGGCGAGCTTGACCCCCCAAGTTGCGGTCGGTACGTACCAGTCCGTTCGCCTTTGACGGACGGTTTAAGGCGCCTCGCGAGGCTCTGGGGGTAGGACCGACGATGCTGGGCTCGCTCGAGACCGAGGTCATGATCAGTCTCCGCGGGCTCAAGGAGGCGTCCGCCCGCGATATCCGCGGGGAGCTCGACGGGCGCGGGATCCGCGTCGCCTACACCACGGTCGCGACCATCCTCACCCGCCTCCACCAGAAGGGGTTCGTGCACCGTCGGCGCGAGAGCTGCCGGGGGGGCGAGCGGTTCGTCTACCGGGCCGCGGACGTGGAGCAGAAATACCTGAAGAACCTCCTCCGCGGCGTCGTGGCGATGTTCGGTCCCACCGGCGTGGTCCATCTCAACGAGGAGCTCGCCAAGCTCGACCCTTCCGAAGAGCGCCGCCTGAGGCGCCGCCTCGGACTCGAGTAGCCCGGCGGCCCCGCTCGTATGGACCTTTCCCTCACGGCAGTTCGCCCCGGCCCGGCCGGGCCGGCGCTGGAGCGCACCGCACCGGCGCTCCCCGGTTCGAGGGCCTCGACCCTCCTCCTCTACCGGGCCGCGGTCGCGGTCGTCGCCCTCTGGGCACTTTTCGCGACCACCGCCCTCGTCTGGGTCCTCGCGAAGGGGGGTCTCGCCGCCGTCTCGCTCCTCCTCCGATCCCCCTCCCGCCTGTTCGAGCCGCACGCGACCGACGCCTGGGTGCTCGGGGCGGTCGGCGCGTTCCTCGTGTTCGCGGCCGCGTTCCTGCTCTGCCAGGCCGTGGGGCGGGGACTGTTGCGCCTCCTCAACCCCCGCCCGCTCGCCTGGCCGGCCGGCCTCCCGGCCCCCGAGACGCCCGTCCGGCTCCTGACCTTCTCCTCCGAGCACGCCGACGCGTTCACCTTCACGCTCCTCGTTCCCAGCCTTTCCCTGCGCTGGCGCCGGGAGGAAGTGATCATGGTCTCGGACGCACTTCTGGGAGCCCTCGCCCCCGAGGAGTGGGCCGCCGTGGTCGCCCACGAGCTCGGCCACGTCCGGGAGCTCGACGGCCGTTACCTCACATTCTTCCGCACGTTCGCCCGCCTGGTCCGGTGGGACCCGATCCTCGCCACGGTCGCCCTCGCGTTCACGCGGCGCGAGGAGTTCCGGGCGGACGAGGACGCCGTCGCGCTCACGCGCCGCCCGCGCGCGCTCGCCCGGGCGATCTACAAGGCGAGCCGTCTAGCCTCGGCCCGCTCCGGGGCGCTCGCCGGGCTCTTAGGCCCCGGGGGCCGCCGACGCCGCCACCAGACGGAGGAGCGGATCCGCCGCCTCGTGGCGCTCGCGGAGAGCGGCCGGTTCGAGGATGAACCGGTCGGGTAGGAGGGCCGGGCCGAGCCACCGGCTCGGGGCGGTCGTGCTGGCGGCCGCGCTCGCGGCGCTGGCGTTCGCGGTTCCGCTGCCGGGAGCCACGGCCACGAGCTACCCCCCGAGCTCCGCGCCGGGACGGTCGTTCCTGTCGAACCTCTCCGCCCCGTCGGTGACCCCCGGGGAGTCCGGGTCGGTCGGCTTTGAGCTCACGAACCCGCTCAACGGGACCTCGATCGGCCCGACGGTCGTCACGTTCGCGGTGTACGCGTTCAACGGCTTTCCCGGCGACGCCGTTTCGGCTGTCCCCGTCGCGAACGCCCCCACACTCGCCAACTCGACCTCCTCCGGCCCGGTCGTGAACGTCACCGTCGGCCCGCTCGCCCCGCATGCGTCGTACCATGGCGAGGTCGCCCTCGCCACCTCGCCCGACACGCCGACCGGTGCGTTCGCGATCCGGACGGCCGTCGCGTACCTCCTCAACGGCACCGCCTACCGGTTCGAGTCTCGCGGGTGGTTCTCCGCGAGCCTGTGGGCGAACGCGACCCGCACGCCGAACGGGAGCGCGACCGTGAACCTCTCGATGCTGAACGTCTCGGGGATCGTCCCCGAGACGGCGGTCCTCGTGCGGGCGTCGACCTGGCCGGTCGTCCTCGGCTCGCTGCTCGCCGTTGGCTTCGCCCTGGTCGGCGTCGGGGCGTTCGTCTACTTCCGCCGCGGCGCCTCGTCGAGCTCGGGCGCCGGGTAAGGCACGGACGAGCTCACCCAGGCTCCGAGCGCCTTCGGGAGGAGCCGGACGAGTCCCGGCGACGCCCGGAGCAGCTGCCGCGCCGCGTGCGACGGGAAGTCGATGTCGCCGAACGCCACGACCGTGCCCTCGAGATGGCCGTCGCGCAGCGCCGTGACGAGCTGGTCGAGCTCGGGGTCCGAGAGCCGGACGAAGAGCCGGCGGAGGTAGAGCGCCCGTCGAAACTCCTCGCCGAGCTCGTGGTCGAACGCGCGAGGGTAGGAGGCGAGCGCCTGCTCCGAGAGGTCGCCCGCCGCGAGCGCGCGCTCGGCCGCCTCCACCGCGAGCTCGGCCGCACGCATCCCGGTGAAGATCCCGCCTCCCGAGAGCGGTTTCACCTGCGCGGCGGCGTCGCCGACCAGGAGGACGCGGTCGCCGACGTACCTCGGGACCGCACCGATCGGGATGCCCGAGGCGAGCAGCGAGGTCGGGTTCGCGAGCCGCTGGCCGTTGCGCTTCTCGAGGAAGTCGAGGAGCCGGTCGAAGTAGACCCGCGCGGGGGTCCCGTCGGCGTTCGCCGCGACGCCGACGCGTGCCCCGCCGTGACCGTCCGGGATCCACCAGCCGAAGAGCCCCGGGGAAATCGACCGGCCGAGGTAGACCTCGACCGCCTCGGGGTCGCCCGGCGCGTTCGGGAACTCCGCCTCGAACGCCGGGAGGATCTCGACCGGCCGGCGGAGCCGGAACGCTCGGGCGACGGCGCTCGCGACGCCGTCCGCGCCGACGACGAGCCGGGCCGCGAGCTCCGTGCTCGAACCGTCGTCCCGAGCGAGGGTCACGCGCACGCCGTCCGCGTCGCGCCCCGCGACGCCGTCAAAGCGCGTCGAGGTCCGGACCTCGGCCCCGGCCCGGGCGGCCCGCTCGGCGAGGAAGACGTCGAGACCCGCCCTGTCGATGACGAACGCCCGTGCGGCGTCGGCCCGGAAGGAGAAGGAGCCGCCGCCCGGCCCCACGACGGTCGCCCCGCGCACCGGGCGCTCGACGAACGAGGTCGAGCCCGCGAGGTCGAGGACACGCTGGGAAACGAGCCCCGCGCACTGCACCGGCCGCCCGACGCGGGGGTGCTCCTCGACGACCAGGACCGAGCGGCCGGCCCGGGCGAGCCCGTAGGCGAACGTCGTCCCGGCGGGTCCCGCCCCGACGACGAGCGCGTCGAACGTCTCCACGGCGGGCCGCGAGCGTGCCGGCCCGCTATAACCCCCGCCCAGCCCCGCGGAGGAGGTTCAGGCGGGCGGGGCGGCCGCCGCGGCCTCGCGCCAAGGCGTCTCCACGAGGTCGGTGCGCTGCCGGGGGTCGACCGCCGAACGTTCGACCGGAGCGCTCCCCCCCCGTTGCCAGGATAGATAGCCGGTCCAGGCGATCATGGCGCCGTTGTCGACGCAGAGCGAGCGGGGGGGCGCGAACATCGTTCCCCCGCGGCCCTCGACCATCTCGCGGACCATCCCGCGGAGCCTCTCGTTGCAGGCGACCCCTCCCCCGAGGACGACCTCGTTGCGGCGACGGTGGGCGACCGCCCGCTCGGTGATCTCGGTGAGCATCGAGTAGGCGGTCACCTCGACCGAGTAGGCAAGGTCCGGCCGCTCGGCCCCCTTGGCGCGCAGCGCGAGGGCCGCGGTGAGCATGCCCGAGAACGCGACGTCCATCCCGTGCACCGAGTACGGGAGCGGGAGGAGCGTCGAGCTCTTCCGGGCCTCGAGCTCGATCGCCGGGCCGCCCGGGAACGTCCCTCCGAGGCCGATCCAGAGCTTGTCGAGGAAGTTGCCGACGCCGATGTCGAGCGTCTCGCCGAGGACCCGGTAGCGGCCGCGTCCGTAGGCGATGACCTGGGTGTTGCCGCCGCTCGCGTAGAGGAGCATCGGGTCCTCAAGCCCGCTCAGGGCGCGGGCGATCTCGACGTGCGCGACGCAGTGGTTCACGGGGACGAGCGGCCGGTTCCAGGCGAGGGCGAGCATCCGCGCGACGGTCGCCCCGGCCCTCAGGCAGGGCCCGAGCCCGGGGCCCTGGGCGAAGGCGACCGCGTCGATCTCGCTCGGGCGGACGTTCCCCTCGGCGAGCGCGGCGCGGACGAGCTCGGGGAGCAGCTCGACATGATGGTTCGCGGCCTCCCGCGGGTGGATCCCCCCGGCGGCGGGGCGGTGCATGTCGGAACGGAGCGCTACGACCTTCGCGCGCTCGTCGACGATGCCGACCGACGCGGTGTGGGCGGTCGACTCGATCCCGAGGACGACCATCGGCGCTCGTAGCGGAGAACGGATTTAACGGGGGGCGGGGAGCGCGGCTCAGTCGTCCGTCGACTCGATGCGGAAGGAGACCCGCGAACCCCGGAGCGCCTCCTGGATCCGGTCGGCGAGCTCGAGGGTCTCCTTCACCCGGGCCGGCCGGCCCCAGTCGTAGACGAAGTCGTACCCCTCGATCTGCGGCTGGAACCCGACGCTCTCGAGGATCTCGGCGACCTTGGAGTACGGAGCGCCTTCGCTGTCGAGCTGGAGGAGAAGGATCGTCCTCGTGGTCATGCTCGGGCTCCGCTCGCGGTCGCCGGTCCCGAGAGACCGGCCGCGCGCTATAATCCTGCGGGTCGGGTCGAGCCCACGTAGGAGGTCGTAACCGTTCCCGACCTTCCTCACCCGGCGCGCGGCTCGGGTTCGAGCGGCGGCGGGAGCTCCTCCTCGGCGACGGGCTCGGGGGCGCGGGCGTGGGAGGTGAGCACGACCGCGACGCCGCGCCGCATCCGCCCCATCTCGTGGGGGGCGAGGACCAGGCGGCCGACCCCGAGGAGCTCGTCCGCCTCGTCCACCACCAGGCAGCTCGCGCCGGGCACGAGCGCCGGGTCGGCCGACCGGACGAACTTCGAGAACACGCTGCGCCCCGCGCGCGCGAACGCCGCGGCGTCCGGCGCGACCGTGACGCGAGAGCGGCCGGGTCCGACCGCCTCCTTGAGGCGGACCGCCCCGACGAAGGTCGGCCGGGGGAGGCCGTCGTCGCCCACGACGAACGCCGGCCGCCCGCCGAGCGAGACGAGCCGCAGGCGGCCGGTGCGGCGCGACCGCGTTCCTCGGAACGCCCCGCGGAGCGCGTCCGCGGCGGCGCGGCCGAACTGCCACTCCAGCAGCGCGTCGATCTGCCGGGCCGTCCACGCGTCGGTCCAGTCGCGGCCGCGGTCGACCTCGAGCCCCGGGACGGAGGCGATCGTCGCCGCCGCCACGCTCGGGAGGCGGCGGGGGGACGGGTTCTCGAACTCGTCGAGCCCCAGGTACGGGCCGACCGGATAGAGCTCGGTGAGCTCGAGCGGGACGCGGCCGAGCGGGGTCGTGCACCACCAGAGGAGCGGCGCACCGTGCACGTCCTCCACCGGGACTCGCGCGAGGAACTCGGGGCGGAGCGGCAGGCGCGGAAGCTCCTGCCCCTCGCCCCGCGTCGCGAGGAACACCGCAAGGCGGCGGCGGAACCGGTCGACCGACGGGCGGCGGAGGCTGTCGCTCGAGACCTCGCGGAAGGCGCGTCGGCTCTCGGGCTCGGTGGCGGCGAAGACGGTGGGGGGGTCGGTGGCGGCCCGCACCGCCGCCCTAAGGCTCGGGTGGGCGACCGCCCGGCGCTCCACGAGCTCCCAAAGCGTGCCGTCCCGGATCGCCTGGCGGACCCGGGCGACCTCGCGGGCACTCGTTGCGAGGTTGTGGAGGGAGAGGTGCGACTCGCGCTCGGCGGGCGCCCAC
This sequence comes from Thermoplasmata archaeon, assembly GCA_037916495.1. GTDB lineage: Archaea > Thermoplasmatota > Thermoplasmata > Lutacidiplasmatales > UBA184 > Lutacidiplasma. Next base: position 3,702 of record JBAIXP010000053.1, on the reverse strand, counting down.
TCCGCGACCTCGGGGAGGGGATGCGCTTCGCAGAGCGCGCACGGGCAGAACGCCTCGCGCACGTCCCCGAGGTCGATCGTCCCCTCGGGGAAGAGGAGCTTGCCGCGCCGCGCGAACTTGTGGTAGGCGGACGAGTCGAACAGGTCGACGCCGAAGAGCGCTGCGAGGGCGAAGACCATCGGGTGGCCGGCCCCGAAGAGATGGACCGGGACCTCGGGGGCGAGGTCGGGACGCGCCGCCGCGAGGGCTCGGACGAGCTCGGTGAACCGGTACTGCTCGAGGAGCGGGACGACGCCGCCGACCGCCAGGACGTCCGCGAGCGGGCTCGCCTCCCGCGCCGCTCGGGCCCTCAGGGCCGGGTCGGCTCCTCCCTGGACCGGCACGGCAAGGAGCCCGGAGCGCGCCGCCCGGGCCGCCCGAGCCCGCTCGAGGGTGATCCGGAGCGCCTCTTCCGCCTCGGCCGACGGGGTCTCGGGCTCGGTGAACCGGTCGAGGACGGTCGCGATGTCCGAGCCGATCGTCTCCTGGAAGGCGAGGATCTCCTCGGGACCGACCTCGACCGATCCGTAGGCGTGCTGCTGGAACGCGCCGGAGTCGGTCATCACGACGCCGTCGAAATCGAGGAGGCCGTGGATCCCGGACCGTTCGGCGACCTCGCGGAGCGGCGGGGTCCGCCAGGTGATGTACGACGAGGTGATCACCGCGCGGAACCCGAGGCGTTCGGCGAGCTCCTTCGGCTTCCACGCCTGCCGGGCCGGGTCCGGATGGACGACCGGCAGGAGCGCCGGGGTCTCGAGCGGGCCGTGCGGGGTCTCGAGCCGGCCGATCCGCGCGAGCCCGTCGCGCTCGAGAAGCTCGAAGAGGGGCATCGACCGCGGGACGGCCGCCGGCGGTTAAGGGCCACGGCCGGGCGGGGGCCGGGGAACCCTAGGGGGCCACGGGGGTCGCGCCGAACGAGGCGCGGATCGTCCGCAGAAGGTCGACGAGCATCGCCTGCGTGAGCTTGCCGGTCTGGGTGTTCTGCGGGCTCGGATGGTACGACGCCCAGAGCGTCGGGCGGCCTGCGCCGAGCGGCACGCACGCGCCGTGGGCGAACGGAACGGTCGGGGGCTCGACGCCGTAGACACGCGGGACTGCCGTACGTACGGCCTCCCAGGCGACGCCCCCGAGGGCGAGGATCGCCCGGGCGCGGGGGAGGAGACGGAGCTCACGGTCGAGGTAGGCCGAGCAGTTCCTGAGCTCGGTCGCGCTCGGATGGTTGCCGGGCGGGGCGCACCGGGCCGCCGCCGTGAGGTAGAGGTCGGTGTAGCGCAGGCCGTCGTTGCGCCGGACGGACGTCGGCTGGTTTGCGAACGCCGCGGTGTGGAACGCCCTCACCAGGAAGGCGGCCGACCGGTCCCCGGTGAACATTCTCCCGGTCCGGTTCGATCCGTGCGCCGCCGGGGCCAGGCCCACCGCGACCAGGCGGGCCCGGGGGTCCCCGAAGCCCGGGACGCCCCGCGCCCAGTACGCGTCGTCGCGGAACTCGCGCTTCTTCTCGAGGGCGACCCGCTCGCGGTAGCGGACGAGGCGCGGGCATCGGCGGCAGCCGACGACGTCCCGGCGCACGAGCTCGAGCGAATCGTCCACGGCGGTTCGGGGCCCTCCTCGGGACCGCGAGCGGGGCGTGCGTTTGGGGTTGTCGGGCGAACGTCCGGGGCTCACCGCCGGTGACCTAGCGCTATAGAACCACCGGCCGATACCCCGGTGTGTCCGAGACCCGGGTTCCCCGTGGCACGACGGCCCGCCTGAGCAAGGTCGACGGCGACCTGCGCGTCGAGCGCGACGCCCGTATCGTGGGCGAGGGCCCGATCTCGGTCGCCGGCGAGGTCCGCTTCGAGGGCGCCGCCGAGGTCCAGGGGGCGCTCTCCGCGCGCTCCGTGCGGTGCGACGCCAAGTCGGTGGTCGTCCAGGGGGACCTCGAGGTCCGCGAGGACCTCGTGGCCCGGGACAGTTCGGTCGAGGTCGCGGGGGCGCTCAACGCCCGCCGGGTCGACGTCGACCGGGGGCTGAAGGTTGGAGGGCCGATCCGCGCGGACGAGGTCGAGGTCGGCGGCCACCTCGAGGGCGCCAGCACGCTGACCGCCCGCCGCGTCACGGCGGGAGGGACGGTCGAACTCGCGGGGAAGGTCACGGCCGAGGAGGTCGAGGCGGGCGGCCGGGTGGCGCTCGCCGAGGTCGACCTCGAGACGCTCGAGGTCGGCGGCTCCGCCACGATCGGGGGCGGAACCGTCCGGGGGTCGGTCGAGGTCGGAGGTCGGTTCCGCTCGACGGCCGCGCTCGCCTTCGGCACGCTCGAGGTCGGCGGGATCGTCCAGCTCCACGGAGGCTCGCGCGGCGGATCGATCGAGGTCGGCGGGATGCTCTCCTCGGACGGGGACCTCGGGTTCACCTCCCTCGAGATCGGCGGGATCGGGACGATCGACGGCAGCGCCCGGGGCGGCTCGGTCGAGGTCGGAGGCAAGCTCGCGATCGCGGGCTCCCTCGTGCTCGAGAAGGGGATCGAGGTCGGCGGCGCGGTGAGCGTCGGCGAATCCCTCGAAGGGGCGGACCTCGAGGTCGGCGGGAGTCTCGAGGCGCGTCGCGCGACCCTGAGCGGGGCCGCCTCCATCCGCGGCCGCGCCGCGACCCGCGAGGGTCTCAAGGCCGACACGCTCACGGTCGAGCGCCGCTCGAAGGTCACCGGACCTCTGGTCGGCCGCCACCTCACGCTCGAGGACCGGGCGGCGGCGGAGGACCTCTACGGCGAGCGGGTCGAGCTCGGCTCCCGCGCCGCCGCGCGTCGGGTCTTCGCGGCCGAGGTGCGCCTCGGCGACGGGGCCGCGGTCGACGAGGTGAGCTACACCCGGACCCTGGAGACGGGCGACGACGTCGCGAGCCGGACCCCGCCCCGCAAGGTCGACACGCTCCCGCCGTTCCCGCTCTAGGCGGAGGGTCCGCGGTCGATGGGTCCGCCTCCCCGTCCCGACGGCGAGGCCCGGCCGCCCCGGCGCCGCGAGGTGACGGACCTTTACGCGACGGTCCTCGAGGTCGTCAAGCGCTACCACGGCGCGGCCCGGATCACGCGGGTCTCCTACGGCGCGGGGATGCCGGTCGACCGTCTGAGGGCGTTCCTTGACCGGCTCCTCGCGCTCGGGCTCCTGCGGAGCGAGGAGGTCGACGGCCGGCCGATCTACGACATCACGCCCCGTGGCCAGGAGTTCCTGGACACCTACTGGAAGATGCGCGGCTACGTCGAGCTGCTCGGCCCGTCCTCCGAGCCGTGGGCTCGGGAGCGCCGCTAGGCCCCGCGCCCGCCGCTCAGCCGTACTGCGGAACGTTCGGGTCGACCTCGCGGGACCAGGCGTGGATCCCGCCGCGGAGGTTCGCGATCGTGCGGAACCCTTCCCCCTCGAGGTACGCGGCGACCAGGAGCGAGCGGGAGCCCGTGTGGCAGTAGACGACCACGGTCTTGTCGACGGGGATCTCCTTCGCCCGCGACGGGACCTCGTGCATCGGGATGTGGAGGGACGGAACGATCGCCGCGACCTCCCGCTCGTACGGCTCCCGCACGTCGAGCAGGACGACCGACGCGGGCGCCGAACGGAGCCTCTCGGCGACCTCCTTCGGGGCGAGGTTCTGCACCGCGGGGGCGAGAACGGCTGGTAGGGATACCCTTTGGCG
>JBAIXP010000052.1:0-14134 GCA_037916495.1 Thermoplasmata archaeon | reverse complement strand
TCGAGCATCTTCGCCTCGGCGCGGCGCAGAAGCTCGGCGGTCGCCGAGCGGCTGATCCCGAGGATCCGGGCGATCTCGTGCAGGTTCGTCCGCCGCGGGAACGCGTAGAAGCCGAGGCGGTAGGCGGTCTCGATCGCCGCCGCCTGGCGCGAGCTCAACGAACGGGTGGGACGGTACTCCCGGGCGCTGTAGAGCTTCGGGACGTCGCGGCCCGAGGCGTCGCGGAGCTGGGCGACCAGCTCGCCAACCTTCGGGCTCCGGGGCAGCAGGAGACTCCAGCGGTCGCGCCGCCGGCCGTCCGGACCGGGAAGGTAGCGGCACGCGGTGCAGACCGCGCCCGAGCGCATGACGAGGGCACACGGATGGGGCAGGGCCGAGATCCCGCGGACGACCCGGCGGGACGGCGAGGCGTGGACGACCGTGAGCTCCTTGAGCTCCGAGGAGGCGAGGAGAAAGCGCTCCGCCTCCTCGAGGTCGGCCGGCGAGCCTACGAGCTCGACGACCTGGAGCAGGCGCTGGGGTGTACGGACGAGCGGACGGCAGACCCGGACGCTGGCGCGCAGCGGCCAGCGGGTCGTGACCTCCCGGAGCCAGTGCACCTCGAACCCGGCGGAGACCTCGACCTCGATGAGCGGCACCCCGAGCGTCGCGGCAGTGCCGCGCCGCTTCGCTCCGTCCGCGGCCGCCGGACGGGGGACCGTACGGGTACGGGCCATGCGGGCCGCAAGTGGCTTCGGGCTCTTTAATCCGGGGTGGGTCCGAGACCACGTTACCCCGCGGCGCTGGCGGACGCCCGAGGCGGGCGGGAGGCTGGACGGTCGCCTACTTCGCTCGGCGTCTCCGCAGGCGCGCCGCACGCGCCCGAAGGAACGCCTGCGTCTGGGCCCGGTCGACCGCGAAGATGCGGGCGAGCTCGGCCACCGGACGGGCGTGCTGGTCGACCCGGAGGTCGATCCAGCGGTCGCTCCAGTCGCGGCCGAACCACGGCTCACGGTGCACTACGAGCAGCGCCGCCGACTCCATCCCCCGGCGGTCGCCACCCGCCCGCCGGCCGGCCTCGAGCGCGGTAAGGAGCCGGAGCCCGAGCGACCCGCGGGACCGCTCGAACGCCTTGGCCATCGCCGGCACGACCTCGGGACCGGCGAGGAGGTTCCCCTGGCAGGAGAACCCGTCCCCGACGAGGTGGCGGGCGTCGTCCATGCATTTCGCGCCGGTCCAGGCCGCGGCCCGTCCCCGGGCATCGACCACGCCGAGCTGGCGGTGCTCGCGCTTCGGGTCGGCGCGCGTGAGCTTCTTCACGACCTCCTCCGCGGAGAGGCCGCGTCGCAAGAGGGCAAGACCGTCCGGGCCGTAGTGGAAGTTCGTCTGCGCCTGCGTCGCGATTGCGCCGACCTTCCACGCACCCCACGGGACGACCGCCCCGACGCTCATCGGTTTCGTGGAGACCGCGACCCCCCAGGAGCTCGCGTCGAGGTCGGCCGCGACGAGCGAGAACGTCCCCCAGCGACCGGCGCCGTACACGGCCGGGCCGGAGCGAGCCCGGCCTTTAGAGCTTCGCGCGCGGCCGCGCCGGTCAGGCGGCGGGCGCGCGCTCACGGGCGAGGGCCGCGCCCTCGACCATGCGCGTGAGCTTGCCCCAGATGACGTCCCAAGAGCGCGTCCTCAGGCCGCAATCCGGGTTCACCCGGATCAGGGACGGGTCGTCGAGGTACCGGGCGGCGCGGCCGATCCGGTCCGCGACGACCTCGGCGGTCTCCATCGTGTCGGGGTGGACGTCCACCACGCCGAGCCCGAAGCGCCGGCGGTCGCCGTGCTCCCGGAAGAGGCCGAGGAGCCGGTACGGGTCGTGCCCCGGCGCGTCCCGGTTCGCGAACTCGAGCGCCCACTCCCGGCAGGACTTTGCCTCGAGGATGGCGGGGACCATCTTCTCGTAGTCGGAGTAGCAGATGTGCATCGTGAACTCGGCGTCGAGGCCGCGGACCGACTCCTCGAACCCCTCGACCGCGAGCGCGGTCTCCTCCGGGTGCGTGCCGAGGGCGGGCTCGTCGATCTGGACGAGGCGCGCCCCCTGGCGGACGAGGTCGACGAGCGTGGGGCGCAGCACGTCGCGGGCAAGCGCGACGACGAGCTCCCGCTGGGCCGACTCGCGCCCGGCCCGACGGTAGCGGTTCTGCTCGCGGGCGAGGTAGTAGTCGTTGTAGGCCCACTCGGCGAGGGTGTACGGCCCCGTGACAGGGACCTTGAGCGCCTCGATCGGGACGCCCGCCGCCTCCCGCACGAAGGCGAACTCGTCGTGATGGTACGGCGCGAGGAGACCGGGCTTGTCCCGGATCGCTGCCTTGCGGAAGTACTTGTTGTCGAAGGAGCGGACGTGGCCGACGAACTCGGAGCCTCGGATCGAGCGGTACGGGTGCTCGGCCATCTCGATCCGGTGCGCCTCGCCGTCGTAGACATAGTCGAGCCCCGCGCGCTCGAGGAACGCGAGGTTGAACCGCGACCGCCGCTCGGCGAGCCCGGGCTCGGTGAGCCGGACGTTGAGCCCGCCCGCCCACTTGTCGATGAGCTCGGGCGTCGCCTTCGGCAGGCTGCCGATCTCCTGCGTCGGGTAGAGCTTCACGCCGCGAGCGCCTCCTTGAGCTGCGGAAGGATCGCGAGCTTGTCCCGGGCCGCCTCGAACGGCAGGAGGTCGAGCGGGGGGCTCGGCCCGAGCCAGACGGAGCTCGGTCGGAGCGCCCCTTCGACCGACCGCGCGATGCGGGCGATCTCCGCGACGTTCTCCGAGAGGGTGGTCCGCGACTCGACGACCCCGAGGCCGAGACCTTTCCCCCGAAGGTCGAGCGGACGGGGGACCTCGAACTCGAAGAGGTCGACGCCGACGATGTCCACGGGGAGCGCGAGGAGGGCGTCGATCGACCGCCCGGCATCGCCGAAGAACGTCCAGACGGTCGTGGTCGCGCCGTTGCAGGCGTCGACCAGGACGCGGTAGGCGTCCACGAGGGGGGCCGCGTCGCCGACGAACGGGGCGTAGCCGAGCAGCGGCTCCTGGAACTGGACGTGCCGCGGCGGGCGGGGCCCGAGCGCCCGCAGCTCGGCGGCGAGCGCCCGCGCGATGTCCGCGACCGCGGTCGTGCGGTCGCCGCCGGCGTAGCGGACCTCGGCGAGATGGGCGAAGGTGTACGGCCCGGGCAGGATCGCCCGCGCGGTCTCCCCGCGGGGGAGCCACCGTTCGAGGGTCTCGCTCCCGCGCTCGGGCGCCGCGTCGAGCAACGGCTGCCGGTAGAAGGTGTTGGTCTCGAAGAACCGCGTCAGCGGACCGGCGCTCACCCCCTTCCAGGAGAGCGTGAACGGCCGAAAGAGGTCGGCCCACCGCAGGTAGCCGCCCGTCACGGTGTCGAGCTTGAGCTCTGCCTCGACCTCGGCGACCTCCCGTTCGGCCCGGCCGAACGCCTCCTCCGCGGCCGCTGCGTCGATGCGCCCCCGGTCGAGGTCGCGCGTCGCCTTCACCAGGTGCTCGGGGCGCGGGAACGGGCCGGTGAGCGTCGTGCGGTGCGGAACGCTCACGCCGCGCCTCCTAAGAAGTCGATCTCCCGCTCCATGGTGGCGAGGAGGTTCACCGCGACCGAGAAGTGCCGGGGAGAGACGACCTCGATGTTGAGGCCGAGCGGGACCTCGGCCTTCGTCGAGGCTGCCGCCCGGACGACCGCCTTCCACGTGGCGACGGACGAATCGATGGAGGCCGAGCCGTCCTCGGAGACCAGGCTGTGCTCGATCCGCTCGGGGACCTCCGCGCCGAGCCAACGGACGAACTCGAGGTCGTCCTCGTCCGCCACCGGCGCGACCGACAGGAGCACGGTGGCCGGCTTCACCTCGTAGGCCCGGCAGAGCCGGCTGTACTCGTGGAGGAGTTCGGCGATCGCTTCGGGCTCGAAGAGGATCTGGGTGGTGAAGAACGAAGCCCCGCTCCGGGTCTTGGTGAGCATTCGGTAGCCCTCGTGCTCGCGGTGGGGGATGACGACGTTGCCGATCACCCCAGAGTTCTTGCGGATCAGGTCGAGGACCGCCGCGTTCGCGGTCGCCACGGAGGGGCCCGGGTAGGGGATGTAGCGGCTCGTCCCGCCGATGAACATCACGTTGTGGATCCCCTCCGAGAGGACCGAGCGGCACCACGCCTCGAGCTCGGCCGTCGACCGCAGGTGCGCGACGACCTTGTTGAGGATCGACTCGCAGCCCGAGTCGTGCGTCACCTGCGAAGCGAACTTCCGGACGTCCCCCGAGCGGTAGTGGGGTTCGCCGTTGTGGTTCTCGCTCACGAGCTCGGGCACGACGAACGCGTCGACCCGGGGATGCGACTCGAGGACCTGCACGACCCGCTGGATGTACGCCTGGACCTTGTCCGCCGGGGTCCTCGCGGACGGAGGGACCGGCTCGAAAAGGAGGGGGCGGGCCCCGAGCGCCTGGGAGAGGGTGCGACGCGTCAGGGGCGGGCCCCTGCCCGGTGGCCCCGGAGGATCCCGACCGGACGGGCGGGACGACGGGAAGCGGGACTCGAAGACCGGGCGCGTCGAGCGGTGCGCTTCAAGGCCGCCTGAGACCCGACCGGCCGCCTTAAGGATTGTCGGCCCCGCTCCCGGGGCGGGAGGGTCTGCGCCGGGCCCCGGGCCGGGCTCGTCGGGATCCCGACATAGAGACCCCGCCGGCTCGAAAGCCCCCGGGCGAGGTAGACCGGGCGCAGTCCCGCCGCGCGGAACGCGCGCTCCATCGTGGGCCGGTCGAACAGCCCAAGGTCGTGCACCTCGCGGAAGTAGCGGATCCGACCCTGCGACCCCACGAGGTAGTGGAACTCGAGGACGGAGCGCCCCCGACGGCGCTCGCAGGTGTTCATCCTCAGCACCGTCACGCCCCCACCCTGACGGAGCAACGCGTCCGTCCGGCCGGTCTGGTACTCCTTCGGGGTGAGCCAGGGTTCGACCACGACCACCCCGCCCGGGGCGAGGTGCCGAGCGAAGCTACGGAGGGCCCGCTCGAGGCCGCGCGCGCTCCGGACGTAGCCGATGGCCGAGAACAGGCACGTGATCACGTCGAAGGTTCGGCCGAGCTCGAACCGCTCGAGGTCGCCGAGGACGAGGGGCGCTCCGGGAACCCTGCGCCGGGCACGTGCGAGCATCGACGGGCTCGCGTCAAGGCCGGTGCAGTCGAACCAGCGGGCGAACTGCACGAGGTGACGGCCGGAACCGCACGCGACGTCGAGCAGGGTCCTCGGCGGCCGGGCGGCGTAGCGGCGCGCCAGCGCCCGGACCACCCGGGCTTCGGCGGCGTACGGCTTTCCTTGGTGCACGACATCGTAGGCGGCCGCGGCGTCCCGGTAGGGACTCTCCGGCCGACGGTCTGGCGCACGAGCCATCCTAGCTCCCGCGCCCGCACCCTGACCTCGGGCTATAGACTTCGCCGGACCCCCTCGCGCGCGGGCGGAGCCCCCCCCCGCCGCCATGGGTCGGGGTCTCCGACCGTTCCCCGCCCGAGTTGAAAGCGCAAATAGAGGCGACGGCTATAGAATCGGGGGCTGCTGTGCATACTCGCTTCTTCCCCCTCGCCGCGAGCCCGTCCCTCGTCGTCGTGATCCTCCTCCTCGTAGGCGCCGTCGCGGGGTCGGGCCCGTCCGTCGGGCACCGGGCGAACACCCCGCCGGCCGCGCCCTCCCCCGTCGCCTTCACCCCCACCGTAAGCCCGCTCCCGGTCGTTCGGGCGGGCCCGGTGTCGGTGCCGGTGGGGGAGGGCCCGGACGCGATCGCCGTCGATTCGGCGAACGGGACCCTGTTCGTGGCGAACCAGTACACGAACAATGTCACGCTCGTCTCCCTCGCCACCAACACGTTCCTCGGGAGCGTGCCGGTGGGCTCGGGCCCGTGCCCCGGCTGCCTCGCTCTCGACGTGCCGAACGGAACGGTCTACGTGGCGAACTCCGGGTCGAGCAACGTGACCGCGATCTCCGCCGCGCTCGGCGGGGTCAGCGCGAACATTCCGGTCGGGAGCTTCCCGGACGCGATTCTGTTCAACCCGACGAACAAGAACGTCTACGTCGCGAACGCGGGGTCCGGCGACGTCACCGTCATCTCCTCCGTCACGAACAACCGCTCGCTCACGATCCCGGTCGGCCCCGACCCGGTCGCCCTCGGCCTCGACACCTCGCACCACAACGTCCTGGTCGCGGTCGCGGGCTCGAACAACCTCACCATCATCTCGGGCGTATCGAACCTGCCGCTCGCCACGGTCACGGTCGGCAACAACCCGGACGCCGTCGCCTACGACCCGGCGAACAACCAGATCTACGTTGCGAACGGCGGCTCGGACAACGTGAGCGTCGTCGGGGCGATCAACCACACGCTGCTCGCCTCGATCCCCGTCGGTTCCGGTCCGAGCGCGCTCATCGTCAACCCCGCGAAGAACGAGGTGTTCGTCGCGAACCGCTTCTCGAACAACGTGAGCGTGATCTCGACGACCCTCGATACCGTCGTCGCGAACCTCTCGGTCGGGGCCCAGCCGGGGACCTACGGCGCGATGGCCTACTATCCTAAAACCGGGGCCCTGTTCGTCGCGGACGCGGGTTCGGGCAACGTCAGCATCCTCGCCGCGTTCCCGCCGGCGGTCGCGGGCGCCGTGCCGGTGCTCAACATCCCCGAGGCGATCGCCCTCAACCAGACGAGCGGTACCGTCTACGTCGCCAACTTCGGCTCGGCGAACGTCTCCGTCTTCTCGGTGGCCCGTGTGACGTTCCGCGCGAGCGGACTTCCCGCCGGCTCGACCTGGTCCGTCTCGGCGGGGTCGCCGACGGTCGACCGGAGCAACACGACCTACCACGCCGGCGGCTCGATCGTCTACTACGAACCGAACGGGACCCTCGCGTTCTCCGTCGCGCCGCCCGCGGGCTACGGCCTCGCTCGGGCGACCGGTCCCAAAGGGACCACCCAGACCTCCGCGAACCTTTCGGGCGCGTCCGTGACGATCCGTCTGCTCTTCGGCCCGCTCGAGACTCTCTGGGTCAACGAGACCGGGCTCCCCCCGGGATCCGTCTGGGCCGTGACGGTCTCGCCGGGCTACGCGAGCGGGGGATCGCCCGCCCAGAACGGCTCCTCCTTCGGGACGTCGGTCGCCTTCACCGTCGTAAAAGGCCCGTGGAAGTACTTCGTGAACGAGCGCCCGAGCAGCTACCGGCCCTCGAACCCGCACGGTGCCGTGCGGGTCGGGAACCTGGGCGGGAAAGCGACGGTCCGCTTCCTCCTCGTCTCCCAGAAGGTGGTGTTCTCCGAGAGCGGGCTGCCCGCCGGAACGACCTGGGGTGTCAACATCACCGGGCCGATCAACGTGAGCCTGAACGGGAGTGGCTCCTCGCTCTCGGTGAACCTCGTCAACGGGACCTACACGTTCGTCGTGTGGAACTTCTCCTCCCTCCACCCGGCGACGGGAGGGACCCCGCACGACCAGGGTTCGTTCACCGTCGTCGCCCCCGGTCTCCCGCTCAGCGAACGGATCACCTACTCCACCTCCCCGTAGCGCGTACCTCGGCGCTCCGCGCCTCCTCGCGCCCGCCCCGGAATCGCTGCTTCGACCGCCTCTCGGCGAGCCCCACCCCGGCCCCGTTCGGCCGGCCCGATCGGCGGGGGCGAACTACGTATCAACGCGGTGCGTCGCTCGAAATGCGGTAACGGCAGGTTCGCGCGGGCGAACGGTTTCCGAGATTCGATGCCCCTCAAACGGGGTACCCCGACGTTTGCCCGGTGAGGTGAAAATGTCGCTCACGCGAGGCCGGTACGAAGCCGCCCTGACGCGCCGTCCCCCGGATAGACCCGACGCAGTCGATCCCTCGCGAACCCCTCCCGGCGGGTCCTTCGGTGCCGCGAGTCGTGGGTTCCCGCCGCGGTTCCCTCGACCGCTGTTCCCGAGGCCGGTGCCGTCCCCGATCGTGGCCCTGCGTCCCGACGGGGCGGAGGCGCGATGACGCGGGTCGTCATCACCGGGGGGAACGGGTTCATCGCGAGCCATCTCGCCGACCGCCTCGTCGACCTCGGCGACTCCGTTACGCTGGTCGACCTCGACTTCGACGTGCTTCGGGGTCCGGAGGACGCGCGCAGGGTCCGGGGGGACGTGCGCGAGTACCGCTCGCTGGTGCGCGCGCTCGAAGGGGCGGAGGTGGTCTTCCACCTCGCGGCCGTCTCCCGGGTCGCCTGGGGACAGGAGAACCCGTTCAACTGCTGGAGGACGAACGCGTTCGGCACGGTGAACGTCCTCGAGGCGAGCCGGCGGGTCCGCAGCACCCCGGTCGTCTTCTACGCCTCGAGCCGCGAGGTCTACGGCGAGCCGGTCTACCTTCCCGTGGACGAAGGGCACCCGAGGGCCCCGGTCTCGGTCTACGGGCGGACGAAGAACAGCGGCGAGAGCGCCTGCGAGGCCTACCGTGCGGCCGACCGACCGGGCCGCGCGGTCCCGAGCGTGGTCTTCCGGTTCTCGAACGTGTACGGCAGCGAGCGCGACCTGCCGAGCCGGGTGATCCCGAAGTTCCTGTCCCAGGCCCTGCGGAACGAGGAGATCGTCCTCTACGGCGGCGACCAGGTCCTCGACTTCTCCTACGTCGGCGACACCGTGGACGGGATCGTCCGGGCCTACACGGCCGTCCTCGACCAGCGCCCGGGGGTGCTCGGCGAGACGTTCCACTTCGTCACGGGCCGGGGGGTTCCGATCGTCGACCTCGCGCGGGCGATCGTCGACCTCACGGGCTCCTCCTCGCCGATCGCGCACGGAGATGCGAACGGCTTCGAGGTCCGCTCGTTCGTGGGCAACCCCGACAAGGCCCGGCGGGTCCTCGGCTACGCCCCGCGCGTTCGCCTCGAAGAGGGGCTCAAGATCCTCCACGAGAAATGGCTCCAGGCGAGCCCGTCGGACGGCTCGCTCTTCCCCCCCGACACCGTCGTCCATGGAGCCTAGGGGCGAGGGGGCCGTCGGAGCAACCGTCGCGGTCGGGGCCGACGTACAGGACACGAGGGGACCCCGGGCCACGGCGCCGGCCCGCCCGGTGGTCCGGGGGAAGTTCCTCTTCACGGGCGACGAGAAGTTCTTCTGTCGAGGGACGAGCTACGGGACGTTTCGCATCGGACCCGACGGGCGCGAGGAGCTCGACCCGAAGGTGGTCGACGCCGACTTTGCGGCGATGGAGCGGACCGGCTTCAACGTCGTCCGGGTGAACACCGCCCCACCACGGTGGCTGCTCGACACCGCCGGACGCCACCGGCTCCGCGTCTTCGTCGTCCTGAGCTGGGGCGAGTCGATGGCGCTCCTCGCCGAGCGGGGCGCCCCGGCCCGCATCGAGCGGAGCCTGCGCGAGCAGGTGAGGGCCCTCGCGGGCCACCCGGCGCTCCTCGGCTACGCGGTCGGCAACGAGATCCCGGCGTCGCTCGCGCGCTGGCAGGGTCGCCGCACGGTCGAACGGTTCGTTTACCGGCTCTACCGCGCGGCGAAGGAGGAGGACCCGGGGGCCCTGGTGAGCTACGTCAACTACCCTTCCACGGAGTACCTTCGTCTGCCGTTCCTCGACTTCGTCTGCTTCAACGTCTACCTGGAGGAGTCGAGCGCCTTCGAAAGGTACCTCGCCCGTCTCCACAGCTTGAGCGGCGACCGGCCGCTCCTTCTCACCGAGATCGGTCTCGACAGCCGGCGCGCGGGCGAGGCCCGCCAGGCAAGCCTCCTGTCCGAGCAGGTCCGCTCCGCCGTGCGCTCCGGCGTCGCCGGGGTCGTCGTCTTCGCGTGGACCGACGAGTGGTACCACGGGCAACATCGCGTCGAGGACTGGGCGTTCGGTCTCACGCGGGCCGACCGGACGCCGAAACCGGCCCTCGCGGCTGTCGCCGAGGCGTTCGCGGCAGGGTTCGGGGGCGCCGATACCTCTTGGCCCCCGATCTCGGTGGTCGTCTGCAGCTACAACGGCGCCGCGACGCTCGCCGAGACGCTGGGGGCGATCGGCCGCCTCGACTATCCGGTCTTCGAGACGATCGTCGTCGACGACGGCTCGAGCGACGGGACGGCCGGGGTCGCCCTCCGCTTTCCCGCGCGGCTCGTCCGGTCGGAGCACCGCGGGCTCGGCGCCGCGCGCAACGTCGGCTGGCAGGAGGCCCGCGGGCCGATCGTCGCCTACCTCGACGACGATGCCTACCCCGATCGGGACTGGTTGAGGTTCCTGGCGCGCGCCCTTCGGCCCGCGTCGGGGGTCGGAGCCGGCGGGCCGAACCTCCCGCCGGCGGGCGACGGCCGGGTCGCGGCCGCCGTGGCGTGTGCGCCCGGCGGACCGAACCCGGTCCTCCTCACGGACGACCGGGCCGAGCACCTCGCCGGGTGCAACATGGCGTTCCGTCGGGAGGCGCTCGAGCGGATCGGAGGGTTCGACCCGGTGTTTCGGAGCGCGGGGGACGACGTCGATGTGGGCTGGCGGCTCCTCGCCTCGGGCGGGGAACTTGCCTACGCGCCCGCGGCGGTCGTCTGGCACCACCGGCGCCCCACCGTCCGGCGCTACCTCCGCCAGCAGGCCGGCTACGGGCGAGCGGAGGCGCTCCTCGAGCGAAAGTGGCCCGACCGGTTCGACCGGCACCGCAAGGTCCTCTGGCGGGGACGCGTCTACGGCCCCGGCGTCTCGGCCGACCTCGGCCGGGCCCGAAGCCGCGTCTACCACGGGACGTGGGGCCTCGCCCCGTTCCAGACGCTCTACGAGCCGTCCTGGTCGACCTGGTCCGTCCTCGCGACCCCCGAGTGGTACCTCGGGCTGGGCTGCGGCCTCGGCCTGGTCGCGCTCAACCTCACGTGGTTCGGGGCCGTTCCGCTCGGGATTGCGGTGGGCGCGGGCGCGGCGCTCACCGTCGGACAGGCGGGCTACAACGCCTACCGGGGCCGCGCGCGGACCGCCCACCTCCCCTCGGCCGACCGACCGTCGCGGGGTACCGTCCTGGTCCTCCACCTCCTTCAACCCGCGGCCCGGCTGTCGGGGCGGCTGCGCGGGGGCCTGCGACCGTGGCGCCGCCGACCCGCCCGGTTCCGCCTCCGCTCCGAGGAGCTGCGGCTCTGGAGGGACGAACGCAAGGAGCCCGCCGAGCTCCTCGGGGAGACGCTCCGTCGGCTGCGCTCGTCCGGCGTGCCGGTCGAGATGGCGGGACCGTTCGACGCCTGGGACCTCGAGGCGCCCGGGGGGGCGTTCGGAGGGTGCCGGGTCGCGCTGGGGGTCGAGGAGCACGCACCGGGAAAGCAGCTCCTGAGGTTCCGGCTCCGCCCGAAGTTCTACGTGGCCGCGATCGGCGGAGGGACCCTGGCGCTCGCGCTCGCTGCCGGGGCCGCCGCCGCCTCGGACTGGTTCTCGGCCGCGGCGATGGGGTCGGTCGCGGCCCTCGTGGCGTACGGGACCGGCCGCGAGGTCGGCGGGGCGCAGCAGGTGGTCCGGGAAGCGGTCTCGGGACTTGGCGAGTCGGCCCCGCAGCCGCGCGGTCGACTTCGGAGTCGACCGAGCCTGTCGTTCCGCACCGCCGCGACGCAGGGGGCCGTGCAAGACCCGTAGGAGCCGATGACGTCCCCCTCACGAACGGGCACGAAGACACGCGCCGCCACCGACGCGCCCAACGGTCCGCGGGGCCGGCCGCCCCGGGACCATCGGCCCCCCCGGAGGTCCGTCGCGCGGTCCGCGGGGCTCGCGGCTCTCGCCGCGACGGCGTTGACCGCGTTCGGGCTCGCGGTCGTGGTGCCGACGTTCCCGTCCGGAGGCCTCTCCCTGACGCTCAGCTCGGTGCTCGTGCCGCTGCTGGCCGGCGGCCTCGCCGCGGCGTACGCCGCCGTGCTCGGGGCGTCCCGAGCGCGGAGGGCTGCGCCGGCGAACGCGGGCGGGACCGGCTCCGGCGCCCCGCCCCCGCGGGGACGCCTCCTCGCCGAGGTCCGGCCGTACGGCGGGCCGCTCTTCGTCCTCGCCCTGATCTCGCTCGCCGCGGTCCCGCTCACGCTGCTCACGCCCCTCCCGATCAAGATCCTGGTGGACAACGTTCTCACCACGAACCCGCTCCCGCCGTACCTCTCGTTCCTGCTGCCGCCCGGGATGCGGGGCGACCGGTCGGCGTTCGTCGGCCTCGCCATCGGCCTCCTCGTGGTGGGGACGGTCCTCACCTACGTTCAGGCGCTGGCGAACCTCTGGTACACGAGCCGGCTCGGGAACCGCATGACCCTCGACCTGAGGGTCCGGCTCTTCCGCCAGCTCCAGCGGCTCTCGGTCTTCTTCCACGACACGAAGGGCACGGGCGACTCGACCTACCGGCTCCAAACGGACGCCCTCTCGCTGAGCACGCTCACCACCACGGGCATCGTGCCGCTCCTCACCTCCTTCCTCCTGATGGGCGGGATGATCTTCGTCACCTGGACCTTCGACCCCGAGCTCGCGGCGATCGCGCTCTCCGTCACCCCGTTCGTCATCCTCCTCACGCTCGTCTACCGCCGCAGGATCCGCACCGGCTGGCGGAGGGTGAAGCGCTCGGAGAGCGCCGCGATGGCCCGCGCCCTCGAGTCGCTCAACGCGGCCCGGGTCGTGAAGGCGTTCGGCCAGGAGGAGCGGGAGAGCGCGGCGTTCCGGGCACGCTACCAGGAGTCGGCGGCCGCCTCGGTCGAAGTGACGGTGCAGGGCGGCGTCTACAGCCTCCTGGTCGGTTCGGCGACGGCGGCGGCCCTCGGCGCGGTCCTCTACGTCGGGGTCCTCCACGTCGAGGCGGGCACGCTGAGCCTCGGGGCCCTGCTGATGGTGAACTACTACGTCCTCCAGCTCTACACGCCGCTCCGCCAGATGGGCCAGGGGATCTTGAACGTCCAGATGAGCCTCGCCGGGATGGACCGTATCCTCGAGACCCTCCGCGAGGCGCCCGAGGTCGTCGAGCGGCCGGACGCCCGCCCGCTCGCGCGGGCCCGCGGCCGCATCGCCTTCGAGGACGTCTCGTTCGCCTACGCGGGCCGGGCCCCGGCCCTGCGGCACCTCTCCTTCGAGGCCCCGGCCGGCTCCTGCCTCGGAATCGTCGGGGCGACCGGCGCGGGGAAGACGACCGTCCTCGGGCTCCTCCTGCGCTTCTACGACCCGGCGAGCGGCGCGGTCCTCCTGGACGGGGTGGACCTCCGCGACCTCAAGGTCGCCGACCTGCGCAACCAGTTCGCGGTGGTCCTGCAGGAGACGATCCTCTTCTCGACGACGATCGCCGAGAACCTCCGGTTCGCCCGCCCCGAGGCGACGTTCGAGGAGATCGTGGCCGCGGCCCGGGCCGCGGAGCTCCACGAGTTCATCACGAGCCTTCCCGACGGCTACGACACGCAGATCGGCGACCGCGGGATGAAGCTCTCCGGAGGCGAGCGCCAGCGCCTCGCGATCGCCCGCGCCTTCCTCAAGGACGCCCCCATCCTCCTTCTCGACGAGCCCACGAGCGCCCTCGACCTCGGAACGGAGGCCGAGATCCTCGGGACCCTCGGGCGGCTAGCGCGCGGACGGACCACGATCCTGGTCGCGCACCGGCCGAGCACGCTCGAGATCTGCGACGCGCTCCTGCTCCTCGAGGACGGCCAGGCGACGACGGTCGGCGCGGAAGGGGTCGGGGCGGTCCGGCGCCGCCCGGTCCGGTCGGGCGGGCCCGAGCTCGCGCACGGGGAGACGGGCGCCCCGGGGAGTCAGAGCTGAGATGACCGGCGCCCTCCGTCCCCCGACCGGCGAGCTCGAGCGACGCCTTCCCCGCCTGCTCCCGGGCGGGGAGGGCGGAGGACGGCCGGTTGCGGTGCTGCGCCGCCGGCCCAACCCGTACGAGAGCTCGTTCCCGTCCGAGATCGTGGAGTGCCGGGTCGAGGGGAGGGACCGGGAGGTCCGGCTCTTCGTGAAGTACGGCACGCGATCGTTCGACCGAGCGTTCGGACATCGGCGCGGCCTTCGCTACGAGGCGCGCGTCTACCGCGACGTGCTCGGCCCGCTCGGGGTCTCGGTCCCCCGACTGTACGGACCGCTCCGCGACGCGACGAGGGAGCCTCCGTGGCTGGTCCTCGAGTACCTCGACGGGGCACGTCGCGTGAGCTGGATGCACACGACCCGGCCCCTCGT
>JBAIXP010000051.1:0-4964 GCA_037916495.1 Thermoplasmata archaeon | reverse complement strand
GCGGTGACCCGCTCCTCCGCCCGCACGACCCCTTCGAGCTCGGCGCGCGCGGCGGTCCGCGCCCGGGCGTTCGCCTCCCGTGCTCCCCGGAGGGCCGATCCTCGCTGCTCCGCGATGCGGAGCTCCTCCTCCGCCTTGGCTTCGTCCGGCAGCGGTACGGGCTCTGCGTGCTGCTGGGCGAGCACCTTGAGCTCCGCCTCCCAGCTGGCGAGCGTCTGCTCGAGCTGGGTCCTCCGCCGGCTGACCTCGACCCACCGGTCGTGGGCCCGCTCGTAGCGCTCGCGGGACTTGCGCTCCCCGTCGATCGCCTCGCGGTCCGCGGCCGCCGTCGCGCGGGCCTGCTCGGCCCGAGCGACCTCGGCCGCCACCTCGGCGCGGTGCTCGGAGAACTCCGCGCTCCGCACCGGTTGATGGCAGGTCGGGCAGACCCCGCCCCGGAGGAGCTCGTCGACGGTGACCAGGACCCCGCGCTCGCGTGTCAGCCGCTCGATCGCTCCGTTCTCGGCGGAGCGGGCGGTGGCCAGCGCGGCATCGATCTCGGCGATCGTCCTCGGGGTCGGCGGGGGCGGCTCGTGACCGGGACCTTCGGTGAGCGCGGCGTCGAGCGCGCGGCGCGCGGCGTCGCGTTCCTTGAGGACCCGCGCCTCCTGGGACCGGCGTTCGGTGCGAGCCCGCGCCGCGGCCTTCACTTCGGCCAGCCGAGCGGAAAGGGTCCGTAGATCCGCTTCGTGCCGTTCGCTCTCCGCCTGGGTTCGGACGTCCTCTGCCTCGAGGGCAGAGAGACGCCCCACGACGGCCGGCCTCTGGGCCGCGGCCGCCCTCGCTGCGACGAGGTCGTTGTCGGCGGAGGCCGCCTCGGCCTTGAGGTCGAGGACGCGCCGGTCCGCCAACTCCCCGGCACGACGGTCGGTCGCCTCCTCCTTGGACAGGGAATCGAACTCGCGTCGGTCCGCCTCGCCGACGGCGCCCTCGCGGTCAAGCTCCGCGCACCGGCTCCGGGCGGCCTCGAGCGAGACCTGGACCCGGTCGAGCTCCTGCTCGATCCGCGCCCGCTCGAGCCTGAGCTCCTCCGCCTCGCGAAGAGCCGTTCGAAGCTCCTCGTCCCAGTGGGCCAAGCGCCCGGCCTCCTCCCGTCGACGTCGCCCGTCGACCTTGAGGTCCGAGGCGAGCGCCGCAGCGTTCTCGGCCGCGGTCCGGAACCGCTCGACCCCGAGCGCCTTGCGCACCGTCTCGAGGCGGTCCTCGGGGTCCGCGGCGAGGATCTCCCGCATCCGCTCCTGCGGGACGTAGATCGCCCATCGCCAGAGGTCCGAATGCGCCTGGGGGCTCGGGTTGTCCGGGAACCCCACGAGGTCGATCACCCGCCGACGGAGCTCGGTGGCGGAGTACGACGTCGGGCGGCCGTCCTCCGAGAAGGTGATCTCCTCGGGCTCAAACGTCTCGCGGCCGCGCCGGCGAACCCGCCGGAACCGCCGGCTCACCTCGTAGCGGTGCTGGTCGTCGCCCAGTCGGACCGCCACCTCGGCCTCGCCCCGACCGTGGCGCACGAGGAACCCTGCGTCGACCTCGGCGACCCCGAAGAGCGCCATCTCGATCGCGTAGAGGAGGCTCGTCTTGCCGGCCCCGACGTCGCCGACGATGAGCGTGGTGCCGGCCGTGAACTCGAGGTCGGCGTGCTCGAAGCTGCGGATGTTGGTGAGCTTGAGACCCCGGAGCTGGACCACGTTCGGCGCCCCCGCTAGTCGCGGCGCGTGACCCGAAGACCGAGCGCATGGCGGGCCGCGTCGATGCGCGCCCCGAGATAGTCGGCCCGCGACTCCCCTTCCGCCCGGGGCACTCCGAGCTCCCGGACCAGCTCCCGGACGAGCCGCTCCCCCTCGGGGCCGGCCAGCCACGGAGCCCCCGGCCGCGTTTCGGCCAGGAGGGCCCGGATCTCCGCGGCCTCGATGTCGGACTCGTCGCCCCGACCCGTGCCCGCCTCCCCCGCCGGCACCAGGTCGCGCACATCCCAGGTGACGGACCCTTCGGCCCCGGCCGCGGCGCGGCCGACCCCGGCGAAATCGAGGCTCGCGACCGACCCCCCGGCGAGCTCCCCATGGACCTTGGGGAAGACGAGCGCTCCCGAGGTCGACTCCTCCCGGACCCGTCGCTCGATCTCGAGACGGGCCTCCTCCGCGGTCCGGCCGCTCACGTCGACATCGACCAGGCGTACGAGGTCCCGAGGGGCGGTGTCGACCAGCTCGACCGACGCGCGTCCGTCCGTCACGGTCACGATAGCCACCCCGCGGTGGGTCGTGCCGGCCGCCGCCGCCTCGAGGTCGGTGCGGCTCGTCCCGAAGACCGCCCCCGGGTTCACCAG
This sequence comes from Thermoplasmata archaeon, assembly GCA_037916495.1. Classification (GTDB taxonomy): domain Archaea; phylum Thermoplasmatota; class Thermoplasmata; order Lutacidiplasmatales; family UBA184; genus Lutacidiplasma. The sequence goes on along the minus strand of JBAIXP010000051.1, from coordinate 2,605 downwards.
CGGACCGCCGCCCGGACCCGAGCCTTCGTACGTTGCGTGGATGTGCCCGCCGGCGTAGTAGCCGCAGTTCGGGGGAAGGTCCTCCCTTCGGATCCCCTGGATGTGCTCGCGGAGGGCCTCCGGAAGGTAGTCCTCGACCGCGGCGTGGAACATGAACACCTTGAACCCGGGACCGGAGGTGAACGCCTCGGAGTCCACGGCCCGGAAGTACGCCCGGTCGAGCCCGTGCGACCGGCCCGAGATTCCCGCGATCCGTGCGCCGGTGGGCCGGTCGAGCAGGAACGGCAGGGTCCAGCGCGTCCCCTCGGTCCGAACGGCCTCGGGGGCGACCTTCGCGAAGACGCCCGCGGCGGCGAGGACGTCGAGCCAGCTTGTCCGGTGGGCCACGTAGTCGTGCGAACCGTAGATCACGTAGATCCGGCGCCCGCGGTCGACGAGCCGTCGGAGCGCCTGCGCCACCGGCGCCGCTTCCGCCGGGTCGGGCACGGGGGTGTGGAAGAGGTCCCCGCTCACGAGGAGAAACTCGGCCCCGCGCTCCTCGGCGACCTCGAGGGCTCGGAGAACGCTCGCGCGCAACGCGGCCCGGACCTTCGGGGCCCGGGGCCAAGCCCCGACGTGGGCGTCGGCCAGGTGGGCGAAGACGAACGTGCCCGACCCCATGCGCCCTGCCTAGGGTGCGCGCGCCGAGCGGCCCGTGCGCGACGTGCGCTCGTCCGGACTGCCGCCGGGGCCCGCCGTAGCCCGCCGGGCGAGGGCCGCGCCGAGCCCGGCCCCCGCGCCGACCGCGAGGAGCCCCAAGAGAAGGAGGTCGTCGGAGAGGGCCGCGCGCGGGGGGGCGGCCGGAGCCGGCGCCGAAGGGGGCGACGGGGGGCTCGGGCGGGACGCCCCGCGTTCGATCCGTGCCCGGGCGGCCTGGCTCTCCCGGAGCATCGCCTGGAGGATCCCGAAGAGCTCGGTCGCCTCCTCCATCGTGATCTGGCGGTTGTGGAGCCGCCCCACGAGGTAGGCGTAGCGCCCTGATTTCGCTCCCTCGACCGTCGGCGGGGGGGCTAGGTCGCCTCCGGGGGACTCGCGCGCCATCACGATCGCGGGGCCGAAGGTCCCGGACCTCTTGAAGGGTCGGTCGCCGACCGGCCGGTCCCATCGAGGACTTATAGGGAGGTGAACGTCTCGTTCCGGAAATGGCGAACTCCGAGCCCGAAAGCTCGTCGAAGACCCCGGACGAGAAGGACCGCCACCTTCACGTCCGGCTGATCGACCAGCGGGGTTCGATCTTCGACTTCATCACGGAGTACCTCCAGGCCGCGGGCAAGACCGCGGACTGGTACTGGCGCACCGCCGGCCGCCTCGAGGGCAACGATGCGGAGAATCTCGAGGAGCTCCTCTCGAGCGCCTTCGAGGCCGGGGCGTTCATCGCCCACGACCACCCCGAGGACCTCGAGTTCGCGTGGGTGACGGAGGAAGACTGCGAGAAGGAACGCCGCCGCGAGGAGCGGGGCGAACAGCGGGAGGCGGCCAAGAAGGACCGCTCGAACCTCCCGCACTACGCGTAGACCAGGGAACCCTGTCCTCCTTCCCGTCGTAACGTCCGGCCGTCGCGCTAGGTCGCGAACCCGCCCTTCCGTTCTCCGGAAGCAACCGCGAGACGGACCCCGGCGTCGGGCCCCGCTCAAGCTCGTGCCCCGCTACGAGACGAGGGGCCCGGGGTCCCCAACGGCGTGCTCGGCGCTCGGGCCGGAACGGGGCCGAGCGGTCGGAAGGGGCCGACCTAGATCGGGATCACCGAGTGCGCCACGATGAGCGCAATGAACAGGATCGAGATCGTGTTCACGACCTTGATGAGCGGGTTGATCGCGGGACCCGCCGTGTCCTTCGTGGCGTCCCCGACCGTGTCGCCCACGACCGCCGCCTTGTGCGCGTCCGAGTGCTTGCCGCCGAAGTGACCGGTCTCGATGTACTTCTTGCCGTTGTCCCAGGCGCCGCCCCCGGTCGTCATGAGGATGGCGAGCGGGAAGCCGGAAAGGATGACCCCGAGCAGGAGACCCGCCAAGGCGACCGGCCCGAGCAGGAAACCGACCGCGAGCGGCGTGACGACCCCGACCAGCGCCGGCACGGCGAGCTGGCGGAGCGCCGTGACCGTGACGATGTCGACGCACTTGCCGTACTCGGGCTTGTCCGTTCCCGCCAGGATTCCCGGCAGCTCCTTGAACTGGCGGCGTACCTCGAAGACGATCGACTGAGCGGCCACGCCGACCGCGTTCATCAGGAACGACGTGAAGAAGAACGGCAGGATCGCTCCGATGATGAGACCGGCCACCACGAGCGGGTTGTTGATCGTCAGCGAACCGGTGAAGCTCGTCCAGGCCGTGTTGAGGTTCTGGGCGGCCGCGAAGGTGTACGCGGCGAACAGGGCGAGCGCCGCGAGGACCGCCGAGCCGATCGCGTAGCCCTTTGTCACCGCTTTCGTGGTGTTGCCCACGGCGTCGAGCGGGTCCGTGACGGCGCGCGCCTCGGGGGGCAGGTTCGCCATCTCCGCGATCCCTCCCGCGTTGTCCGTGATCGGTCCGTACGCGTCGATCGAGATGATCATCCCGGTGACGGCGAG
>JBAIXP010000050.1:0-18133 GCA_037916495.1 Thermoplasmata archaeon | reverse complement strand
GTACAGGTAACCCTTCTCTCGCTTGACCTGCTCCTTGCCGACTCGCTCCGCCATGTTGCGGCCTCGACCGGCGAGAAGGAGACCCCCTCTATTTGAATTTACTGACGGAGTTACCTCGGAAAAACCGGTTTTCCCTGACGGAGAACGAGCGTCGGACGCGCGTCGAAGCGGTAGCCGAGATGGTCGACCGACGGGAGGGGAAAGACCGCGATATCCGCGGGCCGGCCGGGCGCGATCGTGCCGGCCTCCTCGAGCCCGCTCGCGTGTGCCGCGTTGACGGTCGCCGCCGTGAGGGCCTCCGCCGGAGAAAGGCGGCCGGCGTGGACGGAGGCCGCGAGCACCTCGGGCATCGACTCCACCCACGTCGCCGGCGAGCAGTCGCTGCCGAGGGCCACGGGGACCCCCGCGTCCACCGCCTCGCGGCCGGGGCTGCGGCGCGTCGCGCCCGAGGAGAGCGCGGTGAGCGGAAGGAGGACCGCGGTCACGCCGGTCCGAGCGAGCCGTTCGAGGTCGTCGACCGGGGTCGCGAGGAGATGATCGGCCGAGCGCGCCACGAGCCGCGCGGCCAAGCGGGCCCCGCGGGAGAGGACGAACTCGTCCGCGTGCACCTTCACGCCGAGGCCGAGGGTGCGCGCGGCGCGGAGGAGGCGCTCCGAATCGCGTACCGAGAAGAACCCGGGCTCGCAGAACACGTCGCAAAACTTTGCGAGACCCTGGGACGCGACCGCGGGCAGCGTGCGGCGGACGATACGGTCGATGTAGGCGCCCGCCCGGCCCCGGAACTCGGGTGGGACCGCGTGCGCGCCGAGGAACGTCGGGACGAGACGCGAGCCGGTGCGGCGCGCGATCTTCGGGATCAGGCGGAGCAGCCGGAGCTCGCCCGCGTGGTCGAGCGCGTAGCCGCTCTTCACCTCGGCGGAGGTCGTCCCGTAGCGCGCCATCGCCTCGACCCGCGCGGCCGCGCTCGACAGGAGCTCGGCCTCGGGCGCGCGCCGCGTGGCGCGCACCGTCGACAGGAGCCCGCCCCCCCGGCGGGCGATCTCAAGGTAACCGAAGCCCGCCGCCTTGAGCGCCATCTCGTTCGCGCGGTCGCCGGCGAAAAGGAGGTGGGTGTGGGCATCCACGAACCCCGGGACCGCGACCCCGCCCTCGGCGTCGAGGGTCCGGGCGCGCTGGCGCGGGCGCACCGAGCGTGCCAGCGCGCGCTCCCGCCCGACCCAGACGACCCTGCCTTGGTCGAGCGCGATTGCGGCGTCGTGCACGAGGGAGAGCTCGGACATCGCGGAGCCCGAGCGCGGAACGGGTCCGGTGACGAGGGTCGCCGCAGCCCCGAGACCGCGGAGGACGGTGTCGGAACGGATCATGGCTGGTGGATCAGGTGGTCGAGGAGGTCGCGCGCCGCGGTCGAGCCCGCGAAGACGACCCGGGCCTCCGACTCGAGCGGGTCGAGCTCCTTGTACCGCGCGGAGAAATGCGTGAGGAACAACGCCTCCACCCCCGCGACGCGGGCGCATTCCGCCGCCTGGCGCGCGGAGGAGTGCCCCCACTGGTTCGCCTCCTTCTCGAGTTCTACGCCGACGGTCGCCTCGTGGATCAAGATGGTCGCCTTCTCGGCCAGCTTGCGCACCTCGTCGCTCGGGGCGGTGTCCCCCGAGTAGACGATCGACCGGCCGGCCCGAGGCGGACCCATCACGTCCTCGGGTCGGACGAGCCGCTCGCCGACCCGGACGGCCTCTCCCGCCTCCAGGCGGGAGAAGTCCCGGCCCTGGATGCCGAGGGCCCGGGCCTTCGGGCCGTCGAACCTCCCGCGTTTTCCCTCCTCCTCCACGCGGAAAGCGAGGGCCGGCACCGGGTGGTCCGCCTCCGCGGTGCGGACCCGGTACCCCTCGAGCTCGATCGTGGTCCCCGGGGAGGTCGGATGCACCTCGATCGGGAACCGGAGCGTGAAGTAGCCCATCCCGAGCGCCCGCTCCACCATCTCGCGGGCGTCCGGAGGGCCGTAGATGTCGAGCGGCTCCTGCCGGTTGTTGAGGCACATGCTCTGGATGAGCCCGGGCAGGCCGAGGAAATGGTCCCCGTGGAAGTGCGTGAGGAAGATCCGCCGCACGCGCATGAACGAGGCGCTCGACCGGAAGAACTGCCGCTGGGTCCCCTCGCCGCAGTCGAGGAGGATGAGCTCCCGTTCGGTGTCCAGGGCGAGCGCGCTCGCCGACCGCTCCTTGGTCGGCCAGGAGCCCGCGGTCCCGAGGAACGTGAGGCGCACGGTCCGTCCACCTGCGGACGGGTATTAGGGTGCGACCCCGACCGGTAGAGGGACACTCGGGGCCACCGCCTCGTGCGGGTCCGGAACGGGCTCCAAAAGGGGAAAAGGGGTCCCGGCGTGCGCGGCCCGATGGTCGACTGGGATCGGGTCGAGGAGCTCCGGTCGAAGGGATGGGGCTGGGACAAGATCGCCAGCGACCCCAAGGTCGGGTTCCACGCCGACGCCTCGGCCGGCGACCCCGGTAGAGCCCTGCGGGCGCTCTACCACCGGAGCCGCGCCCGGGAACGCGCCGGACGGACCGAGAAGCCGAAGGGAGGTCCGGAGGGGAAGCGGACGACCGAATCCCACTGGACGCTCGTCCGGGCGCTCTACCTGGTCGTTCCGTTGCTCGGCATCTGGTTCGCCCTTGCGTACTTCATCCCGTCGCCGATCGGTCTCCTGCTACCCGCCCTGCCGTGGCTCGGGTTGATCCTCGCCGTCGCCGCGCTCGTGCTCGTCTGGACGCTGTGGCGGGCCACCTCCGGTCCGAGGTGGTCGACCGCCTACCGCAACACGGTCATCGGCGGCGTCGTGCTCGGCCTGGTCCTTTCGGGAATGATCGGCCTCACCGGGACGCTGGTCTACGGCTGTCCGGTCCTCCCTCCCGCGTCCGGCCTCACTGGCGTGTCCTCGTCGGGCTGGGAGAAGGCCTCGACCGCGGCGTGGCAGACGGACGGAAGCCCGGTCTTCTTCTCGTTCGGGGCGACCTGGTGCCCGTTCTGCTCGGCGAGCAGCTGGGCGGAGTGGAAGGCCCTCTCGTTCTTCGGCAGCCCTTCCGGCACGTCGCTCAGCTACTCGAGCGCGTCCGACTATCCGTACGCCTCGATCCCCGAGATCGTCATCGCCGACCTCGCGCTCGGATCCAAGAACGGCCACAGCCCCGCGGTATCCCTCCAGATCCTCGAGGACACCACGGGGGTGAAGCCGAACGTTCCCGGCGCGTCGAGCTGCGTTCAGCAGGCGTACTTGAGCTCCTACTCGACCGGGATCCCGTTCGTGGTGCTCAACGGCCAGTACGTCCACCTGGGAAGCCTCGCGAATCCCGCGTGCCTCCAGCCTTGGGCGGCGGGGGCTAACGGCGGGAACGCCGCGGTCGAAACCTCGATCGCGAACGAAGCGCCGGCCGGCTCCTCGGGCAACCCGTGGACGTGCATCTCGGATCAGGCCTACTGGACCGCCGCCCTTCTTGCCTTCTCGACCGGCCAGCAGATCACCACGCTCAAGACCACCTACGGGTGGAACGTGACGGACACGAGCGCGATCCAGACCGACTTCAGCCTGATCGGGTAGAGGGTCTACGATGAAGATCTCGAGCCTGCGGTCGGGGATCCTCCTTGCGGGCCTCCTCGGTCTCCTCGTCTCGATCTTCGCGGCGGCCGAGTTCTACCAGGCCTCGCTGCGCTCGGTCTGTTCGTTCAACTCGTTCTTCTCCTGCGGCGTTGTCGACCAGAGCGGCCTTACTACGACGCTCGGCGTCCAGGACTACCTCTGGGGGATCGGCGGGTTCCTCCTCATCCTGATCGTCGCCGGCATCGCCGAGCGCCGGGCCTCCGACCCGCGGCCGACGTACCTCCTCCTCGGCGTCACGACCCTCGGGGTGGTGCTCGCGCTCTACTTCCTCTACATCGAGCTCGCCCTGATCCACGCTCTCTGTCTGGTCTGCGTGGCCGCCTACATCTTCGGCGGAATCACCTGGATCGGAACGATCGTGCTGGTGCGGCAGGTGCGGTCGGCCGAGCGAGGCGCCCGGAAGACCCAGGACCCGTCGGAGAGCGCGTAACCCGTCCCTTCCCCCCGCACTTTCGCCCCCACTTTCCCTCGGCGAGCGCCCGCGCGCCGAGGGACGGTTATATACCCGACTTTTCTCGGCGGCCCGGGTTCACATCCATGGCCGATACGTATGCCACGCTGGCTGCCGGAATCGCGATCGCCGGGGGTCTCATCGGGACCGGTATGGCGCAGTCCGGGATCGGGGCGGCCGGCATGGGGATCATCGCCGAGAAGCCCGAGAAGTTCGGCCAGGTCCTCTTCTTCTTCGTGATCCCCGAGACGCTCTGGATCATCGGCTTCGTGCTCGGGATCATCCTCCTGCTCGGGATCCTCTAGGTCCCCGGGCGGTCCAGGGATGTCGCTCGAGAACCTCGTCGAGGAGATCCGGGCCCGCGGCGAGGCCGATCTCTCGGCCGTCGCCGACGGCCGCGCCCGGGAAGAGGCGAAGGTCGCCGCCGAGCGCGACGCGAAGATCGCCCAGCTCCGGGCCGAGGCGGCCCGTGCGATCGAGCTCGAGGCGGCCCGTCTCAAGGCCCAGAAGCTCGCCGCGGCGAAGCTCGCCGCCCGCAAGCTGCTCTACGCCGCCCGCGAGCAGCGCCTCGGACGGACCCTCGAGGAGACCCGGACCCTGCTCGCCGACTTCACCGAGGAGGCGGAGTACGCCGCCGTGCTGAAGCGCATGTTCTCCTCGGCGTCGGAGACGCTCGGCGCCTCGCTCCGGGTGACGGGGCGCGCCGAGGACGGCCCGCTCCTGAAGCGCATCGCCGGCAAGGCGTTCGACCCGACCCCCCGTCCGATCCTGGGCGGCCTGGTCGCCGAGACGCCGGACGGTCGGCGCCGCCTGGACTTTTCCTTCGACGAGCTCCTGAGGCTCCGGGGCGACAAGGTCCGCGAGCTCGTCGCGTAGTCAGGTCCGGGGATGGCCGGCTCACCCTACGCGAGCGCCCTCGGCCGCCTCAAGCCCGAGTTCACCTCGTTCCTTCCGCGCGAGACGTTCGCGAGCCTGCTCGCGGCACGGGACCCGAACGACGTCGCGAAGCTCCTCGAGACGACCGCCTACGCCCCCGACATCGTGCGCGCCCGGGCGACCCACCCGGGAAGCTCGATGCTCGAGGTCGCGGTGAACCGCACCTTCGTCCGGCGCAACCGGCACGCCTACGACTCGAGCCCGTTCGCGGGCCGCGCGGTCGTCGCCGCCTACCTCGCGCGGTGGGACATCGAGAACATTGAGCTCATCCTGAGCGCGAAGGCGACCAACCGGCCCGTGACGGAGACCGAGGACCATCTCGTCTCGAGCCGCGAGATCCCCGCGGGGCTCTACGCCGGGGTGATGACGCTCGACGATTTCCGCATCGTGCTCTCCCAGCCGACGCTCGAGGCGACCGCGACCGCGCTCGTGCAGTACGGCTACGGCTCGACGATCCTCCCTCTCCTCGAGGCGTTCGAGCGCTCGCACGACATCTTCCCGATCTTCAACGCGCTCGACCGCGCCTACTACCGCAACGTGCTCTCCGCCACCCGGTTCTTCCAGGGCGACGAATGGGTCGTCCGTGCGTTCCTCGCGGACGAGGTCGACGCGCGCAACGCGCTCCTCCTCCTCAAGGGAAAGAGCGCCGAGCTCCCGCTCGACCAGGTGGTCGCGGGCTGGCTCGAGGGCGGGGCGTTCTCCTCGAACGACGCCTCCGACGTCTACTCCGCCCGCGGGGTCCCCGAGCTCGCCGAGCGCCTCGGGGAGAAGTTCCCCTCCGTCGGGCAAGGGGTGGAGGAGTTCCGCTCCGGCCAGAGCCTGGTCGGCTTCGAGGTCGCGCTCCAGCGGGACCGCGCGGCGCGCGAAATGAAGCGGCTTGCCACCTACCCGCTCTCGCTCTCGGTGATCTTCGCCTACCTGCTGCGGAACGAGATCGAGCGGGCGGACCTGCGACGGATCGCCTTCGGGAAGCTCTACGGCCTCTCCGCGGACCGCCTCTCCTCGCTCCTCGTCTCCACGGCGTTCTAGCGCGGAATCCGCGCGCGCCGCTCGGGCCCGGGCGCCGTCAGTTCTCGGGCGTCCGGACGAACGGCCCGACCTTTCCGTCGGCGTCCACCATCGGCACGGTGTGGCTGCGCGCGGCCCCGAACGGCCGGAACGGCCGCCCGTTGCCCGAGTAGAACTTCGAGAAGTACTCGACGAAGATGAGCCGCGCCCCCTGGATCCCGGGCTCGAAGACGCCCAGGATCACGTTGAACGACTGGCCGATCACCAGGATGATCGCCCCGATGACGATCCCGCCGATCGTCCCCGTGGCGACCTGGCCGCCGCCGATCGTGTTGATCACGAGGGCGAGGATCACGCTCGCGAGCAGGATCCCCACGAGACGCGTGTAGGAGAGGATGTGGCTGATCACCTCGAGGAGCCCGAGGCCCGCGCCCTGGACCCCCTCGCCGACGAGCATCAAGAGAAAGCCGGAAGCGATGGCGGCGTACCAGACCACGATCGTCGGGTTCACCGAGGGGGAGGTCGCGTGGTGGATGAGCGCGAGGCCGAAGAACGCGATCCCGAAGGCGAAGAGGATCCCGCCCCCCTTCGCGAGGACCCCGCGGGGGTGGTGGTGGAAGTACTCCTTGAGCGCCCCGAAGAGGAAGCCCAAGACGACCATCCCGAGGCCCACGTAGCCGGCGAAGAGGAGGAGCTGGCCGACGTTGCGGTCGGGCTTGAGGAGCGGCGCGTAGCCGAAGAGGGCGTGGAAGAGCCCGAAGCCGAAGAACTCGTCCCAGAAGAGCCCGAGGCCGATGGCAATCGCGCAGCCGGGTAGGAGCGCCCAGGCGAGCTGCTGCATCCCTTTCGGCCCCATGATCATCTTGACGAAGTTGCGGCCGAACTTCGGGAGGCGGTGGGCGCCAGGGAACCCGGCGATCATCCAGAGCGAGATCAGCAGGATGACGACGCCGTAGCCCCAGTCGCCGAGCATGAAGCCGAAGAAGATCGGGAAGACGATCGAGAAGACGAGCGTCGGGTCCCACTCGGAGGCCTGCGGCATCGAGTAGAACCGGACGAAGAACTCGAAACGGCGGACCCCCGCCGGGTTCGACATCATCGTCGGGGCCTCCTCCTTGGTCGGAACGTCGTAGAAGTGCACGCGTCCGGAGCAGGCCTCGGTGACGGCCGAGCGCAGCCGAGCGACGTCGCGCTTCGGCACCCACGCCTCGAGGGCGAAGGCGGAGCGGCTCGCCCCGATCTTCGAGAGGACCTCGGTCTTGCGGTTCTCCACCTCGAGCGCCTCGGCGACCGCGGCGATCGTCGGGTACCACTCCTTCGAGATCTTCTCGAGGAGCCCGTGGATCTCGGTGCGGCGCTGCTGGATCTCCTCCCGCCGCCGCGCGATCCCGGCCCGGGCCTCGGCGACGGTCCCCACGAGCGCCGGCACGCTCGCCAGCCGCACCCCGGCGACCTGGGCGGCGCTGGTGACGGGCTCGGCCGCGCCCGTACGGACGATGAGCAGGAAGACGAGCGTCTCGCCCGCGGGCCCGAGGAGGAAGCGGGCGTCCGCGTCGGGAGGGACCGACGCACGGAACGTGTCGACCGCCTCGGGGGCACCCTCGCCCAGGAACGTGAGGAGGCTCCTTGCGCGGAGGAGCTCGAGCCGGTCGGAGTAGAAGGTGAGCTTGTCGAGGAGGGCGAGGGAGTCGTCCGCGCCCTTCGCCTCGGTCTGGAGCCGGTCGTCCTCGCGGACGAGCTCGCCGACCTCCCGGTCGATCGTCACCGACGCGGCGGCGGAGAACACGTCGTCGAGGGTGTCGAGCCGGCGGGGCGGGGCCGGCGGCGCCGGAGGGAGGGCGGAGAGAAGGCCCCGGAAGCGGAGCGTCTCGTCCCCGACCCTTCGGAGGGTCTCGCTGCCGCGCTCGGGCCCGAGCTCGGCCAGGGCCGCGGGCGAGAGCGGCTCGATCTGGGCGATCCTAAGGTCGTGGAGGACGGTGAGGACGCGCGGCTCGTCCGAGCGGAGGCCGAGGATGCCGACCTTGGCCATCGGCACCGGACGCAGCACCACGGCCGACCTCACCTCACGACGAGGAAAACTCGCCCAGGACAGCCGCGAGGATCTGCGATTTGCGGTCGGCGGTCTTCTTGCCCGCCCCGCTGCGGGCCTTCGAAGCGGCGCTCTCCCCCCCCGCGACGATGTCGCGGGCCTCAGAGTCGGCGGACGCCCCCGCGGCCTCGAGCGCGCGGGTTCGGTCCGCCTCGAGCTCGACGACGACCGCCTTCACGGCGGCCTCTGCGTCCGCCCGGGCGCGGGCGAGAGCGAGGTCGCTCTCGGCGCGGGCGGAGCGCAGCCGCTCCTCCCACTCGGTTTCCGCCGCCTTGACGCGGCGGAGGGTCTCGACGGTCGCCCCGTCGCCCGGGGGCGCGCCGGTCTCCGTCACGGCCGGATCCCCCCGACCCAGGAGAGCGCGAGCGCGAGGAACACGGCGAGCGCGGCGATCTTCACGAGGGTGCTGAGCGTCCAGACCGTCGCGAAGCGACGGACGGCACTCTCACGCGGCGACGCCACCTTCGGCCTCCTGCTGCATCTTGCGCTTGACGGTCTTCAGCATGCTGAACGAGTCGCGCTCCATTTCGTCGAACCGGAACTTGATGTACCGCACGATCGCCTCGAGGCGCGGGACGAGGACGTTCTCGATCGCGCTCGCGCGCCGCTTGGTCTTCTCGATCTCCTTGAGCAGGCGGCGGAGCGCGTTCTCCTTCTCGGCGATCTCGAGGACGACCTCGTAGATCCCCTGGAACTGGTGGACCGCCTCCTGGATCGAGGTCGGGAGCTGGAGGAGCGAGGCGGTCGGCACCGGCGCGTAGGCGCCCGCGTCGACCTGCGGGGTGCGCACCCCCATGACGTTCTTCGTGGCGACCGAGACGATGGGAAGCTCGGGGAGGAGCATCGCGATGTTCTCGAGGCGCGTGGGACCCTCGAGGGTCTCGGCCATGCGGATCGCCTCGTAGCCGCGCGCGATCCGTGCCTTGAGGTCCCCGCGCAGACGCATCGCCTCGCGCGAGATCGAGAAGAACTCCGCGATGAGCGCGGAGCGCTTCAGCTTGAGCAGGTTGAGCCCGCGCTTCGCCACCACGATCCTTCGGCGGGTGCGCAACAGCTCGAGGCGGGTCGGGCGCACGTTCTCGACGGCCACGCTCTTCCCTCCCTTCCCCGGTATCGACCTACACGCCCGCGGCGGGCGGATGGGCGCGGAACTTCTGGACGAACTCGGGCCGGATGCGCTTCAGCTCCGAATCGGGAAGGTCGCTCAGGATCTCCCAGGAGATCCTGAGGCTGTCGTCGATCGAACGGTCCTCGTCGGGCCGCTGGTTCACGAACTCCTTCTCGAACCGGTCGGCCGCTTTGAGGTAGAGCCGGTCGGTGGCGCTGAGCGCCTCCTCCCCGACGATCGCCGAGAGCGCGCGCTGGTCCTTCCCTGTGGCGTAGGCGGCGAAGAGCTGGTCGGAGACGCCGCGGTGGTCCTCGCGCGTGCGCTCCTTGCCGATCCCCTGGTTCATGAGGCGCGAGAGGCTCGGGAGGATGTCGATCGGCGGGTAGATCCCCTTCCGCTGGAGGTCCCGGCTGAGGTAGACCTGGCCCTCGGTGATGTAGCCGGTGAGGTCCGGGATCGGGTGCGTGACGTCGTCGGCCGGCATCGTGAGGATGGGCAGCTGCGTGATCGAGCCCTTGCGGCCGTGGATCTTGCCGGCCCGCTCGTAGATCGTGGCAAGATCGGTGTAGAGGTACCCCGGATAGCCCCGGCGGCCCGGCACCTCCTCCCGCGCGGCCGAGACCTCGCGGAGCGCCTCGCAGTAGCTCGTCATGTCGGTGAGCACGACCAGGACGTGGTAGTCCTTCTCGTAGGCGAGGTACTCGGCGGCGGTGAGCGCCATCCGCGGCGTGACGACCCGCTCCATCGACGGGTCGGAGGAGAGGTTCAAGAACGCGACCGTTCGCTCGAGCGCGCCGGTCGCCTCGAACTCCTTCAGGAAGAAGTTCGCCTCCTCGCTCGTGATCCCCATCGCGGCGAAGACGACGGCGAACCCCTCGGAGGAGTTGCGGAGCTTCGACTGGCGGACGATCTGGGCGGCGACCTGGTTGTGCGGGAGCCCTGCGCCCGAGAAGAGCGGGAGCTTCTGGCCGCGCACGAGGGTGTTGTTGACGTCGATCGTGCTGATCCCGGTCTGGATGAACTCGCTCGGCTCCTCGCGCGAGTAGGGGTTCATCGCGTTCCCGACGATCTCAAGGCGCGTCTCGCTGACGATCTTCGGGCCGCCGTCCCGCGGCTCGCCGAGGCCGTTGAAGACCCGGCCGAGGAGCTCCTCGCTGACGGCGAGGCTCGCGACCTCGCCCAGGAACTTCACGCTCGTCTGCTCGACGTTGATCCCCATCGTGGGGCCGAAGACCTGGACGATCGCGAGGCCCTTGCGCGAGTCAAGGACCTGGCCCTGGCGGCGCTCGCCGTTCGGGAGCGCGATCTCGACGATCTCACCGTAGGCGGAGTTCTCGACGTCGCGGACAAAGAGGAGCGGTCCCGAGACCCGGTCGATCGTCCGGTAGTCGACCGGCACCTCGGGGACCTTTGAGGAGGCGGGGGCGCCGCTCTTCACCGCCATCTCTAGGCCCCTCCCTGCGCGGTCGCGGCGTTCACGGCCTCGGCGACCTCGAGCTCGAGCTGGTCGAACTGGGCGCCGAGCTCGGCTTCGGGGATCCACTTCATCCGGGAGAGCTTGGTGCGGACGGGCAGCTTCTGCATCGTCTGGACCGTGACGCCCCGCTCGACCGCCTCCTGCTCCCGGTCGCCGAAGGAGAGGATCGCGCGCAGCATCCTCAGCTGCTTCTGGATCGACGTGTAGGTGTCGACCTCGTCGTAGGCGCTCTGCTGGAGGTAGTCCTCGCGGAGCATCCGCGCGACGTCGAGGATCGCCTTCTCCCGCTCGGGGAGGGCGTCGACGCCGACCAGCTGGACGATCTCCTGGAGCTCGGACTCCTTCTGGAGGAGCTCGAGGGCCCTCTGGCGGAGCGTGACGAACTCTCCGGAGAGCTCCGCGCGGTACCACGGGGCGAGGTCGCCGACGTAGAGCGAGTAGCTCTGCAGCCAGTTGATCGACGGGAAGTGGCGGCGGGCGGCGAGCGACGCGTCGAGCGCCCAGAAGACGCGGGCGACCCTCAGGGTGTTCTGGCTCACCGGCTCGGAGGTGTCCCCGCCCGGCGGCGACACGGCGCCGACGACCGTGACCGAGCCCTTGCGTCCTTCGGGCGAGAGCGTCACGACGCGGCCGGCCCGCTCGTAGAACTCGGCGACGCGGCGGCCAAGGTACGCCGGATAGCCCTCCTCGCCCGGCATCTCCTCAAGGCGCCCCGAGATCTCGCGCATCGCCTCGGCCCAGCGGCTCGTGGAGTCGGCCATGAGCGCGACGTCGTAGCCCATGTCGCGGTAGTACTCGGCGATGGTGATGCCGGTGTAGACGCTCGCCTCCCGGGCGGCGACCGGCATGTTGGAGGTGTTGGCGATGAGGACCGTCCGCTCCATGAGCGGCCGCTTCGACTTCGGATCGACCAGGTGCGGGAACGTGGCGAGCACCTCCGTCATTTCGTTGCCGCGCTCGCCGCAACCGACGTAGACGACGACGTCCGAGTCCGCCCACTTCGCGAGCTGCTGCTGCGTGACCGTGTTGTGGAGCAGCATCCCGCCGAATCCCCCGACGAAGTTGCTGCCGTAGTCCGGCAGCGCGAAGTCGTAGACGTCGTAGGGGCCCGCGCGCTCCTCGGCGACCTCGACGACCTCGTCGCAGTAGAGCCAGTCGAGGAGGTCGACCAGGCGACGCGCCGCGGGGAACGACCGACCGAGAGCTTCCGGTTCGGGAGCGCTCCGGGCGAAGCGGACGAACGTCGTGGCGCCCATCCGTTCGCGGTTGCCGATGTAGTTGTGGATCTCGATCCCCTCGTGGAGAAGGCTCGTGTAGCGGTACTGCGAGCGGTACATCTGCTCCACCACCTCGGGGGTCAGCGGGACCACGTCGGTGGCGGTGTACTGGGTCCGCTTCGACGCAACGTAGCGCGCGATGGCCTCGATCTTCGGCGCTTCCGAGGCGAGCGCCCCGTGGAGGCGCACAAGGTTTGGGATGCCGCGCACGAAGAGACGGTAGTACTCCGTGCCGTCCAGGGTGCGACGCGCGAGCGTGGAGGCGATCCCGAAACGGGCGAGGACGTAGGCGAGCTCGATCTGGAGCCGGCGGCTCGCGGTGCAGAGCTCGATGTCCCCGCCCGAAAGCGAGCCGTCCCCGAGGTAGTAGCCGCGGAGGAACGCGCCCATCTCCTCGTTCCCGGCGGAGAGCACGGGGCGGGGGATCCCCTTCTCGGCCGCGGTGCGGCCGGTACCGAGGTGGTCGAGCAGTTCGACGAGCTGCCGGCTGTGGAGCAAGACGTTCGGGGTCCTGCCCTCTTGGACTTCGAGCTTACCGTAGAGGCCGAACAGCCGCTCGGCGAGCGCCCGGAACCGATCGAGGAGTGCGAAATCGGAGTTCGTGAAGACGACGGTCCCCTTGCCACGGACGTACCCTTCCGCGACGAAGAGGCCCAGGAACTCCGCGAAGTCCGTCGTCATCAGGACCGGGAAGCGGATCGTCGTGCCGGCCCGCTGGAGCGGGGTGAGCTCCACGGTCACAAGCGGCGGCGTTCCGGGCGACGGGAGCCTTCGCACCGAGGCGACGTAGTCGCCCGGGCGGAGTTCTCGGGCGGGGGTCTCCCGGAGCGAACCGTCCGGACCGAACGAGAAGAGGCGGTGGACCGGAGTGACGCGGACGGTCCGCCCGCTGCGCGTGCGCACGCGAACGAGGGTGTCGCTCTTCCCCCGGTAGAGCGTGCGGGTCCGGCTCTTGACGACCCGGTCCCCGACGAGGGAGAACAGCTCGAGGGGCATCTCGAGCCGGACCCACTCGTCCGGCCCGTCCTGGCGTACCTCGCCTCGGGCCCGGCACTCCGCGTAGACCTCCTCGATCGGGCGGACGGACCCGTTGCCGAGCACGACCGGGGTCTCGGGCCCGACGCATTTCCCCGACCCGAACGGTCCGGGGATGCACGCCGTGCCGCCCTTCGCGACCGGGAAGAACGAATCGACGACGCGCTGGCCGGTGACGAGCGGGATGTCGGGCGGAAGCTTCTGGTTGACCGGACGTGGGACGCGGACGACCCACTTGTGCGAGAGGTAGAGCGGCACGGTGCCGGTCGCCGTCTGGAGCTGGCCGATCGGGTCGCGGACGGTGTAGCTGCCGCTCGCGATCTGCTTGATCGTCCCGCTCACGCCGGGTGGAACGAGGATCTTGTGGACGATGAGGCTCGTCTCGGGAACGGTCCCGAGGATCGCGCCGGAGGTGACGGCCGTCCCGGCCTTCACCGTCGCCGTGAACTCCCACTTCTTCTTCTCGTCGAGCGGCGCCGCGACGAAACCGCGGGTGATGAAGTCCCCGACGTTCTTCTGGATGACATCGAGGGGGCGCTGGACCCCGTCGTAGATCGACATGAGCAGCCCGGGCCCGAGCTCGACACTGAGCGCCTGGCCCGTGTTCTCCACGGGGTCGCCCGGGCGGATCCCGGTCGTGTCCTCGTAGACCTGGACGGTCGCGCTCCCCCCGACGAGCCGGATGATCTCCCCGACCAGCCCGAGCGAGCCGACGCGCACGACATCGTACATCTTCGCCTCGTCCAGGCCCTCGGCGATGACGACCGGACCCGAGACCCTCGCTACCACACCGCCCATCGTTGACCTCCCTAACCTGCTGCGGAGAGCGTGATGCCGAGCACGCGCTTGGCCAGCGAGTTGATGCTCTCAACCTCGAACTCGCCGGTCGGCGTGGGAACGAAGACGACCAGGGGGCGCATGGACGCGTCGGCGTGGGCGCGCTGCGCCTCGGAAAGGTGGCCGCGGATCGACTGGCTCGCGACCAGGAGGCTGAAGCGCTCGTCCGAGAGCGCCTTCTGGAACTCCGCGGCGGCCGTCTCAGGAGTGACCTCCACGACGTCGCGCAGCCCGATCAGGCGGAAGCCGATCGCGAGCTCGCGCTCGCCCAGCACGACGGTCCTCCCGGCAAGTTGGGACGTATCGGGCACGCCGAGCGGGCGGGGGTTTTGGGCTACTTAACGTCTGCTTCGGCGCTCGCCGTTCTCGGCGGCGCGGGAGCCCCCGGACGACCCCGGGCTAGCGGCTCCGGGCGAGGTCGGAGCGCATCGCGCGGACGAGGAGCCTCCAGGTCGCCCGGTCGTGCGCCCGGATCTCGCGCGCGCGTTGCGCCCGCTCGCTCGCGGAGAGCGCGCGGGGGCCGTGCACGATCTGAAGACCGGTGAACTCGAGCCGCGAGGCGCTGCGGCCGAGCGGGACGATGCGGTAGAGGAACTGGGAGTGCTTCGCCGGGCCCGCAAGATGGGTGTTCGTCCAGCTCCGCTCCTTCGGGCGAAGGCGCACGAGGCGCTGCTTGGTCACCGATCTTCGTCCGTCGCGCACCGTGTCGGTGAGGAGGATCGTGTCGGCGTTGAGCTTCTCGACCGTGCGCCGGCCGTCCTCGCCCATGAGCTTGGGGTCGTTCGGACGGTAGTCGGTCGCCCAGCGGTACGCCCGGTCCGCCGAGGCGGGAAGTCGGACCTTGAACGCGAAGACCAGCGAGTTCGCAACCATGTGTTCTACCTCACTTGTAGCTCGAGTGGTGGACGTGGTTCTCGTCGTCGGTGATGAGGATGCACTCGCCCTCGCACTCGAACAGGCAGGCCTCGCAGACGATGCACTCCGGGCCGCGGAGCGCGAGCGACTTCTCGCCCCGGAACTGGAACTTCGCGGCGACCGAAGGGTCGTCCACGACATCCGGGACCTCGGAACGGGGCCGGAGCTCGAAGACGTTGGTCGGGCAGACGTCCTTGCAGTGCGAGCAACCCGTGCACTTCGCGATGTCGATGTCGACCTGGACCATCGGCGACGCCCCCACCTTGGGAGACCCGGTGGGACTTAGCCTAGTGCCCCGCGAGGAGCCGAAGCGGGGGGACCGCGAGCCCCCCGAGGCGCGGGCCGTTGCACGACCCCTCCCCCGAGCTTAACGGGGTCCCGTCCCGTTCGCCCTCGCGAGGGACCGTGGCGGAGCTTTTCCTCGGGACGAGCGGCTGGGACTACCCGGAGTGGGTCGGTCCGGTCTATCCCGAGCACGGGGTCGCCGACAAGCTCCGGTTCTACGCGGGCCTCTTCCCGATCGTCGAGGTGAACTCGACGTTCTACCGGCTGCCGCCTCCCTCGGTCGCCGCCTCCTGGGCCCGCCGGACCCCCGGGAGGTTCCGCTTCGCGGCGAAGTTCCCGCGGACGATCACCCACGAGCTCCGGCTCGTCGACACCGCCCGCGAGCTCGAGCGGTTCCTTGCGGTCCTGAAGCCCCTGCGCGACGCGGGTCGGTTCGCCGCCGCCCTCCTCCAGCTGCCGCCGTCGCTCCCGTTCGAGCCGACGACCGTCCGGCGGTTCTATGCCTCGCTCCCGAGCGACCTGCCCGTCGCCGTCGAGTTCCGCGAACGCTCCTGGCTGGTGCCGGAGTCGTACGCCCTCCTGCGGGAGTTCGGGCTCGCCCACGCCATCGTCGACGGCCCGCACCTTCCCGTGGTGCTCGAGGTGACCGGGCCGTTCGCCTACGTCCGCTGGCACGGCCACGGCGCGCCCCTCTGGTACGACTACACCTACTCTCCCGCGGAGCTTTCCGCGTGGGTCCCGCGGGTCCGCGCGATCGAGGAGAAGGCCCCGGTCGTCTACGGCTTCTTCAACAACCACTTCCGTGGGGACGCGGCGGCGAACTGCCGCACCCTCGCCGAGCAGCTCGGGGTCCCCCTCGTCCCCGCGACCCCGTGGCGGACCCTCGACCGGTAGGGGTCCCGGGCCCGGAAACGCTCCCCTGCCGGGACCGTTTCATCGTCCCCTCGTCGGCCGCTTTAGAGCGGTCCGGCGGCTTCTTCGCCCCGGAGCCCGACCGTGACCACGGAACCGTTCGACCCGGTGGCGGAGATCGAGGCGTTCGACGCCGACGAGCCCGCGCCGTTCCACCCCCGCGAGCGTGCGCCGAGGCCGCACCTTCCCGATCTCGCGCCGTCGCTCTCCCGCCGGGCGTCCCCGCGCTCCCGCCGGGCGTCGCGCCTTCTTCCGGCCGAGCCGTCGCTCTTCCCCTGGATCGCCAAGCACCTCGCCCCGGGCGAGGCGACCGTCTGGACCGGTTCACCCCGCGTGGTCGAGGGCCTCCTCGAGCTCGTCTACGCGGGCTCGGCGGCCGCCGGGGGCCGCGTCTCGCTCCTCGAGGGGGCGAACCGGTTCGACCCGTACCGCATCGGCGAGATCGGGCGCGCGCTCGGCGTCGACGCGACCGAGACGGTCCGCCGGGTCCGGCTCGCCCGGGCGTTCACCGCCTACCAGATGGTCGCCCTGGTCGACCGCTGGTCCCAGGAGATCCGGCGCGACCGGCCGAGCCTTCTGGTCGGGCACGACCTCCCCGCGCTCTTCCACAACGACGAGATCCCCGAGGAGGAGCGGGCCGGCCTCCTCCGCCACGTCGCCCGCTCCCTGCGCTCGGTCGCCGAGCGGGCCGGGGTCCCCCTCCTCCTCACGCTCGGGCCGGACGGGGTCGCGGGGTTCCCGTCCCTGGCCGAGGACGGTCCCCGCTGGTTCGACTACGTCCGGCTCGAGCGCGGCCCGTCGACGCTCCGGCTCGAGGCGTTGCGCGACGGCGGCCGGTTCTCGGTCGTGCCGCGGCCGGCCGGCCAGCTCGGCCTCGAACAGTTCGGTGCGGGCTCGGCCCAGGAGGTGATGGCGTGGGACGTACCGTTCCGACGTACCGTCAGGCGCTCGAGGAGCGGCTGAAGCGCTGGGACGAGTTCGCCCGGCTCCTCACCACGCCCGAGGACCGGGCGGCGTTCGAGCGGGTCCGCACCGCGGCGCGCCGCTACGTCGCCCAGGCAACGTACGTCGGGAGCCCCGACCTGCTCGAGTCGATCCTCCTCTCGGTGCTCACCGACCTTGCCTCCCGGCTCCCGGCCTCCCCGCCGGGCCGGCCGGCGTCCCGCTGACCGTGGACCGCCACGCCCCCGCGCACGACGGCTGGCTGCTCGACATCACCGAGAGCCCCGACGCCCGCTCGGTCGTCCTCTGGGTGAAGGACCGGCGCACGCTCGCGGTGCGCCGCACGTCGGTCGAGTACCGCCCGCCGTTCTACGTCGCGGGACCGCGGGAGGAGCTCGTCTCGCTCGCCCGGCGCCTCGCACGTCTCCCCCCGGTCGCGTCGGTCGAGCTCGGCGCCGAGCGCCTCTCGCTCTTCGACCGCCGTCCCCGCGCGCGGCTCAAGGTCGTGCCGGCCGAGAACCCCGGGCGTCGCGCGCTCGCCCGTACGATCGACGCGCTCGGGCGGTACGAGGCGTTCACCCTCTACGACGTCGACCTCGTTCCGCCGCAGCTCTACTACCTTGCCCACGGCCTCTACCCGTTCGCCCCGGTCCGCGGGAGCGGGGTCGACCTGGTCGCGACCGAGCCGGCCGAGACGATCGACTACACGCCGCCGCCGCTCTCGGTCGCCCGGTTCGAGGTCGGCCTCGCCGGACAGCGTCGGGGGGCCCTCCCGCCGCCGGACGGCCGGATCGGCTCGGTCCGCGTCGGTGACGTCGTCCTCGAAGGGGAGGAGGCGTCGGTGCTCCGCGCCCTCTCCCCCGAGCTCGCCCGGGGCGACCCGGACGTTCTGCTCACGCGGGGCGGCGACGCGTTCGACCTTCCGTGGCTCTTTCGCCGGGCGGCGGCGTGCGGCCTCGCCCCGGGCGAGCTCGTCCTCGGCCGCGAACCGGCCCCCTTGCGCGCGGCGCGTCCGTCCCGCTCGTTCGAGTCGTACGGCCGCGTCCTCCACCGCGCGGCGTTCCACCCGCTCCCCGGACGGTTCCACATCGACCGGGAGAACTCGTTCCTGTTCGAGGACGCCGAGCTCGCCGGCCTCGTGGACGCCGCGCGCCTCTCGCGCCTCTCGCTCCAGACGGTCGTCCGCCAGTCCCCGGGGACGTGCTTTAC
>JBAIXP010000049.1:0-7158 GCA_037916495.1 Thermoplasmata archaeon | reverse complement strand
TGCCCGTGATGGATACCCGCTAGGGCGATCCTCCGATCACCCGTCGCGGGACCCGCGGCCCGGCGGAACAGAGCGTCTGCGGAGGCACGCGGGACGCGCGACTCCTCCGAACGTCGCTCCTGCCTGTCACCCCCGCTAAGGACGGTTTCGGTGTGTAAGGGGACGCCCAACCCCCCGGTCCAGCCTAGCGGAGCGAGGACGAGCGGGGGCGTACATATCCCTTGGCCCGGCGCGCACCTTGGGTTACGGCGGCGCGTCGGGGGCGGACGGGCGGCGCTCGACGCTCGGCCGGCACGTCACGGGGAAGTTCACGGAGGCGGCGACGAAGCAGAGGCGGTGCGCCTCCTCGTGGAGCCGCCGGGCGACCTCGACGTCCCCGTCGCTGACGACCACGTGCGGGGCGAGGGTCGCCCCCGTGAACCGGCCACTGCCGTCGGCCGCGAGCTCGAGCGTTCCCTCCGCCGCATCGGAGTACGCCCGGACGACCACGCCCGCCTCGGCGCAGAGGTGGAGGTACCAGAGCATGTGGCAGGCGGAGAGGGCGGCGACGACGAGCTCCTCGGGGTTGTAGCGGTCCGGGTCGCGCCGGGCCCCGACGCCCGCGGTCCCCGGGATCGGGGGCCGGTCGCCGACCGAGATCGCGTGGTCGCGGCTGTAGGCCCGGTAGTCGCTCGTCCCGTGGCCGCGGTCGCCCGTCCACGTGACGACGGTGCGGTAGGTGTGGGTCGACGCCACGCGGGGGAAGGGGGCCGCGCGCGTTTAACGGACGACGGGGGGAAGCGGCGGCCCACGGGGGCCCGGGCGCGGCCGGTCTAGCGGATGTGCTCGAGCGAGAACGAGCCCAGGTTGAACGAGCGCTTGGTGAAGTTGTAGCCGATCCACGTGCGGGCCTGCGTGTCGCCGATCCCGCGGACCGCGAGGAACGTCTTCATCTGCTCGACCTTGAGGTTGAGCGAGCCGTCCACCATGTGCTCGAGCGTCTCAAGGTCGGACTCGGTGTGCATGCCGCTCTCGAGCTCGTAGTAGGCGACCGCCCCGTCGAGCTTGCGGCGGCCGATGAACGGCTGGAGGAACTTGAACGTCGCCGCCGTGTCGAGGTAGGCGGTCACGGTCGAGACGGTCTCGAAGACGAGCCGGTAGGTCGAGAACTTCTGCTTGAGCTGCTCGGCGAACGTGTTCACCGTCTGGCTCAGCTGGTCGAGGACCGACTTGTCGCTCGGGGAGAGGAACCGCACCCCCGGGGCCTGGGCGGAGGAGCCGACGCCCAGCGAGTAGAGGTCGACGAAGCGCAGGAGGCCGTCGCGCTCCGCCTCCGCGGTCCCCGGGTAGAGCGCCTGGAGGTCCTCGCGCAGCTGCGTGTAGGTCTTGTCGGTGACGACCCAGATCGTCGGGATCTTCCGGCGGAGCCCCTCGATCGAGAACAGGCGGGCGAGCACGTCCTTACCCGTGTGGGCGGGGCCGTTGAGGAGGATCTGCGAGCCCAGGGGGAAGCCGCCGTACATGAGGTCGTCCAGGCGCCGCACCCCGCTCTGGGCGCGCGTCGTCTTCGCCTCGGTGACGCTCTCCGCGTGGAGCGCCTCCGCGTCGGCGGTCGCCGCGAGGCCCGCGATCCGCTCCGCCTCGCGCAGGCGCTCGGTGAGGAGCGCCTCGCGCCCGCGCAGCTCCTCCTCCTTCTTCGCGAGCTCGTGGCGGACCTCGTCCAAGCGCTGGGCCTCGCTCGTGCGGACGACCGTCCCCTCGCCGAGCTCCTTCCTCAGGGTCTCGAGCCGGCGCGCCTCGAGGTCGAGCGCCTCGCGGCGCGTCTGGAGCTGCTGGTCGTAGGCGGCGAGCGACCGTTCCTTGAACTCGACCGGCGCCTTGCGCCGCTCGTTCTCCTCGGCGCCGAGACGGATCTCCTCGAACTTCGCGCGGAGCTCGTTCTCCCGGGCGACCAGGGCGCGCTCGCGCTCGTTGAGGTCGCCCATCCGGCGGGTGAGCTCGACGTCGAGGTCGGACGGCCCTCCCTTGGAGAGCTCGGCCTGCTTCTGGGCGAGCTCAAGGTCGCTCGAGAGGCGCCGCGTCTCCCCCTCGAGCTGGACGATCCGTCGGCGGAGCTCGGTCTCTCGCTCGATGTACTCCTGCTCCCGGTCCCCGAGCCCCTCGCGGGCGGCCGCGTCGGCCGCCTCGACGTTCGGGCTCTCGGGCAGGGCGGGCTCGGCACCCGCCAGGTCCCGGACCACCCCGGCCCCCTCGGGAGGGGGCGGGGACGGCCGACCCGAGCCGAGCAGGTGACGGAGCTCCGCGATCTCCTGCTCCTTGCCCTTGATCGCGCTCTCGCGGCCCTTGGCCTCGCGCGAGCGCACGTACTTGATCACCGCGATCGAGCCGCGCTTCACGTGCTCGATCTGCTCCTCGAGCTGGCGTCGTCGGGCCCGCTCCTCGTAGAGGTGCCGGTGGAGCTCCTGGACCTCCTGGAGCAGCGCCGCGGGGTCGAACTGGTCGGACTTCACCCGGTCGAGGAGCGCGGTGAGCCACCGGACGACCGTCGCCTCGCGCTCGAGGATGCCGGCGGTGCCGGCCGCGACCTCGGCGCCCGTGGCGCCCGCCGGCCCGGGCGAGAGGCCGGGCGTGGGGCCGATCCCCCCGGCTCCCTCACCGGCGCGGATCCACTCCTCGAGAGCGCGGTCGTCGCCGTCGACCCAGCGTCGGAGGACCTCGGTCGAGCGCTTGTTCGCCGGCCCGACCCTCGGGCGGCGCGACCGGTCGGCCCGACCGACCGCCCCGACCCACCGCTCGACGATCCGGTCGGTATCGACCGAGGCGCCCTTCTCGTCGGCCTTCGGGGTCGAGGACGCCGGCGTGCCCGCCGGGGCAGTCCCCGTAGGGGGGTGGATCGCGTTGCGCGATTCCGGGTCGAGGCCGATCCGCTCGAGCTCCTCGGGAGAGAGCTCGCGGACGGTCGCGGCGGTCGCGTAGCCGGCGCGCACGAGGCGGCGGGCCGCGTCCGCCGGGACGCCGAGGGTCCGGGCGAGCTCGTCGCTCCGGGCCTCTTCCGAGCCGGCGTCCACCGTCGTAGCGTCGGCCGAGCCTGCCATGGAACGTGCGAAGGGGACTACTAACTAGCGCGGTAGGGGCTCTTAATGGTCCCGGGGCCGCCCGAGGGGGCCTCGGCGGGCCCGGACCGCCCTAAATAGCGACGCGGCTCCCCTCGGAGCGTGGACGTCGAGGAGCGCGTCGAGCGGGTCGTCCGGCACACGGCCGAGGTCCTCACGGTCGAGGAGGTCCGGGCGCTCTTCGCTCGCACCGAGCGGCCGCGGGCCTACATCGGCTTCGAGCCGTCGGGCGCGCTCACGGTCGCCCACCTCATCACGGCCCGCAAGATCCTCGACCTCGCCGAGGCCGGCTGCGACGTGACGGTCTTCCTCGCCGACTGGCACGCCTGGATCAACGAGAAGCTCGGCGGGGATCTTGCCCGCATCGAGGACTCCGGACGCGCGATGCGCGTCGCGTTCGAGGCGCTCGGGGCGCGCGGCCCGAACGTGCGGTACCGCTGGGCCCACGAGCTCACGGGCACCTCCGACTACTGGGCGCGGGTCGTAAGGGTGGCGAAGGCGACCACGCTCGCGCGAACCCGCCGGGCGATGTCGATCATGGGGCGGAGCGAGGAGGAGCCGAACCTCGACACCGCGAAGCTGTTCTACCCGGCGATGCAGGCGGCGGACATCTTCGAGCTGCCGGTCGAGCTCGCCTACGGGGGGCTTGACCAGCGGCGGGCGCACGTCCTCGCCCGCGAGGTCGCGCACCACTACGCCTGGCCCGTGCCGACCGCGATCCACACGCCGCTGCTCTCCTCCCTCCGCGGGGCGGGCCGGATGGACCCGGTCGAGGGGACCGGCGAGGGGAAGATGTCGAAATCCGACCCGAACAGCGCGGTCCTCCTGGCCGCCCCGAAAGAGGAGATCCGGGCGCGGATCGCCTCGGCGTTCTGCCCCGCCGGGACGGCGGAGGGGAACCCCGTGGTCGAGGTGGTCCGCTACATCCTGTTCCCCTGGGAGGGGAAGTTCGAGGTCGACCGGGCGCCGCGCCACGGCGGGCCGCTCGCCTTCGCCACGGTCGAGGAGTTCCTCGCGACGTACAGCGCGGGCGGCGTCCACCCGAGCGACGTGAAGAGCGCCGTCGCGACCGCGCTCGAGCGGGTCACCGAACCGGTCCGGCGGGCGGGCTAGGCCGACCCGGCCGCCGCTCAGCGTTAAATAGCCGGCGCCGTAGAACGCCCCGCCCGTGAGCCGAGGACCCCCTTCGGGGAGTTCCGCTGACGCGAGGTACACATGGCACGACCCACGTACGTCCGGTTCGAGACGCCCAGCGAGATCGCCGACAAGGCCCTGCAGCTCGTCCAGGTGGCGAGCGAGACCGGCAAGGTCCGGGTGGGGACCAACGAGGTCACGAAGTCGAGCGAGCGCGCGGAAGCGAAACTCGTCGTGATGGCGGAGGACGTCGACCCGGTCGAGATCCTGATCCACATCCCGATGCTCTGCGAGGAAAAGCGCATCCCGTACCTCTACGTCCCGAAGAAGCAGCGGCTCGGCCAGTCGGCCGGACTGTCGAAGTCCGCCGCGAGCGTCGCGATCGTCGAGGCGGGCGACGCGAAGGCGCTCCTGGACGAGCTCGCCGGCTCGTTCACCTCCCTCAAGAAGTAGGTCCGACCCCGGGAACGCTCGGTAGGGAACGATGGCGGAAGAGAAAGGGTCCCCCGCGGAGGTCGTCGAACTGGTCGGCCGGACGGGCATGGCCGGTGAGGCGACCCAGGTGAAGGTCCGGGTCCTCGCCGGGCGCGACCGCGGCAAGATCATCACGCGCAACGTCGCGGGCCCGATCCGGCTCGGCGACGTGCTCATCCTCCGCGAGACCGCCCGCGAAGCGCGCAAGCTCTCGGTGCGCTAGGAGGAACGAGCGTGGTCGTCAAGCGGCAGTGCTCGTTCTGCGCCCGCGAGATCGAGCCGGGGACCGGCTCGATGTTCGTCAAGCGCGACGGGACCGTCTACACGTTCTGCTCGTCGAGCTGCCGCAAGCAGCAGCTCGTCCTCGGCCGGGTCGGCCACCGGTTCAAGTGGACCCGGGCGTTCGAGCTCAAGCGCGCCGCCGAGCGGTCGACCGCCGCCGGTCGAGCCCCCGCCGCCCCCGCACCAGCCCCGCCGGCCGCCGCCGCGGCCCTTGCCGCGGTCGCGGAGGCACCCGAGGAGGCCGAGGCTCCCGCCGAGGGCGGGGCGTCGACGGCCCCCGCGGAGGAACCGCCCGGGACGGAGGCCAAGGCCACGGCCGCCCCCAAGACCACCGCGGCCCGCCGCCCGCGCACCGGCACGTCCCGCGCGAAACCGAAGCCGAAGGCGGAGAAGTCCTAGGGGCTCTCCGCTCCGCGCGCCCCCTCTCGTTGCGGGTCGAGTACAATCCGTAAGAGCCGGCCGGTCGCCGCCGGTCCGTGGGCCGACCGTCCTCCTTCAGTTCCCCGTCCGACCTCGCGGAGTACGCCTACTGCCCGAGGGCTCGGGAGTACCGCCGCACGCTCGGAGCCCCTCCCCTGAGCGCTCCGGCGGTCGAGGGTGCTGTGTTCCACGCGCGCGAGCTCCGCGCGATCCGCCGACGGCACGACCGGGTGGGGCTCTACGCGGCCGCCGCGGTGGCCGGGGCCGCGCTCCTTGCGCTCGGCGCCTGGGGGCTCCTTAGGTGACCGTGGACACCCTGGTCCTCACCGCGGGTCTCCTCGGATGCGGCGCGGTCCTGCTCGCCGGCGGCGTCCGGGCGCTCGCCCGTCGCGCACGGGAAGCGCGGTACGGCCATCTCGTACGGGTCGAGACCGACACGCCGGCGCTCCTGCGCTCGGAACGGTACCGCCTCGCCGGCCGGCCGGACGAGCTAAGGGCCACGCGGGACGGCGCGGTCGTGCCGGTCGAGCTCAAGCACCGGGGCCATCCCGCGCGCGGCGCGTTCTACTCCCACACCGTCCAGGTCTGGGCCTACTGCCTCCTGGTCGAGGAGGAGACCGGCCGCCCCCCGCCGTACGGTGTGGTGCGCTACCTCGACGGGGAGGAGGTCGTGCCGTGGAACGGGGCCGCTCGGGCGGCCCTCCTGGACGTGCTCCGGCGCGCCCGGGCCCCCTACGACGGTCGGGCCGACCCTAGCCCCGGGAAGTGCTCCCGGTGCCCGTGGACGGCGCGGTGCGACGCCTCCGCGGCCCGGACCGGCCCGACCGGCCGATCGCTCGGCGCGCCCAGTACAGCTCGGTGATCGTCGGCACTCCGACCCTCGCGCGGCCCCGGCTCTCCGGGTCGCGGGCGAGGAGCGCCCGGATCTCCCGGGCGAGCGCTCGTCGCTCGCGGTCCGCGAGCAGGGCGACGCGGCTGGTCGAGAGGGCCTGGTGGACGATCCGCTCGGGCTCGGTCGGGACGATGCGGTGGAACGTCCGGGACCTGAGCGGACCGAACGCGGAACGTCGCGGGTCGAACGCGGATTTCCAGTGGCGCCAGCGGCCCGGGCGTGGACCGGCCCGGCGGTCGACCAGCTCGTCCAGGCGCCGGACGAGCCGGTCGCGGCGGTCGCGGAGGTTCCAGAGGAGCGCCACGGTCCCCCCGGGCCGGAGGACGCGGGCGATCTCCCGCGCGGCGGCCCGGGGACGGAACCAGTGGAACGCCTGGGCGGCGACCACCCCGTCGGCGAGGCCCTCGGGGAGCGGCAGCGCCTCCGCGGTCCCCCGCAGCGCGAGGACGCCCGGGACCGCGCGCGCGAAGATCGCGCGCATCTCCTCGGACGGCTCGACGGCCACGAGGGCCGCGCGGTACGGCACGAGCGCTCGCGTGAGCTTGCCCGTGCCGCTTCCGAGCTCGACCCACGTGCGCCCCGGCCCCGCGCCGAGCAGCCGAGCGAGGACGCGCACCGCCTCGGCCGGGTAGCCGGAGCGGCCCTGCTCGTACTCCGCCGCCACCCGGTCGAAGCCGCGGGCGACGGGGTGCCGGGCTGGGCTCCGGGCCGTCACGGGCGCCGCCGCCGCGGACGCCGCGGTCCCTCCTTCGTCCGGCGCGGTCGCGGGAGGACGAGCTCCCCTTCTTCCGGGTAGCCGAGGACGAGCGAGCGACCGGCGAGGTGCTCGCGCGAGGTGTACGCGCAGAGGATCGCGTCGAGCTC
>JBAIXP010000048.1:0-4500 GCA_037916495.1 Thermoplasmata archaeon | reverse complement strand
AGCGCCGAGGGGGAGAATTTCCGCCGGGCCGGGCGGGCCGTTCCCGGCGTTTGAACTCCCGAGGCGTATTCCGCCACGAGCTTTCCAGACTCGCGCCGTACCGGACTGAGCCACCTCGGCACGCCCGGGCGCAAGGACCGGGAGGGCCGAATAAGCTCTTCGGAGGCGAGGGTGCGCCGGACCGGGCCGCGGGCTACGCCCGGCCCGGAAACCAGCGGCAGTCCGGGCAGCCGAGGGACCGGGACTCGCCCGGGATGGGGACCCCGCAGCTCGGACAGGGAAGAGGGTCGGCGACCGCGAGCTCGAGGCAGTCGAAGCAGGCCCCGCGCCGCCGGTCGTCGGGGAGGAGGACGAGCTCCCGGTCGCAGACCACGCACCGCGAGTACCGTTCCTCCGAGGAAGCGAACCGGCGGTTGTCCGCGAAGAGAAGCATCGGTTCGGTCGGACGAGCCGGACCGTACATAAACGCTCCGGGCTCGGGCCGCGCCGGCGCGCCCGCTACGGCTCCTTCCAGCGCGCCTTGAACGCCGCGAGGAGGAAGAGCGCGGCCGTCACCGCGACGAGGATGCCCCAGTCGAGCGCCGCGGTCTGCCACGGGACCTCCGCGAGACCGACCGACCCCTGGACGAGCTGGGCCGCGTACGTCGTCGGCGAGAACCGGGCCGCCGTCGCCGCCCAGGCCGGGAGGCGCGAGATTGGGTAGTAGACGGGGGGGAGGACGCTCAGCACGAGCGAGATGAGCGGGCTGAACATGAACGTCTCGCGGACGTCACGGAAGTACGTTGCGAGCGTGAACGCGAGCGCCGAGGCGAACGCCCAGACTAGGAGGAGGACCCCGGTGAGGACGAGGACGCTCACCGGCGTGACGAAGCCGGCGAGGGCGAAGATCGCCGCGAAGACCCCGAGCCCGGGTACCGAGTAGACGAGCTCGCTCAGGGCCATGCCGGCGACGTAGGTGGGCGCCTCGACCGGCGAGGCGACCACGATGTCCTGGAGCTTGAGGTCCTGACGGTAGTGCGTGAGGTCCGCCTGCAGGCCCGTGCCGGCCGAGAGCATCGTGAGGATGAGCCCGCCGGTGACCCCGTAGCCGACGAGGGCGCCCCCCGAGAGCACGCTGATGAAGAAGAGGAACGAGAGGGGCGACGCGAGGAGGTTCACGACGTAGAGCGGCTGCGTCCGAATCGGGATGAGGCCGTTGAGGACGACGAGGGCGCCGAGCGCCCGGAGGCGGTGACGGCCGCTCACGCCGCCGCCTCCTCCTCGGCGTCGTCCTCCGCCGGGGCGTCCTGGTCGAT
Organism: Thermoplasmata archaeon; assembly: GCA_037916495.1. Classification (GTDB taxonomy): domain Archaea; phylum Thermoplasmatota; class Thermoplasmata; order Lutacidiplasmatales; family UBA184; genus Lutacidiplasma. The sequence goes on along the minus strand of JBAIXP010000048.1, from coordinate 3,205 downwards.
CGCGCGGCCGACCACGTCGAGGAAGATGTCCTCGAGGCTCACCGGGCCCATCGAGACCTTGAGCCCCCGCTCGAGGGCCCAGCGGGCGAGCTCGCGGGCCTCCCGCTCCCGGGCGAAGACGAGCGAGCCGCCCTCGAAGCTCGAGACGCGGCCGTAGGGCTGGAGCTCCTCGGCGGGGACCGAGTCCTGGATCGTCACACGGTACGGGTAGCGGACCCTTCCGCGCAGGTCGGACGGGACCCCCTCGAGCATCCGCTTCCCGCGCTCGATGAGGACGAGCCGGCTCGAGAGCGCCTCGGCCTCGTCGAGGTAGTGCGTCGTGAGCAGGATCGTCCGGTGCTCCCGGCTCGCCCGGCGGATCGCTCCCCAGACCTCGCGGCGGGCGATCGGATCGAGCCCGGTGGTCGGCTCGTCCAGGAAGAGGACGTCCGCGTCCGAGGAGAGCACCATCGCGCAGAGCGTGCGGCGTCGAAGGCCCCCCGAGAGGTGGCTTACGAGTCGCTTCGCGTGCTCGGCGAGCGAGAGCTCCTCGAGCCCCTCGCGGGTGCGCCGGTGCGCCTCCGCGCTCGAGAGGCCGCGCATCTTGAGGTAGTAGTAGACGACCTCCTCGACCGTCAGGAAGTAGAGGGGCCGGGACTCCTGCGGAACGCAGGCGATCCTCTCGCGGATCGCGCCTTCCTCCCGGCTCACGTCGTGGCCGAGGACCGTAAGGGAGCCGCCGGTGAGGCCGAGCTGCGTCGCGGCAATGCGCACGAACGTCGTCTTGCCCGCGCCGTTGCGCCCGATGAGCCCGTAGACGCCCCCCGTCGGCACCGCGAGCGAAAGCCCGTCGAGCGCCGGGGCGCCGGAGCGCGAGCCGGCGTAGACCTTGCGCACGTCGTTCGCCTCGAGGGCGTTCGTCATCGGTCGCGTCGGGGAGCCGGCCGGGCGCTTAAACCGGCGCCGACGGCCCCTAGCTCAGGACCTCGTTGAGCCGGTGCTCCTTGCGGGCCCGCTGGAGCTCCTGCGCGATCCGGCGGCCGGTCGAGAGGCCCGGCGCGATGAGGTCGGAGTACGGGCTCCCCGAGACGAACAGGTTCGTCCCCGCGACGATCCGGGTCGAGATCTCGAAGACCTTGAACTCGAGCTCCTCGGTCATGATCCCCTCGACGCAGAACGGACCGACCATCCCGCCGAACAGCTCGATCGAGCGCTCGACGATCCGCGCGCCGATGTCGAAGACCTTCTCGAGCTGCGACTCCCGCAGCACGACCGGCACGTTGCCCGTCACCACGAAGGTCGGTCGGATGCCCGCCTTGAGGAGCTCCTCCTGCGCCCCGAGCTTGTAGAGCTCGTCGATGTTCGCCTCGTCCCGTCGGTCCATCCCGAGCAGCTCGAGCGAGCCGTGGCCGACCCGGTAGCCGCGGTCCGAGAGGGGCGAGTAGAAGAAGTGGACGTAGTAGCGCGTCCCGAGGACGTACTCCTGGATGACGTGCGGGCCCGTCGGCGTGAACGCCTCGAGGGCCGCGCGGTTCTTCGCGAGGAAGAACCCCTTGCCGCCCTTCGCCCCGTAGTACTTCACGATCACCGGCCCTCGGACCTCCTTCGGGTCCTCGTAGAGCTTCGGCATCGTCACGCCCGCGCTCTCGAGCCAGTCCCGCTCCTTCCTTCGGTCGGACTCCCAGGCGAGGACGGCGCGGTTGCCGAAGACCGGGACATCGAGGCGCCCGAACTCCTCCGCACCGAGGTACTCGACGAACGAGCCGTGGGGGACGAGGACCGCCCCGGCCTCCCGGAGCTCGCTCACCAGCTCCGGGAACTCCTTGATCGAGCGGACGGTGAGGTACCGGTCCGGTCGCGCGAGGGGGAACGCGTCGTAGAACCGGGCGGGCTTTCCGACCGTGATCCCGAGCGTCGCGAGGCCCTCGGCCCGCGCGCCGTGGAAGATCTGCAGCGAGGAGTGCGAGCAGAGCGTGGCGACGGTCGGCGCCTTCTCCTCGAGCGAGGCGAGCCGCTGGCCCGTCGCGAGCGCGATTCCCATACGGCGAAGTACGGGGGCCCTCTCAAAGCCTTTGCGCGACCGCGCCGCCGGCCGACGGCGGGACGCCAGGACCGGCCTAGCCCGGAGCGTCCTCGAGCTCCCAGTACCAGCTCACCCGACGCGAGCCGGTCTCCGCGACGCGGCGGCGGACCTCGGGAGGGATCGACGGGTCGCGCAGGAGCTTGCGGACCTGCTCCGGCGAGGCCGGGGCCGACGGCGAGCCGACGCCCCCGCCCTCGAGGATCGGCCGGACCCGCTCGAGGGGATACTGCCAGGCGACCTCGCGCCGGCGCAGCGCGACCGCGCGGGAGCCGCGCACGCGGTGGAGGCCGAGCTCCTCGGCGGCGCGGTGGAGCTCTTCCGCGGTCCGGGCCATCTCGTCGCCCAACCGCCGCTCCTCGGCGCGGAGCGCGTCGAACCGGTCGACCAGCGCGCCGAGCCGCGCCTCCTCTTCGGGCGGGACGGCCCGGAACTCGGGGCAGATGCTGCGGAAGTCGCAGCGCGTGCAGTGGCGACCGGGCGTCGGCTCGAACGCCTGCTCCCGGATGCCGTCCACGACGTCACCCAGCCGCGTGTGGAGCGGCTCGAGCACCCGGCGGGCCCTCGGCGGGGTCTCGAGCGGCGTGAGCGACCGCAGATGGACGAGCGTGAGCCGCTCCACCGGCTCCCGGTAGTTCGCCTCCACCAGTACCTGGTAGATCGCGAGCTGGTCGGACTCCTTCGCGTCCTCGTGGGAGAGCTCGCGCGACGTCTTGTAGTCGACGATCTCGAGCCCGCCCGCCGGGGTCCGGTCGATCCGGTCGATGTAGCCGTGGATCGGGATCCCGTCCCACCGTGTCTCGAGATGCTCCTCTACGCCCACCGGCTCAGGGGGCCGGCGCTCGAGGAGGTCGCGGTAGCCGAGGAGAAGGGTGCGGCCGAGCGCGCGGTAGCGGGCCTCCTCCTCCTTCGACCCGTACCCCTCGGACGACCAGGTCCGGTCGTAGAGCGCGAGGAGCTCCTTGGGCGAGAGGGTCCGCGCGCGCCCCGGCGCGGGAAACGGCGCGTCCGACCAGTCCTGAAGGGTCGTCTGGGCGTCCGTGCCGCCCCGGCGCCGCGCCGCGGGGACGACGAGCGGACGGACGAGCTCCTCGAGGACGGAGTGGACGACGCGGCCGAACGTGAAGTAGCCCTTCGGGAGCTCCG
>JBAIXP010000047.1:0-8183 GCA_037916495.1 Thermoplasmata archaeon | reverse complement strand
ACCCGCCCGTACGGGAGGTACGACCGCAGTTCCCGCATGTCCACCCCGAACTCCTCGGTCCGGATCTTCTGGTCGTAGTAACCGGCCCCGAAGAACTGGGCCTCCCACGGGAAGACTCGGGTCGCGTCGGGGTCGTCGACCCTCTTCCGGGTGAGGAAGCGGTCGAGGTCCGCGCGCGCGGGGTCGTGGAGCAGCTCCTCGATTCGCTTGAAGAGCCGAAGGGCCGCCTCGGGGTTCTCGATCATCTTGTCCTCGGTGGCGAACGCCGCGAAGCTCGGGTAGCCCAAGGTCCGCGCGAGCTCGTACCGGAGCCGGAGGAGCTCCTCGAGGACCGGCTGGTTCTCGGGATGCGCACGGTTGGTGAACTCGAAGAGGAGGCGCTGGCGAAGCTCGGAGCGATCGGCGTACGCCATCACCGGCAGGAAGTCCGGATACTTGGTCGTCAGCGTCACTTTCCCCCTGGCGTCCGGAGGATGGGCGGCGACGAAGTCGGGAGGAAGCCCTTCGAGCTCGTCCGGCGAGGCGACCTCGACCGACCGGTCCCGCGTCGCGATGTTCTCGCTGAACCGGTTGGCGACCCGGTCGATCGCGCGGTTCAGCTCGAGCAGCCGCGCCCGGGTCGCGTCGTCCTTTTCGACGCCGGCCCGTCGCATGTCCCGAAGGAGCTTCTCGACGGCGAACCGCGTGTCGGCATCCTCGCTCGAGAGGTCGATCGCCCGGAGCGCGGCGTAGAGGCGCCGGTCGAGACGGAGCTCGTGGAAGAAGCGGTCCACCGCCTCGGAAGCGTCGCGGGCGGCCGAGCGCGTTGCCTCCTCCGTATGGACCGAGAAGACGAGGTGGCTATGGACCCCCGCGTCCCCGACCCCGATCAGCACCCGGTTCAGCGGCTCGAGCAAGCCCTCGACCGTCGGGGGCGAAGCGGTCTCGAGGAGCGCGGCGAGGCCCTTGCGGGCCCGTTCAAGCCGCCCCTCCACACGGCGGAGGAGTTCCGCGCCGGAGAGCTCGAACGTGAACTCATCGAGGTCCGCGCGGGCACCCGTAGGGGAGCGCATCGTGCCGCTCATCCGGCCGCCCGTCATAATCCCGCCCCTTGGCAGCGCCCTCCGTCCGGGGAAGCCGCCGCTCAAGACCATAACCCAGCCCCACCTCAGGGTCCGGGGGCTCGAAGATGGGCGACGGAGCGCCGCAGGAGCCGACCACGCGGATCGGGTCCATCGTCATCGACTGCCACGATTTCGACCGGATGGTTGCGTTCTGGAGCTCCGCGCTCGGCTACGGTCCGCGGCGGCCCCCGTCCGGAGGTTGGGTGGTGCTGGAGGACCCGACGAAGAAGGGACCGAACGTGAGCCTCAACCGGATCGTGGAGCCGCTGCCCAAGGAGTTCCGCCTTCACCTTGACCTCTACTCGACCGACCCCCTCCGGGACGTCGAGCGGCTCGTGGGGCTCGGTGCGACCGTACGGTCCGGTCCGGAGAAGGGGCACGACTTCGTCACCCTCGAGGACCCGGAGGGGAACGTCTTTGACGTCGTCGACGTCAACTGGCCCGACGAGCGGACCGACTGGTGGTTCGGCCGGACAGCGTGAACCACCCACCGCGCAACGGAGCCGAGACCTAGCCTGAGGGCCCGCGAAGAGAGCGGCGCCGAGACCGCCGGCGGGGCGTCGATCGGGCCCGCCGGCGCGGGGACGGCGCGCTACTGCTTCTTCTCTTCCTCGCCGCCCTTGAAGCCCTTCTTGGCCCCCGAGGCGAGACCCTTCATTCCGCCCACGATGCCGTGGCCCACCTTCCCGACGACCTCGCCCGTCTTCTCCGCGACGTGGACGGCCCCGGCCTCGGTCCGCTGACCGAGGGGAACCGCTCGTCCGCACGACGGGCACGCTTTGGCGCCTTCGGGGAGGTCCTTCGAACAGCCTTCGCACTTCATGGCGCGACCCGGTGGGAGTACCGCACAAGGGGTAATGCAGTCTTCGACGGCCGCGCGGATCGTACCCCTAATTGAAGGTTGCCGGTACGCTGGGTGTCCCCACGGGGAAAACCCCGCGGCGCCGCCCGAGCCGGAACGGCGACCTCACCCGGTGGGGACGGCGGCGTAGGGTGACCCCTTCCGAAGGTGGGACCCTATCTGCTCGGGTCGTCTGGCGGGTTCATGCCCCGACCCAAGGTCGAATTCGTCTACAGCGGACTTCGGGTGCGCAATCTCGCCCGTTCGCTCCGGTTCTACACGAAGCTCGGGTTCAAAATCTTCCGTCGGGGCAGGATGGAGCACGGCGGGTCGTGGGTCCATCTGGTCTATCCGGGCGCCGCCCAGCGTCTCGAGTTGAACTACTACCCTCGCTCCAACCGCTTCTTCGAGCCGTTCCGGCGCGGGACCGAGTTCGACCACCTCGGGTTCCGGGTCTCCGATGTCGAACGGTGGGTCGAGGAGCTCCGACGACGTAGGATGCCGATCGTGGCACGCGTTCGGGAGAAGCACGAGAACATCGTCTACACGCGCGACCCGGACGGCAACTGGGTCGAGTTCTTCGGTCCGGTTCCGGAGTGATCCTTGGAAAGCCGCGTCCCCGCCCCACGAGGCTCCCGGGTGCCCGGGGAAAAGCCGGCCGAGCCGCGCCACAGCCTGGTCGAGCTCTCGGAGGGAGTGTGGGCCGCGATCGCCGGGCCCACGGGCGATGCGATCTCGAACTCCGGGGTGGTCGGCCTCGACGACGGGGTCGCCCTGTTCGACACGAACCTCACCCCGCGCTCGGCCCGCGAGCTCTCGGCCCGGGTAGCACGGACGGCCGGCGCTCCGCCCACGCTCGTCGTGAACAGCCACTGGCACCTCGACCACGTTCTCGGCAACTCGGCGTTCCCGAAGGTCCCGGTCTGGGCGACACGACGGACCCGGGAGATCACGCTCGAGCTGCGCGAGCAGCTGGCGGCGGAGGTCGAGCGCGGCGCGCTCGAGAAGGCGATCCGCGACCTCGAATCACGTCGGTCTACCCTTACGACCGAGGGCGCCCGCGAGGACCTCGAATGGTGGTTGAGGATCCAACGGGGGCTGCTCGCGTCGGCCGACGAGCTCACCATCGTGGCGGCGGACCGTACGTTCGAGACCCGCGCGGAGCTGCCCGGAGCGCGCGGGGCGGAGCTGAGGAGCTTCGGAAGCGGCCACACGGAGGCCGATGCCGTTCTCTTCCTGCCCGACGAGCGGGTCCTCTTCGCGGGCGATCTCGTGGTCTCGGGGGTCCAGCCCAGCATGGGCTCGGGGGACCCGGAGCACTGGCTCGTCGTCCTCGACGAGCTCGAGCGGATCGGCCCCGAGGTGATCGTCCCCGGCCACGGTCCCGTGCTCCGAACCGACCTGCTCGGCGAAACTCGAGGGTACCTCAAGGGCGTGCTGCGTGCCGCCGAGTCCCGTGAAGGTGCGTCGCTCCCGAGTGCCATCGAGCGCTGGGAGGGTTCCCTGAGTCTCGAGGAGAACCTCGCGTTCGCCCGGCGGTGGCTGGCCGCGCGGTCGAGTCCCTGAGCGAGCGACCCGGGCGGGAAGGATTACCGCGGCGGCTTCGGCATCTGGTAAAGGCCAACGATGTTGCCCTCGGTGTCCTTGAAGTAGGCCGTGTGGCCCATGCTGCCGTCGCCGATCGGCTGCTTACGCTGAAGGATCGTGCCGCCGTGCTGTTCGATGGTCTTCTCGACGTGCGAGATCTCGTCCACGATGATCGTCACGACCGGGTGCGCGACCGACCCGCCGCGCTTGGTGATGCCGCCTCCGATGAACCCGGGCCCCTTTGGCATCCCCTTGTCGTCCACGGGCCCGGTGGCCACCATCGTGTAGTCCATCCCCGGCAGGGTGTTCATCTTCCAGCCGAACACGGTCGAGTAGAACTTGCGCGCCCGTTCGGGGGAATCCGCCGGCAGTTCGAAATGACCGACTTCGCCGCTCATGGTCTCGGCCCGAGCGAAGACCCCGCGGCTATGAGACGTTGAAGGAGAGAGGGTGAAACGGTCGGGCCTCGTTCCCTGACCACAGACGGTCCCGCCGCGCTCTCGCCGGACGAAGCTCCCGACCTAGGGGCCGCCGAGCGGCGGACGCTCTTGGACGGGGTACCTCGCCTAGTCCGTCCGGTTCGAGAGGACGAACTCGTTGCCGTCCGGGTCGGCGACGACCGCCCGGACGAACGTGCCGATGGCGGTCTCGATCTCCCGCGGCTCGACGACCACGTTGCCCCCTCGGCGCGCGATCTCGCGGCAAGCGGCGACGGGGTCCGGGTGGCGGAAGACGATGCCCGAGACGGTCCCCGGCTCGCGTCCGCCCTCCTCGGGTCCCATCACGTGCATCGTGAGGAGTGTCGTTGTCTCGGGGAGCGCGAAGACGAGACGGTTCGCCCGGTCGTCGAAGATGAGCTCCTTGAGACCGAGGACGTCCCTGTAGAACGTCCGGGCCTTGGACGCGTCGCGGATATGGACCGTCACCGCGTGGAGGCCCGTGACGACGTCGCTCACGGGGCGCCCAGCCTTCCTGCGCGATTAACGCTTCTGAGAAAGGGTCGGCCGGACCCCCGCGTCATTCGTAGGAGACGTCCGTCCGGAGGTAGGCGCGCACCGCGAGGAAGAGGACCACGACCGTCTCGACCGCGAGCACGGCCATCTGGGAGAGGTCGACGAGCGTGAGGTTCCCTGAGTAGGCGCCCCGCACGGCGTCCGAGATGTACGTGAGCGGGTTCACCCTGAAGAGCGTCTGGAGAGCGAGCGGTAGGCCGCTCGAGAGCGGGTAGAACACCGTGCTCGCGAAATTGAGGATGAAGATCAGCAGGATCTGGACGCTGTTGTAGGCCGTGTTCGACTTGATGAGCGCCGAGAGGAGCAACATGAGGGCGCCGAAGAAGATCGACCCGATCGTAATCGCGCCGAAGATCACGAGCAGGGCGTACGGGTCGGTGGGGACGTTCGCGACGAGCGGGTAGGCGATCCCCAGCATCACCAGGGCCCCGCCGAGCCCGAACATGAGCGAGGTGAGCATGATCCCGAGGAGGTACTGGAGGCGCGTGAACGGCCCGACCAGGAGCTGCGAGAGCATCCCCCAGCGGCGGTCCGCCCACAGGATGCTCCCGCCGACGGTCCCGGCCATGACGGCCTGGAACGCCATGATCCCCGGCGTAAGGAACGAGAGATAGTTCGTGCTCCCGCTCGCGGCGAGGGATTGGAACCCGAACCCGAAGAAGACCAGGTACATCGCCGGGAGCCCGAGCAGGATGACGAGGCTCCCCGGGTCGGTGTTGACGATGAGGTTGCGGTAGACGAGCCTAAGCAGGTTGGGTACGGCCACCGTTCTCACCTCCGTGCCCGACGGATTTCAGGAAGACATCCTCGAGGGTGTTCTTGCGGACGTTGAGCCACTCGAGCTGGACGGAGCGGCTCCGTGCGAGCTCGACGATCGACGCGAGGGCGGCCTTCGGGTCGTCCGTCAGGATCACCGCGGAGCTCCCCTCCACCGTCACCGACGCGCCGGAGTCGAGGGTCGAGGAGAGGGCGCGGTAGAAGCCCGCGGGGTCGTCCCCCGCGACCGTGAGGTCCACCGTCTTCTTACCGCCGTAGAGGCGCTTCAGGTTCTCGACGGAGTCGAGGGCCAGGATCTTCCCCTCGTCGATGACCGCGACGCGGTCGCAGAGGTAGTCGGCCTCCTCGAGGTTGTGCGTGGTGAAGACGACGGTGAGGCCCTGCTGGACCTCCCGGCGGACCGAGTCGAGGAGGGTCCTCCGCATGATGACGTCGAGGCCGACCGTCGGCTCGTCGAGGAAGAGGACGTCCATGTCGTGCATGAACTCCCGCGCCACCTGGACCCGGCGCTTCTGGCCGCCCGAGATGTCGAAGGCGCGCCGTCGCCGGATCTCCCCGAGGTCGAAGCGGGCGAGGAGCGCCTCGCGGCGGCGGACCCGCTCGTCCTTGGGGATCCCCCAGAGGACCCCGTAGACGTCGAGGTTCCCCTGCACGGTCGTGAAATCGAACGACTCGCCCTGCTGGACGACGCCGATCCGGGACCGGATCCGCTGGCCGTCCCGACCGGGGTCGTACCCGAGGACCCGGAGCAGGCCCGAGGTCGGCTGGATCAAGGTCGTCATCGCCTTGATCAGGGTCGACTTCCCCGCCCCGTTCCGTCCGAGGAGGCCGAAGACCTCCCCCTTGCGGATGGTGAAGCTTACCCCATCGAGCGCGAAGTGCCGGTGGTCGTAGGTGTGCCGCAGTCCTTCGGCCCGGACGACCGGTTCGCCACCGTCCTCGAGCTCGCTGCGGGTCGGCACGGGCGAGGAGGAGACGGCACGCCGCATAAGCGGCGCTCACCCGTGCGGAGCACCGCCGGTGTCCCCCGAGGTCGGACGACGCCCGAGCTCGTGGACCCCGGCCCGAGGATCCTTCGGAGCGGGGGCCCGACGACGTTCGCTCAGGGGAAGAAAGGGGGGAAGAGGTTCACGCCCGACCCCGACGGGGGCCGGGCGTGGTGGGAAGTGCGCGTTCCTCAGCAGTAGACCGCGATGTGGAACGAGTCGTTCGTGAGCACTCCCGACGCGTCGAAGGTCTCGACGAAGACTCCCATGTCGTTGCCGCTGCGGCCGGCCGTCGAGACGGACCCAGCGAAGGATACGCCCGAGGACCCGGTCGTGCCCTGGTCAACGATGACGGCGCAGTTCTGGACGTCCACGCTGAAGTCGACCTCGTAGGTGCCGTTGAAGCCGAAGAGCTGGGTCGCGCCGGTGGAGCTACCCCGGACGAGGGCGCCCGACGAGCTCACGACGGCCCAGGCCGACGAGCGGCATTCCACGGACAGGTGGAACGCCTGCGCGACATTCGCGCCCGAGTCGTTGTAGGTGCTGACCCAGACCGCGTTCTGGTTGATCGCCGCGCCGGCGACGGTGATGTAGCCGGGTTCGGCCTGACCGAAGGACGTCGTGCCGACGGTGCCGAAGAAGCTGCAGTTCTGGACGTCCTGGTTGAAGTAGACGAGGTAGTTGCCGACGCTTTGGTTGCTCGCGTTGACCGCGGCGCTGCCGCGAACGAGCGTCCCGTTCTGGTCGACCACGGCCCAGATCCCCCAGTTGCAGGCGACCGAGAGGTGGAACGGCTGGCTGACGAGGTTCCCCGAGGAGTCGAACGTCTGGACAAAGACCCCGTCCGGGTTGAGGTAGCGGCTCGCGACCGTGACCGAGCCGGCGTACGGCGACCACGTGGAGTTCGTCAGGCCGAGGCTCGCCGAGTAGGAGCACTGGGTGACGTTCTGCTGGAAGTCGACCTCGTACGTCCCGGCGTAACCGAAGATGGCGAACGAGTTCGTTGCCCCGTTCGCGTAGGCGAGCGTTCCGTTCGTGTTCACGACGGCCCAGAGGTTTAGGCCGGCGGGCCCCGCGGGACCGGCCGGTCCGGTCGGACCGGTAGAACCGTTCGTCCCGTTGACGCCCGGTACGCCTTGGGGCCCCTGGATACCCTGGGTCCCTTGAGGACCCTGAGTTCCCTGGGTTCCCTGGGTTCCCTGCGCCCCCGTCGGTCCGGTAGGACCCGCGGGACCGGGAACCACGAAGCTCACCGCGATCGCGGCGACCGCGAGGGCTATCGCGACGGCCGCTAACGCTGTACCCATACCCATCTTGGAGCCGGAGGACTGGGCACCTTGTCCTCCGTCCGCAGGTTGTGCAACCATGATGGTCGTCTGGCGAGGACCCGGTTCAAGAACGTTTTGGTCAACCCGTGGGGGGACTCCGCCGAGAACGACCGCCTCCCTGCGCTGCGACCAGGAAGCGGTTCCCTTTCGGGGCCCGAGGGGGTTCGGGGGCGGTCGGCGCTAGGGGGAAGGCGGGTTGGGCCGGGCCGCCCGCGGACGGCGGGTCGCTCACTCCACCTTGAGCCAGCGGGCGGAGACCGCGTAGCCCACGGCGAGCATCCCGAGGGCGAAGGCGGCGAGATAACCGAGGTACGCCCAGTCGGTGCCCTCGCCCAGGACGAAGCTCCTCCCCAAGAGCGCCGAGAAGGAGATCGGGTTGACGTTCGAGATCGCCTGCATCCACGACGGGAACTGGCGGGCGGGGAAGAGCGACGTGCTCGCGAACATGAGCGGCATCGTGACGAAGTTCGCGACGACCCCGGGGGTCTGCCAGTCGGTCGACGGGGCGGTCACCGCCAGGAACAGGCTCGAGAACCCGATGGCGAGGC
>JBAIXP010000046.1:0-4898 GCA_037916495.1 Thermoplasmata archaeon | reverse complement strand
GCTCCCACGACTCGAGGATGCACCCGTACCGCATCGGCCCGAACGGCCTCGACATCAACCTCGCGGTCACGGTCTCCCGCGACACCCGCGACATCGCCGAGCCGGCCTACCGCGTGGTGGTCCCGGCCCCGGAAGAGGCGATCGCGGAAGAGCCGGAGCCTCCGGTCCCGACGATCTCGGGCGAGATCCTCGACCTCATCGCGCTCGGGGTCGACGTCACGCCGCTCCGGCCCGCCGTGGAGGCGGCCCTGGTCGAGGTCCGCGCCGGTCGGCCCGACAAGAGCGAGCCGTACGTGAGCCGGATCTCCTCGCTCACGGTCGGGCTCGCCCACACCGCGCTCGCCGCCGAGCCTTCCGAGACTCCCGCCCCGCCCGACTCGGAGGCGCGTCGCCGGGTCTCCGAACGGGCCGAACGCGCCCGGGGGGGTTCGCCCCCGCGCCGCCTCCCCTCGGCCGACGTCCTTCGGACCGATCTCGAACGGGTCCTCGCGCTCTTGCCGCTCTCGCCGGGCCCTGCTGCGGCCCCCGCACCTGTTCCGGCGGCCCCGGCCCTCCGCCCCTCGGAAATGATCGCGGGGCCCTCGATGGAGCCGGTGGCGGTGGCCCCGGCGCCCTCCCGGGGCGCCGCGCCCGAAGAGCCCGTGGAGGAAGCGCCGGTGCCCCTTCCCCGACCGCCCCCCCACGACCGTTCCCCTCCCGCGGGGATCGCCGAACCCCCGCCCCTCCCGACGCTCACCGGACCGGCCGCGCCGACACGATCCGGCTCCCTGACCCCCACCAAGGGCGGTCCCGCCCCCGACGCCGCACGGGAGACGGCGCGGCCCGCGGTGAGGCTCGTCGCGCCCCCGCTGCCGGCGCCGCTCCCTCCGCCCGACGAGAGCGAGGTCCTCCCGCCCGAGCCGTCCGCTCCGTCCAAGCCCACGGCGCGTCGCCGTCGCAAAGCTCCCGCCAAGGCCACGACCCGAGCGACCGTAGGTGTCGTCCCCGCTGAGGCGACCGCGGTGCCTGCGGCCAAGCCGCGTCGCCGGGTCGTTCGCCGTAAGAAGGCCCCGCCGGTGGTGAGCGCGACCGCCGAGCCGTTGCCTCCCGCGGCGGAGGACGCGCCGCCGACGGGCCCTGAGGAACCCCCGCCCCCCGCCGCGGAGCCCCCGTGAGCCTGGACGCCTTCGACCCGCAGCTGCGGGTCTCGACGGGGATCCCCGGACTCGACCGGATGCTCGGCGGCGGACTCCTCCCGGGTCGTCCGTACCTCGTGACCGGCGGTGCCGGGAGCGGCAAGACGCTGCTCTCGCTCGCCTTTCTCCTGGAAGGGCTGCGCCAGGGGGAGGAGGTCCTCCTGGTCGCGGCGGACGAGCCCCCGGTCGAGATCGTCGAGAACGTCCGCGCCTTCGGCTGGGACGTCTCGGGGGTGAAGACCCTCGACGCGAACCCGGGAACTCGGGGGTTTAGGCGGACGGCGGCGGTCCAGGAGATCCGCACGATGACGGACCTCCGGTCGATGAAGGAGCACACGGAGGAGCACCGACGCCCGGCCGCGGAGATCGACGACATCTCCGTCCAGTCGATCCAGCTCAAGCTCCGCCAGCAGATGGCGGGAGTCCCGTTCCGGCGCGTCGTGGTCGACTCGATGACGTCGATCCGTCGCTTCGCCGTGAAGTCGTCGAGCGATCCCCAGGCCGAGCGCACCGAGATCCAGTCGCTGTTGAGGTTCCTGGCCGAGAGGGGGGTCACGACGCTCCTCACCGCGATCCCCGGGGACCCCGGTCTGCTCACCGCCGAGGAGGTCCTGACGCGCGGGGAGATCCTGCTGACGAGGAAGTGGATCGGCGACCGGTCGATCCGCCAGATCAAGATCGTCCGGATGCGCGGCTCCTCGCACGATCCGGAGCGCCGGCCGTTCGCGATCACGCCGAAGGGGTTCGTCGTCGGCTAGCGGGTCCGGACCGCGACCCGCCGAGGTCCACGGGAGCGGGCCGGGGGCGAGGCCCTAGGCCAGGGCGGCGACGAACGCCCGTTCGGAGAGCTTTCCCTCGGCCCGGTTCCGTAGCGGCGGGGCGACGTAGACGCTCACGGCCCACTCGGACGGCGGCCGCAGCGCGAGGGTCCTCCACGGCCCGGCGGTCCGGAACGGGTAGGCGATGCGGCCCGCGAGACCGATGCCGACCGCTCCCCAGTCGTCGGCCGGGCGGCCCCGCGCGTCCATACCGGCAAGGTCGACCAGGACAGTCCCCGGACCGGCGCGCAGCCGCTCCGCGAGCCGGTCTTCAACGTCCCGCCGCGCCGCCGGGTCGGAGACGAGAGCGAGGAGCCTCCGATGGAGGGAGGACGGCACGGTACGCAGGGCAAGGGTGCGCTTGTAGAGCCTCCGCCCGACCAGCCCGTCGACCAGGCGCTCCGAGCGGCCCCCCGCTTCCTTCAAGCGGACGAGCAGCTCGCCGTCGGTGAGCGCGAAGAGCTCCCGAGCCGACCCGGGATAGCCCGCCGACCGCTCGACGGCGGCCTGGGCCATCATCTCCGCGGCGCGGACCGTCTTGTGGTAGTACACGCTCGCGTACATGAGCGACCGACCGACCAGGAACCCTTCGACCGCGCTCCGTCCCTTCTCGGCGAAGAACGACCGAGAGCCGTCGCGGCGCAGCGTGTCCAAGAGCCGCACGGCGTCGATAGCGCCGTGGGCGACCCCTGTGTAGTGGGCGTCGCGTTGGAGGTAGTCGATGCGGTCGGCGTCGATCGCGCCGTGCAGGATCGAGCCGAGCAGCGCCGGGGAGCTCCCCCTCCGGGGGGGGTCCACGAGGTCGGCGACCGCGCTCGGCCGGAGGCCCGCGCGCTCGAGAATCGCGGGGACGAGTTCGTCCGAGGGTGCGAGACGGCTCGGCCCTCCCTCGATGCGGGCCCGCGAGACCCGTTCGTGCTCGACGCCCAGCACCTCACGTAGCGGCCCGTCCAGCGTGTGGGAGAACGGGGCGTGGCCGAGGTCGTGGAGGAGGGCCGCGGTCGCGACGCGCTCGACGGGCTCGCCCTCGAGGCCCAGCCGCCCCGCCATCTCCCGCGCGACCCAGTAGGTCCCGAGGGAGTGCTCGAGGCGGGTGTGGTTCGCCCCGGGGAAGACGAGGTGGGCAAAGCCGGTCTGCCGGATACCCCAGAGCCGCTGGAACGACGGCGTGGCGACCAGGCGGAGCGCGAGGTCGGTGAGGGAGATCGGCCCGTGGACGGGGTCGAAGATCGACTTGTGGGTGAGCCGCGGAGCTCGCCGCCCTCCCACACCCGAGCGGAGCGCGACGGGGGCTTAACGCGGCGGGTGGACGTCCGCGGCGCAACGCTTGGAACATACGTATTAATCGGGTGGCGTACGTGCTGCGGGCGATGGCCGAAGGGGCGCGCGCGGGCGCCCGGTACACCCCCCTCGAGGAGGTCCGGGAGCGGTACCGCGCAGCCGAACGGGCCGAGCCGGGGGAGGACCGGACCCGCTACGTCGAGGCGCTCAAGGCGTTCTTGGCGGCCGCGGAGGAGCACGCGAGCGAGATCGCGAAGGACGGCCCCACGGTCGCCCCGCTCCTGGACGAGGCGGCAATGGCGTTCTACCGCGCCTCGAGCCCCGAGCTCGCGGAGCGGGCGGTCGACCTCGGCCTCAAGCTGAGCCCCGGCGCGTCCGCGCTCCTCCATCACAAGGCGCTCGTGCTCCTCGCCCTGAACCGCGACCTCCCGGGGGTCCTGCGCCTCGTCGACCAGGCCCTCGAGGCGAACCCGCACGACAAGGGCCTCTGGGGCACGCGGGGCGACGCGCTCCGCCTCATGGGACAGCAGGCCGAGGCGGTCGAGGCGTACCTGCGGGCGCAGGAGCTCGACCCGGCCTCGACCCAGTACGTCGACCGGGCCCTCCGTGTGAGCCCGTCCGACCCCCGGGCCCTGCGGACGAAGGTGGAGCTCGCCCGCGTGCGGAGCGGCGACGCCTCCGGCCTCGAAGCGGTCGACGAGCTGCTCAAGACGAACCCGGACGACCTGCCTCTCAAGCGCTACCGCGCCGACGTGCTCGCCGCGCTGGGCCGGAACGACGACGCGCTCGCCGCGATCGCCGAGCTCCGAAAGGGCGGCGACGACGACCCGGCGATGCGTTCGCTCGAGGCCCGCCTGCTCCTCTCGGCGGGACGGACCGCGGACGCGACACCCCTGCTCGAGAAGCTGGTCGCTCCCAACGCGGGGACGGACCCCGCGACGCTCGAACGGATCGCGGCCACCGCGGCCGCGGCGCTTCCCGAGGTGGCCCTCGCCGCGCGCGAGCGTCTGCGCGACGCCGACCCGCGGAACGTCCAGAACCTGCTCGACCTTCGGGAGCTCGCGGTGCGGCTCGGCCGGACGGACGCCGCGCTCGCCGCCGGACGCGCGGTCCTCGCGCTCACCCCCGAGAACCTCGAGGCGATGCGCGGCATCGCCGAGCTCCAGGCTTCCTCCGGGCGCGCGAACGACGCGCTCGAGACCTACCGGCAGATCGCCCGCGCGCACCCGCACGCGGTCGGCGAGTTCCGCAAGGCGCTCGAGCTCGCCCGCCACGCCGCCCTCCCCGACGCGTGCCGGGAGTTCGCCGAGGCGATCCTGCTCGCCGAGCCCAAGGATGCGGACGCCCGTCTCGAGCTCGCCCGGGGCCTCGCGGGGGCGGGGGACGTCGAGGGGGCGCTCGACGAGTACGACGCGCTCTTGGACGCCCACCCGGGACGGCTCGACTACCTCCTCGAGAAGCGCGCGCTCCTCACCGGCTCGCACGACACCGCCGCACGCCTCAAGGTCCTCGACGAGATCTTCCGGCTCGACCCGACCCGCATCGACGTCGCGGTCGAACGCGGGAACCTCTACCTCGCGAGCGCCTACGAGCTCGCCGAGCAGAGCGCCGAGCGGCGCGACGC
>JBAIXP010000045.1:0-15812 GCA_037916495.1 Thermoplasmata archaeon | reverse complement strand
GAGGGACGGCGGACGGAGGGAGACCGACAGCAGGGCGTTCACCGTGAGGCCGGCGTCGCGGCCGTCCTCGGAGGTGGTCACGACGCTCACGCCGGTCGCCCACCGGCCCATCGCGGCGCGGAACGCCCCCGCGTCGGGCCCCGCCCGAGCCCCCCCGGTCACGCCTCCCTCCAGCGGAACGTCCGGACCGCGAGGGCGAACAGGACGAGCGCGGTCGCCGTCACGATCGCGAGGTCGACCAGCGCCCGCCCGCTGTTGGAGAAGAGCATCGCCTGGTTCATCCCGTCGATGACGTAGTAGAGCGGCAGGACGTTCGTGATCGCCCGCAGCCAGGCGGGGAACAGCGCGACCGAGAAGAACGTCCCGGAAAGGAACATCATCGGGAACGTCACGATGTTGCCGATCACCGCCGCGCTCTCGGGGGTCTTGGCGACCGAGCCGCAGAGCATCCCGAGCGAGACGAACAGGAACGGGCCGACGACCAGGAACGGCAGGAGGCCCGGCGTGAGGGTCACGTGGGCGCCGAAGACGTAGACGCCCATGCCGAGCATGATCGCCGCCGAGACGAACGTCAAAAGGACGTACCAGACGATCCGCGCGGCCAGCCACTCGGCGCGGGAGAGCGGGGTGAGGGAGAGCTGGCGGAATATCCCCTCCTTGCGGTACGTCGAGCTCACGTCGACCAGCGAGAACATCGGGCTCGTGAGGATCGAGAAGCCGATGAGCCCCGGGATGAGGTAGTCGATGTACTTGTACACGGGGCTGCCGATGTTCTGGGTCGCCACGCCGACGACGGGATAGCAGCCGGTCCGGTTGGCGCAGGCCGCCTCGAAGTTGAACCGGTTGATGACCCCC
This sequence comes from Thermoplasmata archaeon, assembly GCA_037916495.1. GTDB lineage: Archaea > Thermoplasmatota > Thermoplasmata > Lutacidiplasmatales > UBA184 > Lutacidiplasma. The sequence goes on along the minus strand of JBAIXP010000045.1, from coordinate 14,957 downwards.
TGGACGGCCCCCTCGACCGTGCCGCTCGAGGACGGATCGGCCGGGTCGACGAAGATCGTCACGTTCACGGGGCGTTGGGCGGAGTAGTTGGCGCCGAAGCCGTCCGGGATCACGAGGCCGACCGGGTGGTCCTCCTGCCCGAGCCAGGCGGGAAGTCCCGTCGCGTTCACGTCCGAGGGGGCGAAGTCGACGCTGACGACCTTGGTGCCGTTGAGCGCCGAAAGGAACTGCTGGCTCGCGACGGAATTGTGGTCGGCGTTGACGACGTAGAGCGGGACGGTCGAGCTGCCGACGGCCGAGAAGATCGCCCCGAAGAGGCCGATGAGGATGATCGGGAAGATCAACGAGAAGAACAGCGCGATCGGGTTGCGCGTGTAGGACCGGTAGACGACCTTGAAGTCGGCGAAGATGCGACGGCCGTTCACGGCGCGGCCTCCCCCCGAAGCGACCCGTCGTCCATCCGCCCCACGAGACGGACAAAGATGTCCTCGAGCGTGTCGGTCTCGGTGGCGAGCGAGTCCCACGGGACCCCCGAATTCTCGATCGCCTCGAGGGCCCTCAGTGCGTCGTGCGGGTCGCCGAGAGCGACCTCGACCCGGTGGTCAAAGGCCCGGACCTCCGAGAACCCGGCGGCGCGGAGCACGTCGGCGAGCTTCGGCTCCGCCGCGACGCGCAGGCGCGTCGGGCGACCGTGCGCCCGGATGATCTCCTGGGGGGTCCCGGTGGCGATGAGCCGACCGTGGTGGATGATCGCCACCCGGTCGGCCAGGATCTCCGCCTCCTCGAGGTAGTGGGTCGTGAGGAAGACCGTGCGGCCCTCGGCGCGCAGGGAGCGGATGACGCTCCAGATCGAGCGGCGGGCGTGCGGGTCGAGCCCGGTCGTGGGTTCGTCCAGGAAGCAGACCTCGGGCTCGTTCGTGAGCGCGAGCGCGAGGCCGAGCTTCTGCTTCTGCCCGCCCGAGAGGGTGTCGAAGCGCGCGTGCTCCTTGTCGGCGAGCTCGACCTTGGTAAGCAGCTCGCGCGGGTCCACCCGCGTCCCGAAGAGGCTGCGGTAGTACTCGACCGCTTCCCGCACGGTTACTTTCTCGAAGAACCGGAACTCCTGCGGGATCACGCCGATACGGCGGTGGAGCCGGGCGCCGTCCTTCCACGGGTCGAGGTCGAGGACCCGGACCGTCCCGGTCGTCGCCTGCCGGAGCCCCTCGAGGATCTCGACGGTCGTCGTCTTGCCCGCGCCGTTCGGACCGAGGAACGCGAAGACCGTGCCGGCCGGGACCTCGAAGTCGATGCCGTCCACCGCCCGGAGCTCGCCGTAGCGTTTCTCGAGGCCGTCGACCTCGACCGCGTCGGCCATCGGCCGAGCCTAGAACCGGGGCGTAAGAAGCCTCCTGAGGGGAGGGTGCCGGCTCACGGAAGGGCGAGGGTCGCCCGCGTCCCTCGGTCCACGGTCGTGCGGCCGAGCGCGGTGCTCACCCGGAGCGGCCGGTCGCCGTCCCAAGCGACAGTGAGCGTCGGGCCGTCCCGGTCGAGGCGGACGCGGCCGTCGCCGACCCGCAGCCCGGCGATGGTGGCCCGTCGCCATATGGCGGGGAACGCCGGACGGACAGAGAGCGAGGGCTCCCGGGCCTCCACCGCGAGCCCCCAGAGCCGCTCGAACAGGACCGAGAGGAACGGGCCGAGGCTCAGTCCGAGCAAGAAGCACGAATCGAACGGCTCGGGTCGGTCCCCCCGATAGCATTCGTTCGCCCCGCCGTCCTCGGCGACGAGCATCCGGGCGATCGTCCCGAGGTACGCGGCGGCGAGCTCGGTCTCCCCGGCCGCGAACGCGGCGTCGGCGGCCCAGGCGGTGGCGATCGGCCAGACCTGTCCCTCGTGGTACGCCTCGGGCGAGAAGCCCGCGTCGCGGGACGAGAGCGTCCGGACCCCCCAGTCGGTCGACAGGTCCGTCGCCGCCGCCCGTCGGACGACCGACCGCGCGGCCTCGCCCGTCACGACCCCGGCACTGACTGCGCGCAGGGCGTTCGGCCGGAGCTTTGGCACCGGGGCGCCCGCGCGGATCGAGTCGTAGAGGTACCCCTCGTCGGCCCACCCGTACCGTGCTTGGACGGTGGCCGCGAGGCGGTCGGCGGCCGCACGGAGAGTCTCCACTCGTCCCCCCGGGGTCGGTTCGAGGCCGAGCTCCGCGGCGGCCCGCAGCGCCTCGATCCAGAGGACTTGGACATCGATGGCGTGGTCGCGCCGGTCGGCCGAATCCCAGATGGTCGTGTCCACGGCGTCGATGCCGTAGCGGACCCGGGCGAGCGAGCCGGCCGCGGCGGCGACCTCGGCCGCCTCGCCGCCGTGCCGGAGCAACCCGGTCGCGGGGTCGGTCCGGTGCAGCCCCCAGGCGATCGCGCGTTCGAGGGAGGCGTGCCAGGGGGCGAGGTGGCCCGGGTCGAGGCCATGGCGCACGAGGCGCAGCGCGAGCGCCGGGTAGTACAGCGTGGTGTCCGAGGTGCCGTAGAAGAAGATCGGCCCGGGAGCGATCTGCATCGGGAGCTCGCCAAGTTCCCCGCCGACGATCGGAAGGTTGGAGGCTGCCTGGTAGCGCAGGACCGAGGCGACCGACCGCTCGGCCCAGTCGAGGTCGCCCATCCACACGACCGCCGGCAGCATCCACGCGACATCCCGGCACCAGACCGCGGCGTACCACGGGAACCCGGCCGCGAGGCCGGTGAGCCCGTCCCCCGGTTCGGTGTAGAGCCGGCGGAGCCCGGTCCGCGCGAGGGCGTAGGCCCGTTCGAGCTCGGGGGCGTCGGGGAATCCGAGCTGCGGCGTCGCGGCCTCCCACGCGGTCTCGTCGCGGCGAAGGCCCTCGGCCACGCCGCTCGGCCCGGCCGCCCCGCCCAGGGGGTCCCGGGCGAACGACCGCAGGTCCCTCTCAAGCCCCCCCACGAGCTCCCAGTGGAGGTCGGTGGGGACCCCGGGCTCGAGTCGAACCTCCTGGACCGTCCCCACGCGCCCGACGGGGCCCACGCGCCGGGCCCCGGTCCACGTCGTGCCGTCGAGGTCGAGGGACGTCGGCCGGGGGCTCGTCCGCATCTCGAGGGCGAAGCCCCGGTGGCGAGCCCGCACGGTGCCGCCGTCCGCCTCGAGCTCGAAGGAGACCGGGCGGATCCCCTCGACCAGGACCGGTAGGAGGAACGGGACGAACGAGCTTCCGACCGCGACGGTCACGGGGGCCGGGCCGCCCGACCGGAGGGAGAGGACCCGTGCGGCCCCCGGAGCGTGCGCGAGGGGGACGATCTGCTGGACCGCCTCCACCCCGCCGAACTCGTGGTGGCTCTCGAAGAGCTCCCCTTCGACCGTCGCGCCTCGAAGGCTCGAGGGGAGGTCGAAGGTCCCGTCGGGGGAGCGGACCGAGAGCCGCCAGGTCCCCGTCAGGCGGACGAGCTGGCCGAGGACGCCTCCCCAGTCGGAGACGGCCCCCCGGCACTCCCGGGCGAGCTCAAGGTCGCCCCGCCGGTCCAAAAGGACCGTCGAGCGCAGGCTGCGCAGCACGGTGGGCCGGCCGGCGTCGCTCACCCCGGCCCTCCCGCCGGGCGGGCCGGCTCGCGGAACTCGAACCAGACGAGGGGTGGGATCGCCACGTTCTCGAACTCGAGCCGGACCGTCACCTCGCCGGTCGGCGGCGGAGCGAGAGCGAGCTCGAACTCGGTGCGCGCACCCGGGGTCAGCTCGAGGGGATGATCCCGGTCGAGCCCCCCGGCGTCCCTCCAGGTGTCGGTCCCTGCGGGCCGGAACCGCACCGACCCGGGGGGGACCGCCGCTCCGTTCACCCGGGCCCGCAGCGCCCGGAAGGCGCCGGTCCTCAAGGGGGGGTTCTCCAGGGCAAAGCGGAGTCCGTAGGGGCCCGTCACGAGCGAGCCCGGCACGTAGACCGACTCCTCGACCGTCTCGGCGAGCCTCACGAGGCTCTCGAGGGAGCGCGTCCCAAACTCAAGGTCGAGGGCGATCCCCTGGCGCAGGAGCGAGAGGAGGGGACCGACCCGTCGGTCGCTCACGGCTCCCGCACCCGGACGGGCGCATATGCCTTCGACGCGTGGCCGCTAGGGCGTCCGCTTCCGACGCACGGACGGTGGAGCGGCGTGCGGGTGGACATGGCCCGTGCGGCCCCCCGCGACGCTCGGCGCGGTCGTGACCCACCCTCCGCCGACGATCCCCTTCACCCCGCGCAGGTCCTCCGCCGCTTCCTCGACCTCCCGCCGTCGACCGAGGAGGACGACGACCTCGGCGCACGCATCCCCCTCGAGGTGGACGTGCGTCGTCGAGCGGACGTGCTCTCCCCAGCGGTGTTCCGCGGCGACCAGCCGCTCGAGGACCTTCGGCGTCCCGTGCCGGTAGAGGAGCGTCACCGCCCCGAGCGCGTCGGCGTCCGGGTCGTCCAGGGCACGGTCGGCGAGCTGCTGGCGGATGAGGCTGCGGACGGCATCCGAGCGGCTGCGGCAGTTGCGCGTTCCGACCCAACGGTCGAGCGCGGCGAGCAGCTCGGGCTCGAGCGAGATCGCGGTGCGGACGACCCGGCGCGTCACGGACCTCCGAGCCGGTCCGAGCTCGCCGGATCGGCGGGCGGGGGACCCGGACCACCGCGGGGGGCCCGCTCGAAGCCCTTCAGACGGTAGACCGCCCAGGCGACGAGCCACGACCCGACGAAGAGCACGACGATCGCGTAGCCGAGGGTGTCAAAGGGGAGCGTCGCCAGCGGGCCCCAGAACCACCCGCCGAGCCGGAGCTCTTGCGCGAGCACGCTAAGGAGCTCGATGCCCCCGACGGCGAAGGCGACCAGAACCGAGATCACCGTGAGCGTGAGGTTGTAGAACAGCTTCCTGAGCGGGTTCTCCTGCGCCCAACCGTACGCGTAGCGCATGGCGAAGCCGTCCGCCGTGTCGGAGAGGACCATCCCGCAGGTGAACAGGAGCGGGAGGACGAGCACCGTCGCGATCGGAACGGTTCCCGTCACCCCGATGCCGACGCTGAGCGCGATGAGCGTGACCTCGGTCGCGGTATCGAAGCCGAGCCCGAAGAGGACCCCGATCGGGTAGATCTGCCAGGGCTCGCGGACCCGGCCGAACAGGCGCCGGAACGCCCGGTAGAGGAGGCCGCGCTTGCCCATCTCGCGGTCGTACTCCGACTCGTTGTAGGTGCCGGCACGAGCTCGGGCGAACATCCGGGCGACCTCGGCGACGATCGCGAGATTCACGAGGCCGAGGACGACCAGGACGATGCCCGACACGAGGGTCCCGACGATCGACCCGGTCGACCGCAGCGCAGGGATGGCCTGCCGCACGAGGTCGGTGAGGAGGACCAGGAGGACGATGAGCCCGCAGACGATCGTCGAGTGGCCGAGCGAGAACCACGTCCCCACGGTGAGGGGGCGCTTCCCTTCGTAGACGAGCTTGCGCGTCGTGTTGTCGATGGCGGCGATGTGATCGGCGTCGAAGCCGTGACGCAGCCCGAGGACGTAGGCGACCAGCCCGAGGCCGGCGAGCACCGGCCAGCGGTCGCCGATGTAGAGGGAGGCCGCGAACCCGATCGCGGTGACGGTGAGGATCGCCCCGAACAGCCCCGCGGCGAGCGCCCAGTCGCGGGCGGCGAACGCCGGGGCGCGGGACGGTTCGGGGGCGACGCGGGACGCGGCCATGCGGGCGGACGGGAACGGGGCAGCGCGCTCATAACGGTATGCGATTTTCTAAAATCGTCATACCGTTCCAGGCGGTCGGGAACGGGCCTACTCGAGGGCCTTGGTGAGGCTCGCGATCGCCGGGCTCAGGTCGTCCTGGTCGAGCAGGAAGATCGTGTCGGTGTAGCAGCTGAGCGCCTCGACGATGTTGATCCCCTGCGCGGCGAGGATCCCGGTGAGGTGGCGGAGGAGGCCCGGCGTCTCCTCGATGCTCTCCGGGCTCGTCACGGCGACCTCGACCAGGCCCTTGCGGACCCCGACGACCTGGCTCTCCCGGATCGCGCGGGTGACCCGGGGGACCGAATCCTCGTCCACCAGGATGACGGTCCCGCGCGAGACCTGGATCACCCGGCACAGGAGGTTCTCGTCGAGGAGCTCCTCGACCACGTCGCCGAGGCGCCCGAGGACGTCCGCGCCGAGCGAGACGGTGATGGCGGCCACGCGCGAGCGGGACTCGATGCGGCTCTTGCGCAGCACCCGGTGGATCCCGGCCTCCCGGTGCGCCTCGGCCCGGCCGCGGGGATAGCGGCGGCACGCCGCGATCACCGCATCGAGCTGCTTCACGCCGAGCTCCTCGGCGAGCCGGCGGGCGACCGCCGTGTGGTTCGCGACCCCTGCCCGAACCGCGTCGCCGAGGACCGGACGGGCGTCCAGGAGGTCGCGCACACGTCGGGCGATCGAGGCCGGACTTTCCGGCATGATTGTTGTATTTCGGACAGTACTGCCCGATTGTGTCGCTCTACGAACGCATCCTATAAATCGGTACCGCGGCGTTCCCCGTCCCGTACCCCGCGGAAATGGGCCGGTCGAAGGTAGTTCTCGCGTACTCCGGGGGGCTCGACACGTCGGTCGCCATCCCCTGGTTGAGAGAGGAAAAGGGGCTCGACGTCGTTGCCGTCACCGTCGACGTCGGCCAGCCGGTCGACCTCGCCCGGGTCCGCGCGAAGGCCGAGCGCTCGGGGGCGGTCGCCGCCTACGTCGCGGACGCTCGAAGGGAGTTCGCCCAGGAGTTCGTCGTTCCGGCCCTGCAGGCGAACGCGCTCTACGAGGGGATCTATCCGCTCAGCACCGCGCTCGCCCGGCCGCTCATCGCGAAGCACCTCGTGGAGGTCGCCCGGAAGGAGGGCGCTTCGTTCGTCGCCCACGGTTGCACGGGGAAGGGGAACGACCAGGTCCGGTTCGAGCTCTCCACGACGGGGCTCGCCCCCGAGCTCGGTGTGATCGCCCCCGCCCGGGAGTGGACGATGACCCGGGAGGAGGAGATCGCCTACGCCTCGCGCCACGGCGTGGAGGTCGAGGCCACGAAGCGCTCCCCCTACAGCACCGACGAGAACCTCTGGGGCCGGTCGGTCGAGTGCGGCATCTTGGAGGACCCGGCGATCGAGCCGCCCGAGGAGGTCTACCTGTGGACCCGCTCGCCGCTCGAGGCTCCCGCGGAGGCGGCGTACGTCACGGTCGCCTTCGAGGGCGGTTCTCCCGTGGCCCTGGACGGCCACCGCCTCCCGCCCGAGGAGCTCATCGCGCGGCTCAACCGCCTCGCCGGCGCCCACGGCGTTGGCCGGATCGACCACCTCGAGTCGCGCGTGGTCGGGATCAAGAGCCGTGAGGTCTACGAGTGCCCCGCGGCGACCGTCCTATTGCGGGCCCACCAAGCGCTCGAGGCGCTGGTGCTGCCGCGGGACGTCCTCTCGTTCAAGCGCCAGGTCGAGCAGCGGTACGCCGAGCTCGTGTACGACGGGCTCTGGTTCTCCCCGCTCCGGACCGCCCTGGACGCGTTCGTTCGCACCACCCAGGAGCGGCTCACGGGCGAGGTCGCCGTGAAGCTGTTCCGCGGCGCGGCGACCGTCGCCGGCCGCCGCGCCTCGACCTCGCTCTACCAGGCCGGGCTCGCCACCTACTCCCTCGGCGACCAGTTCCGCCGCGAGATGGCGGAGGGGTTCATCTACGTCTGGGGGCTGCCGACCCGCACCTGGGCGGCCGTGGGAGAGAAGACCGCCCCCGAACCCGTCCCGCCGGCGGAGCGAAGCCCGTAGCGATGGTCCCGTCTCCGGCGGGGACGTCCGTCCCCCGGGTCCCGTCGCACGTCCGGACCCCGGCCGCGGCCTTCCTCAACTCCCTCTCCGTCGACCGTTCGCTCGCGGTCTTCGACCTCGCCGGGAGCCTGGCCCACGTCGAGATGCTCGGCGCGAGCGGGATCCTTTCCGGCGAGGAAGCGGCGACCCTCGGTCGGGGGCTGCGCACCGTCGGGCGCGAGATCGCCGACGGAACGTTCCCGTGGCGGTCCGAGCTCGAGGATGTCCACACGAACGTCGAGAGCCGCCTCACCGAGCTTGTCGGGGAGGTCGGCGGGAAGCTCCACACCGGCCGCAGCCGCAACGACCAGGTCGCCCTGGACGAGCGTCTGTACCTGCGCAGCGCCGTCCGGTCAATCGCCGCCTCCCTCCTCGCCCTCGAGCGCGAGCTCCTCCGCCGCGGGGAGGAGGAGGCGTCGACCCCGATGCCGGGCTACACGCACCTCCAGCGGGCCCAGACCGTGAGCCTCGGGCACTACCTGCTCGCCCACTTCTGGCGGTTCGACCGGGACCTCGACCGGCTGTTCGCGACGGCGGACCGCGCGGACGTCTCCCCGCTCGGCGCGGGCGCCCTCGCCGGCTCGACCCTCCCCCTCCGCCCCGACGTCTCGGCCCGTCGCCTGCTGTTCTCGGCGACGTTCGAGAACTCGCTGGACGCGGTGAGCGACCGCGACCCGTTCGTCGAGCTCCTCTTCGACCTCGCCCTGCTCGGGGTCCACGCGAGCGGGCTCGCCGAGGAGCTCGTCCTGTTCGCCTCGAAGGAGTTCGGCTTCCTCGAGCGGACCGACGCGCTGGGGTCGGGCTCGAGCCTGATGCCGCAGAAGCGCAACCCGGACGTCGCCGAGCTCGTCCGGGGCCGCGCCGGCCGCCCGGTCGGCTCGCTGGTGGCCCTCCTCACCACCCTCAAGGGGCTCCCGCTCGCCTACGACCGCGACCTCCAGGAGGACAAGGCCCCGGTGCAGGAGGCGGTCCGATCCTCGGGCGAGGCCGTCGAGGCGCTCGTCGGGCTCGTCCGCGCGATGAAGTTCGACCGCGCCGCCCTCGCCCGGGCCGCCTCCGACCCCGAGCTCGCCGCGACCGACCTCGCCGAAGGGCTGGTCGCGCGTGGCGTGCCGTTCCGCCGGGCCCACGAGGCCGTCGGCGAGGCCTTCCGCTCCTCTCCCGGCGGGCTCACGCCCGACCGGGCCGCCGCAACTCTCGCCCCCCTCGGGGCCGGGGCCGCGGAGCTCCTCGACCCGGCGACCGCGCTCGCCCGCCGGTCCTCCCCCGGAGGTCCGGCGCCCCCCGCGGTCTCCGTCCAGCTGACCCACGCCCGCGCGCGGCTCGGCGCCCGGGAGGCCTCCCTCTCCTCGCTCGCCCGCAAGGTCGACCAGATCGACCAGCTGGTCCGCGAGGAACGAACATGACAGAGTGTCCGGTGTGTGCCGCGAGCGTCCCGAGCGCCGACAAGATCCAGGGCGAGGTCTTCCCGTGCCACGACTGCGGGACCGAGCTCGAGGTCCAGACGGTAGCGCCGTTTGCCGTCGAGACCGCCCCCAAGGAAGCCGAGGACTGGGGTGAGTGATCCGTTCCGGCTCGGCGTCTTCTACACGATCGTCCGGCCGGAGGAGAAGGCGATCCTCCGGGCCGCCGAGGCCCGGGGGGTCGCGGTCGACCGGCTCGATGACGCGAGCCTTACGTTCCCGCTCGAGCGGCCGGAGGGCCTGCCGGACGTCGTGGTGAACCGCTCGGTGAGCCACGTGCGCAGCGTTTACGCGACGCGCGCGTTCCACCACTACGGCGTCCCGACCGTCAACGACCCCGAGACGGTCGACCTCGCCGGCGACAAGATCCGGACCTCGCTTCGCCTGGCCGAGCGGAAGATCCCGACGCCCGCGACCGTCGTCGCGCTCTCCCCCGAGGCGGCCCTCGCGGCGCTCGACCGGGTCGGCTACCCGGCGGTGCTGAAGCCGGCGGTCGGCTCCTGGGGACGGCTGATGGCCAAGGTCTCCTCGCCGGCCGAAGCCGAGCAGATCATCGAGCACAAGGCGGCCCTCGGGAGCCCCCTCCACTCCATCTTCTACGTCCAGGAGTTCGTCGCGAAACCCGACCGGGACCTCCGCGCGTTCGTGGTGGGCGACCGGGTCCTCGCCGCGATGTACCGGTCCTCCGCCGACTGGCGGACGAACGCCGCGCGCGGGGCGACCGCCGAGCCGGCCCCGCTCACCTCGGCCCTCACCGACCTTGCCCTTCGGGCCGCGGAGGCGGTCGGAGGCGGGGTCCTGGCGGTCGACCTCATGGAGTCGCCGAAAGGGCTGGTCGTCCACGAGGTGAACCCGACGCCCGAGTTCAAGACGCTCCAGGCGACGACCGACACGGACATCGCCGCCGCGATCGTCGAGCACGCGGTCCGACTCGGGGGACGATGAACGTCGCCGTTGTCGGGGGGGCGGGGTACGTCGGCGGCGAGCTCCTCCGGCTCCTCCTCGGGCATCCCGAGGTCAACGTCGCCCAGGTGACCTCCGACTCGCACGTCGGCCAGCCGGTCCACCGGGCCCACCCGAACCTGCGCAAGGCGACGACGCTGTCGTTCGTCGCGCGCTCCGCCCTCCGACCGGCCGACTATACGTTCCTCGCCACGCCCCACGGCGGGTCGATGGAGCTCGTCCCCGACCTCCTCGCCTCGGGGGGAAACGTGGTCGACCTCTCGGCCGACCACCGCCTCAAGGACGTCGCCGCCTACCCGAAGTACTACGGTCGGGCGCACCCGCACCCCGAGCTCCTCCCGGAGGCGGTCTACGGACTCCCCGAGCTGCACCGGGAGGAGATACGGTCCGCCCGGCTCATCGCCGTCCCGGGCTGCGTCGCGACGGCGTCGATCCTCACGCTCGCCCCGCTCGCCGCCGCGCGCCGGGGCTCGAGCCTCCGCGCGGTCGTGGACGCGAAGAGCGGTTCCTCCGCGAGCGGCCGGGATTCCGGACCGGCCGGTCTCCACGCGGAGCGCTCCGGAGTGATGCGCGCCTACGCCCCCGCCGGGCACCGCCACACCGCCGAGATCGAACAGGAGACGGGCGTCCCGATCGCGCTCAGCTGCCACGCGGTGGAGGCGGTCCGTGGGGTCCTCGCGACGGTCCACCTCTTGGGGGACGGGCTTCCGGCGGAGCGCGACCTCTGGAAGATCTACCGGGCGGCCTACGGCTCCGAACCGTTCGTGCGCCTGGTCCACGAGGCGGACGGGATCCACCGGGAGCCCGAGCCGAAGATCCTCGCGGGTTCGAACTTCTGCGACATCGGCTTTGCCTCCGACCCCGACCACGGGCGGACCGTCCTTCTCGGCGCGCTCGACAACCTCGGCAAGGGCGCGGCCGGGGCCGCGGTCCAGTGCCTCAACGTCCGTGCCGGTCTCCCCGAGACCACAGGGCTCGGCTTCCTCGGTCTCCACCCCGCGTAGGACTCCGAAGCCCGTGATCGTCGTCAAGATCGGAGGGGCGGCCGGCAACGCTTCGGCACCGACGCTCGACGACCTCGCCCGGCGACGCGATTTCGTCCTCGTCCACGGTGGCTCGGCCAGCGTCGACCGGATCTCCCAGGCGATGGGGATCCCCGCCGAGTTCTACACCAGTCCAAGCGGCGTCGTCTCCCGCCGGTGCGACCCCGCGCACCTTGCGACCGCGGTCCTCGCGCTCGCCGGCGAGGTCCAGACGACGCTGGTCGCCGAGCTCGGCCGCCGGGGCGCGAGGGCCGTCGGTCTCTCGGGGGTCGACGGCCGGCTGCTCACGGCCCGCCGCCGGACGAACGCGCGCGCGGTGGTCGAGGGGAAGGTCGTCCGTCTCGCGGACGACCTCTCGGGAACGGTCGAGACGGCGGACGGGAGCCTCTTGCGCGCCCTCCTCGACCTCGGCCTCGTCCCCGTCGTCGGACCTCCGGCCATCACTCCGGAGGGCGAGGTCGTGAACGTCGACGCGGACGCGGTGGCGGCGAAGGTCGCGGCCGCCGTCGGCGCGGAGACCCTCGTCCTGCTCACGAACGTCCCGGGCCTGTTGCGGTCGCCGCCCGACCCCGCCTCGGTGATCCCTCGGGTTGCCCGGGACGAGCTCGCCGCGGCGGTGGAGCTCGCGGGCGGCCGGATGAAGAAGAAGCTCCACGCGGCGGGCGAGGCGCTTCGGGCGGGCGTGGGCCGTGTCGTGATCGCCCCCTCGGACCGTGCGACCCCGGTGGCCGACGCGCTCGCTGGCGGGGGGACGGTGATCGCGTGAGGGCCGCGGGGGACGCGGGTCCGCACGAGTTCGGCGAGGGGACCCGGACGCGCCTCGCAATCGTCCGGGGCGAGGGGGCGAGCCTCTGGGACGCCGCGGGGCGCCGCTTCGTCGACCTCGGAGCGTCGCACGGGGTCGGTAACCTCGGGGCGTGCCATCCCGAGGTCGTTCGGGCCGTCCAAGCCCAGGCAGCCGAGCTCCTCCACCTCGGGAGCGGGTACGCTTCTCCCGTGCGCACCGAGCTGGTCGACACGCTCCTCGGTCTCCTTCCCCCGTCGTTCCGTGCCGTCTTCCTCTCGAACTCGGGGACGGAGGCGGTCGAGGCCGGGATCAAGATCGCCCGGTCGGCGACCGGACGGCCGAAGGTCGTCGCGGCGATGCGCGGGTTCCACGGCCGGACCTTGGGGGCGCTGAGCGCGACCTGGCGGCGGGAGCTGCGCGAGCCGTTCGAGCCGCTGGTACCGGAGTTCGTGCACGTCCCGTTCAACGATCCGGCCGCCCTCGAGGCGGCCGTGGACGAGCGGACGGCGCTCGTCCTCCTCGAACCCGTCCAGGGGGAAGGCGGGGTTCACGTGGCGACACCGGAGTTCCTGCGCGCGGCGCGCTCCGCCGCCGACCGGGCCGGGGCGCTCCTCGCGTTCGACGAGGTGCAGACCGGCCTCGGGCGGACCGGCAGGCTGTTCGCCTTCGAGCGCTGGGGCGTGGTGCCGGACCTTCTCCTCCTCGCCAAATCGCTCGCCGGAGGGGTCCCGATCGGCGCGACCGTCACCTCCTCGGAGGTCGAGGCGAGGTTCCGCGGGACCCATCACTCGACGTTCGGCGGGAGCCCGCTCGCCTGCGCGGCGGCGGTAGCCGCGCTCAACGTCCTCGTCCGCGAACGGCTCTGGGAGCGCGCCGACCGGCTCGGCCGGGACGGCCTTGCGCGCCTCGCCTCCCTCGTCGGACCGAAGGTCCGGGAGGTGCGGGGGCTCGGTCTCCTGATCGGGGTCGAGCTGCGCGAGCGTTCGGCCCCGGCGCTCGCCCGGCTCGAGTCCGAAGGGTTCCTCGCCCTTCCCGCGGGGTCGACCGTCGTGCGCCTGCTCCCCCCGTTGGTCATCCCCGAGGACGACTGGGACCGGGGGCTGGACGCGGTCGGGCGGGCGGTCGCCGTTGGATGAGCCCGAGGTCCTCCGTCGCCTCCTGGCCCGTCCGAGCCCGTCGGGCCGCGAGGCGCCGGCGGTACGGGAGTTCGTCCGCCTCGCGCGTGCCCTAGGTTTCCGCGCGCGGATCGACCGGGCCGGCAACGGCATTGCAAGCCGGGGGCGGGGCCGACCGGAGCTCCTCTTCCTCGGGCACATCGACACGGTCGAGGGCGACCGGCCCGTCCGGGTCGTCCGTGGGCGGGTCGAGGGACGCGGAGCGGTCGACGCGAAGGGGCCCCTTGCGAGCGCCCTCCTTGCCGGGTCGCGCCACGCGGGTCCCGGGACGGTCCGCATCGTGGCCGCGGTCCGGGAGGAGACCGACAGCGCCGGAGCACGCCACCTGGCGCGGGGCCCTCCCCCGGACGCGGTGATCGTCGGGGAACCGAGCGGCTGGGACGGTGTGACGATCGGCTACAAGGGCGATCTGCGCCTCGCGGTGACGTTCCGCCAACCGCGCGCGCACTGGGGTGCGCCGACCCCGACCGCCGCCGACACCGCGCTCACCTGGGTCTCCGCGGCGCGGGGGGCGTTCGTCCCGTACGTCGGGGAGAGCCCGTTCCGGTCGCTGTCGCTCAAGGTCGTCGGGCTCTCCGCCTCGCCCGATTCGGACCCCGAGGAGGCCCGCCTCCTCCTCGACCTCCGGCTGCCGCCAGGGCTCTCGACCTCGGACGTCCTCGCCCTGCTTCCCCGGGAGCCGGGGCATCCCGAGCTCCGGGAACTCGTCCGGATCGAGCCCGCGGAGGTGCCCCGGGGCAACCCGGTCGCCCGGGCCCTCGCCCGGGCCGTGCGCGCCGAAGGGGGCGAGCCGACCCTCTACCGGAAGACGGGGACGAGCGACCTCAACGTCGTCCTCCCGTCCTGGAACGTCCCGGCCGCAGCGTACGGGCCCGGGGATTCCCACCTCGACCACACCGACCGGGAAGCGATCTCGTTCGAGGAGCTTCGGCGGGGGACCTCGGTCCTTACGCGAGCGTTCGCCGAGCTCGCTGGTGCGCCCGAGCTCACTCCTCGACGATCGGGCGTCGCTCCTTGATGAACCCGCTCGAGCGGAGCTCGCGGAGGGCGGTCTGGATCTCGTCGTCGCGGTTCATCACGATCGGGCCGTACCACGCGACCGGTTCGTGGAGCGGGCGGCCCGAGACGAGAAGGAAGCGGGCGCCCCCGTCTGCCGCCGTCGCGCGGAACCGGCTCCCGTCCCCGAGTAGGACGGTCTCTCCGGCACCGACCGGGGGGTCCGTGCCGGCCCCCACCGTGACCGCTCCGTCGACCGCGTGGACGAAGGCGGTGTGACCCTCGGTCGTCGGGGTCTCGAACGCCTCGCCCGGGGCCAGTCGGATGTCGAGGTACGTCGGGTCGACCGAGATCCCTTTCACGGGGCCCTCGACCGAGCCAAACGTCCCCGCGACGACCCGAACCTCTCCGCCCGAGCCGGTCGCGGTCGCGGGGATCTCGGGGGCGGTGAGGCCGCGGTAGGCGGGCGTCGACATCTTCTCCCGGGCCGGCAGGTTGACCCAGAGCTGGAAGCCGGAGAAGAGCCCCTCCGTCCGACGCGGCATCTCCTGGTGGACGATGCCGCTCCCCGAGTTCATCCACTGGACGTCGCCGTCGCCGATGGTGCCGCGGTTGCCGAGGGTGTCGCCGTGGTCGACCTGACCGTGGAGGACGTAGGTGACGGTCTCGATGCCCCGGTGCGGGTGCCACGGGAACCCGGCAAGATAGTCGGCGGGGTTCGAGGAGCCGAACCGGTCGA
>JBAIXP010000044.1:0-14342 GCA_037916495.1 Thermoplasmata archaeon | reverse complement strand
GGAGCCCGGGCTCGTGGACGGGCGTCGCCCCTCGGGCGATGTACCGCCGCAGCTCCGGCCGGATGTCGAACCCGACGACGGGAGCGCCGTGGTGGGCGAAGCCGAGGGCCGTCGGAAGCCCGACGTACCCCAGTCCGACGACGCCCACCGTCCCGGGAACCGGCCGCTCGGGGCTGCTGCGCACAGTCGACGGGCCGTCGGGCGTGGCCCGAGCAAGAGCCTCGGAAGGGATCATCCGCCCTTTCGAGCCCGGGACAGTTTGAATACCGTGGTCGTCACCCAGAACCGACGGCAAACTGAGACGAGCGGGCGGTGGATCGCGAGCTCGGTCGCTCGCGTTCCTCCGGCCGCGCACCGCGTTCCCCTAGGTCGGGGCGCGGGCGCGGAGACGCCCCCCTCCTCCGCGGCGGCCCGCACGTGAGGCGTCGGCCCGGGTCGGCGGCTCGCGCGAGCTTCGTTTCCGCCCAAAGACATAAGAAGGGCCGACCCGCTCGCGCCCTCGGGAACGGGCCATGCTGGTCGAAATGACCGAATTCCTCGGACGCCAGATCTACACTCCCGACGGACGACTCCTGGGCGAAGTCGACAACCTTGTCGTCGACGTCGAAGGGGCGAAGATCGACGGGCTGTTCGTCGCGGAGACGAGCCCGATGCTGGTCGACGACTCCCGTCCCACCAACGTTCCGTACCGCTGGGTCTCGGCGGTGAACGACGTCGTCCTCCTCAAGTACTTCCCGAAGCGGGTCTCTCTGAAGAAGTCCCCCAGCGCCCGCGCTGCCGACGAGGAAACGACGGCCGTGCCCGCGCGCTAGGGCGGCGCGGGGATAGCCAAGCCCGGAAACGGCGCAGGACTTAAACGGCGGCTCGTCCGCCGAAGAGATCCTGTCGCGCAAGGCGTTCGCCGGTTCAAATCCGGCTCCCCGCACTCCGCGGGAGCCCCGTCGCCCTCTTCGCCCCCGGACGCATGGGAGGGAGGGCGGTACGCGATGACCTCGACCGGGACCGCGGGGCCGTGAGGCACGCCGAGCTGCTCCGGCTCCTCCAGAGGGTCCCGGAGTTCCCTCACCCGGACCCCCGTCGCGAGCAGGTCACGAGCCCGGCGGAGGCCGCGGCGACCCTTCTCGAGACCGCCGAGCGGCTCGACGGCCTCGCCGGCCGCTCGGTCCTCGACCTCGGGAGCGGAACCGGCCGGCTCGCCCTGGGTGCCGCCGCGCTGGGGGCCGCTCCGGTCCGAGGGGTGGAGGCGGACGCCGACGCGGTCCGCCTCGCCGAACAGGCCGCGCGGGACCTCGGCCTCGAGGTGACGTTCGAGGTCGGCGACGTGGCGGCGACCAAGGGCGAGGCGGACCTGGTCGTCATGAACCCGCCGTTCGGTGCGCAGCGCCGGCACGCTGACCGGCCGTTCTGGGAGCGCGCGTTCGCCCTGGCGCGGCGCTCGGTCTACGCGTTCGCCCTGAAGGACTCCCGAAGCTTTATAGGACGAGAGGCGGTCGCGCACCGGGTCCACGTTCTCGAGGTCGCGCCGGTCCCCTGGTCGCTCGGTCGGACGTTTCCGCACCACGGCCGGGACCGGGTCGCCCTCTCCGTCGACCTCTGGGTCCTGAGGACCGTCTCACCACAATGACCGACGCACCGCTCCCCGAGCTTGTCCTGCCCGGCGACTACCTTGGCGCCGCCGAAGAGTACCTTCCCGGCCGGGGCACCTACGAGGACCGCGGACGGATCTACGCCTCCCTCCTCGGCCGCCCGGCGATCGACCCGCGCGACCGCACGATCCGGGTCGACCCCCGCAACGCCGTTCCCGAGATCCAGGAGGGGGACCTCGTCTACGCCCGCGTGGACGAGCTCAAGACCGCGATGGCGGTCTGCACCGTGCTCACGACGGCGACCAGCCGCCGCGGTGTCCCGGGGAAGCCCGAGGGGACCGTCCACATCTCGAAGGCGAAGGACGGCTACACGGAGACCCTCGCGGGGGAGTTCTCGGTCGGCGACATCCTGATCGCGAAGGTGCTCCAGGCCCATCCGTCGATCAAGCTGTCCACCACGCTCCCGACCCTCGGGGTCGTTTCCGCGCGCTGCCAGGTCTGCCACGCGCTGCTCACCCTCGGCGGGCGCGAGCCGGCCTGCCCGCGGTGCGGGCACAAGGAGCGGCGGAAGCTCGCGCACGGCGCGCGTCCCCTCCCGCCCGGCGTCGATGCAGGCCGGGCCGGCTGACGAGGAACGCCGGCTCGCCGGCCTGGTGCGGTCGCACGACCGCTGGCGGGGCCGCACGGTCTTCAACCTCCTGCCGAGCGAGAACGCCCTTTCGCCCACCGCCCGCAAGTACCTCGCGAGCGACCTCGCCGGACGCTACACTCTCCCGATGGACCTCGAGCTCGAAGGCGAGAAGGTCCCGAACAGCTACACCGGCACCCGCTACACCGATCAGGTCGAGGAGCTCGCGGCGAGCTCGGCGCGGCGGCTCTTCCGGGCGAAGCACGCCAGTGTCCGCCCGCTCTCGGGCCATCTCGCCGCGCTCTCGGTGCTGGTCCCCCTCCTCAAGCGGGGCGCGAAGATCCTCGCCCTCCGGCCGGAGGACGGGGGGTACGACGGCTACGCTCCCGATTTCGTCCCTGCGATGCTGGGCGACGCGGTCGTCCCTCTCCCGGCCCGCGGCCCGGAGCACCGCGTCGACGAGCAGGAGGCCGTCGCGACGATCGAGCGCGAGCGTCCCGACGCGGTCCTCCTCGGCCAGAGCTTCGTCCTCTTCCCCTTCCCGCTCCGGGCGATCGCCGAGGCAGCCCACCGGTCGGGGGGCCTCGTCCTCTACGACGGGTCCCACACCCTCGGCCTGATCGCGGGAGGGGAGTTCCAGGACCCGCTCCGCGAGGGGGCCGACGTGCTCTTCGGGAGCACGCACAAGTCGTTCCCCGGACCCCAGGGGGGCCTGGTGCTCACCGACCGCGACGACCTCTTCGCGAAGATCGACCCCGCGCTCGTCTGGAGGGTCTTCGACAACGCCCACTGGAACCGGATCGCCGCCGTCGGCCAGACGCTGCTCGAGCTCGAGCGGTTCGCGCCGGAGTACGCCCGCACGACGGTCGCGAACGCCCGCGCGCTCGGGACCGCCCTCGCCGCCCGGGGCTGGCCCCTGGTCGCGGCCGAGGATGGGTTCACGCGCTCCCACCAGCTCCACCTCGACCGCGCGCGGCTGCGCAGCTCCTTCGGGCTCGGACCGGCCGCGCTCGCCCGGCGTCTCGAGCGTCAGGGCCTCCTCATCGACCTGGTCGGGCGCATCGGGACCGCCGAGGCCGCCCGGCTCGGCCTCGTGCCCGAGCAGATGGAGCGCCTCGCCGACCTCCTCACCTCGGGCGGCCCGAAGAAGGAGCGCGTCGGGCGCGAGGTACGCGCCTGGCGGCGGACGTTCCGGACCCTCCGATACGTCTAGCCCGGGGACGGCCCGAGCGTGAGGAGCTTCCGCGGGTCCCGGAGACCGACCGTCCGCCCGGTCGCCCTTACCGGAACGCCCGGGGTCGGCAAGAGCGCGGTCGCGCGACGCCTCGGGCGGCGGTTCCGGGTGACCGAGGTCGCGGAGCTCGCCCGCGCGGTGGGCGCCGCCCGTGGCCGAGGACGCTCGGTCGTGGTCGACGTGAAGGCGCTCGCCCGGGCTCTGGGCCGGTCCGGTCGGGCTCTCCCCGTCGACGTGGTCGTGGGCCATCTGGCCCACCTCTTGCCCGTGCGCGAGGCGATCGTCCTACGGTGCCACCCCCTCGAGCTCGAACGGCGGCTGCGGCGGGCCCGCCGGGGAACCGCGGCCGAGCGGCGGGAGAATTTCGTCTGCGAGGCGACCGACGTGGTCCTCGGGGAGGCGGTCCGGCGCGGGACCCCGGTCTTTGAGATCGACACCACGGGCCGGTCGGTCGCAGAGGTCGCCCGCGAGGTCGCGCGGCGCCTCGAGCGCGGCGGCCGGACGCGGCGGGGCTCGGTCGACTGGCTCTCCGACCCCAAGGTGACCGAGCATCTTTTGGAGCGAGCGGCGTAGCCGAGCTGGAATGGTCCTCGAGACCCTGCGCGACCGGTTCCGCCCCGAGCTCGCCCGGCTCTCGCGTCCGTTCCTCACCTGGCGGCCGAACACGCTGAGCGCGGTCGCCCTCGCGTGCGCGGTGGGCGCGGCCGGGATCGCGGCGCTCGCCCGGTTCGCCGGGCCTCTGGTGTTCCTTCCGGTGAGCGCTCTCGTCCTCGTCTCGGGCTTCTTCGACGTGGTCGACGGCGAGGTCGCCCGGTCAACGCGCACCGCGAGCGTGCGCGGCGACTTCCTCGACCACCTCTTCGACCGCTACGCGGACATCGCCCTCGTCCTGGGTTTTGCCGTCTCGTCCTTCGCCGACCCGCTCCTCGCCCTCCTCGCGCTCGTGAGCCTCCTGCTCACCAGCTACGTCGGGACCCAGGCCCAGGCGGTCGGGGAGGGACGGCTCTACGCCGGGCTGCTCGCGCGCGCCGACCGGCTGGTGGTCCTCGCGGCGGCCGCGTTCCTCGAGTTCGACTGGTCGCTGCCGTGGCCGTGGGCCACGAGCCTCCCGTGGGAACGGTTCCACGTCCTCGGCGTGACGTTCACGGTGATCGACGTCGCGTTCGCCTACTTCGTCATCGCCGGGCAGTGGACGGCCCTTTCCCGCGCCCTTCGGGTGCATCGGGCGCTGCGCGCGCGGGAGGGGGCGCCGCCCCCTCCTCCCGTCCCCCCGACGTGAGCCCGCCCTTGCGACGGTAGTACTGGAGCGGGTGCTTGAGCGTCGGCTCGTAGCAGAGGGGGTCCCGGGCCCGGTCCGCCGGTTCGGGTCCCTCCGGGTCGCCCTCCCGGGCGCAGAGGCCGTGGCTCCTCAGGGTGTCGCACTCGGGCGGCTCGTAGCCTCGGCCGTCGTCGCGGTGGGTGATGTGCTCGACCTGGTAGCGGGTCACCGACTCGTCGAAGTCCGGGGCACCCCGGAACGCGTCGACGATCGTCTCCTCGTCCGCGCCGACCCGGTGGAGGAAGGCGGCGAGGCAGAACCGCCCCGCGTGCGAGAGGTTCTCCCCCCGCTCGAGGGTCCGCTGCATCCGCTTGATACACGGGGGGAACCGGTCGCGCCGGACGGTGGCGGAGCTCGGGCGGCCGCGGTCGGCCAGCGTCGGCAGCCGTCGCGCGACCTCCTCGAGGAGCTCCGCCTCCCTCGTCCGGACGATCCCGACGAGCTCGGGAGCGAGGGGGACGGGGACGGAGAGCTCCCGGCGGACGGCTTCCTGGAGCAGCCGGGCCCCCCGGGCCGGGGGGACGACGACCGCGCCGTGGTCGACCTCCTGCGCGGGGAGACGGAACTCGGCCTCCCGCACCGGCGCGGCGAGGCGGACGTAGTCGGGAAGGTCGACCCGCACGCCGCGCGAGGTCGAGGCGAACGCGTAGCCCAGAAGGCGGGCGACCTCCTCGAGCTCGGGGCCCTCCGCCCGCTGGAGACGCACGTGCGCCCGCTTCGCCTCCGAGACCGCCCATCGCCTCAGGCCGGCGGCCGACGGCGCGGAGGAGAGGACGAGCCGGGCGAACAGGAAGGAGAGGTACCGCTCGTCCGGCGCGGCGTTCGCAAGCTCCGCGACCCCGCTCTGCCCGCGGGGGTCGTCCTGGCCCGCGCGTACCCTCGCCCGGCCGATCTCCCGGGCGCGGCCGTACGCCGGCTCCTCGAGCAGCGCCCGGACCGAGAGGCTCTCCCCTTCCACGAGGACGTCCGCGCCCGGGAGGAACGGGTACTCGGCGAAGAGCGCCGACCCGTCTAGAGCAGCCGGGGAACCACGAATTGCCATAGGAGGAGCACGAGCACGACCGCGGTGGAGGCGGCCGCGGCGCGGGCCCCGAACCGGTCGAGGCGGGCGGCCGACCAGCCGCGTCGGAACCGGGCTGCGATCGACATCGCGTAGTCGCGGAACAGGAGCCCGCCGTCCAGCGGGACGAGCGGAAGTGCGTTCGAGAGCCCGAGGAGGAGGTTCATCCAGGCGAGCCAGTAGAGCGTGTTCGCCCCGATCCAGAACGTCGCCGGATCCGTCCCTGCGAGCGGGCCGCTCAGGTGGTAGAACGACGTCGCCGGCGAGGTCATCGGCTCGAGGGAGGCGAGCGGGAGGATGAGCCAGTCCGTGGTCCCCACGAACGGTCCTGAGGGGCTCCCCGCCGGCCAGACGAGGACCTGCTTGAGCTCGGTGGGCGTGAGCCCGAAGACCTCGATGCCGAGGAAGCCCCGGGTCGGGTAGTCCGGGTTCTTGCCCAGCGTCACGGTCGTGCTGACGAGCGTCCCCCGGCTCGCGGAGTAGAACGTGAGCGGGTAGGTGGTGTGCGGGCTCGTGAGCGCGAGGGCCGACTCGAACGCCGCGAGCGTCGGGGTCGGGGTCCCGTTCACCGAGGTGATGATGTCGCCAGGCCCCACGGTCGCGTTCGCCGCCGCCGAGTTCGCCTCGACGCTCGCGACCCCGACCCCGGAGGCGTTCGGGGTGACGGTCCCCGCGACCACGACCGAGAGGGCCGCGAAGAACACCGCCGCAAGGGCGAAGTTCGCGAGCACCCCGGCGGCCGCGACCCGGTCGCGGCGGCGTCGGGAGGCGGCGGCCATGTCGGCATCGTCCTGCTCGACGAACGCACCGACCGGGACGACGAACCAGAGGATCCCGAGGCTCTTCACCCCGATGTTCTGCGAGCGCGCGACGAACCCGTGGAAGAGCTCGTGGAGGACGATCCCGACGACGAGGGCGACGATCCCGTAGCCCAGCGGGATGATCGGGTTGATGCCGGGCAGGCCGACCGCCTCGGCCGCGGTGGGCGCCTGGCTCGCCGAGATGTGAAGGGAGGCGATCGCCCCGAGGACGAGCAGCGCGACGATCACCGCCATCGCCACCGCCGCGAGCACGATCGCGAGGTCGCCCGCCACCGTCCAGAAGCGGACCGCGCGGCCGACCCGGTCGATGAAGGAGCGGCCCCGGCGGGTCTTCGACATGAGGGCCGGGCCGAAGAGGCTCAGCGCCCGGTCCGGTCCCAGGCGTCCCGCCCGGTGGAGGACGTAGACCACCGCCCCGTACGCCGCGATCAGGAGGAGCGCGATCTCGTAGCCGAAGTACGGGTCCACGGTCCGGGCCGAGTCGGACGGGCGGTTATGAGCTCTTGCGCCCGCGTTCCGCGGACGACGCAGAGCAAGAGAGGATATCCCCGCCGGGTCCTAAAGGGCCGTTGGCGTTCCCCATGAGTCGGAGCTGGATCCGCCCGGCCGTCGTCGTGGCGGTCGGGATCCTGCTCCTCTCGCTCCCCCCGGGAACCTTGCCCGCCGCGGGGCCGAGCTCGTCGAGCTCGACCTTGCGCGGGTCCCTCGCCGGGACGGACCTCCCGAGCCCGAGCCCGTCCCCCGCGGTCGTGGTCGCGCCGGCCTACCGACCGACGGCGAGCGTCGAGGCGCTCGGTCCGCTTGCTCCGACCGCCCCGATCGAGCTGGTCGTGGGGCTGGCACCGCGCGACGCGGCGGGTCTCGAGGGGCTCGCCGCGGCGGTGAGCGTCCCCGGTTCGCCGCTCGATCATCGCCACCTCTCCGCGCCTGACGCCGCCGCGCGGTTCGGCGCCCCGGGGACGGACGTCGCGACCGCCGAGCGCTACTTCGCCTCGTTCGGGCTCTCGGTGACGGCCCACCCGGACGGCCTTCTCCTGTCGATCTCGGGTCCCTCGTCCGCCGTCGCGGCCGCGTTCGGCACGACGTTCGAGGCGTACCGCAGCTCGAGCGGCACCGTCTTCTTCGACCACCCGACCCCGGCCCGGCTCCCGTCGATCGCCCCGTGGACCGGTGCCCTGGGGCTCGGGGATTCCCACCCGATCGTCCCCGCCGCGATCCGGGCTCCCACGGCCGTGGCCGCGCCGTCTCTGACCTGCCCACCGGCGGGAGGGGCGTACAATCCGTGCGACATCGAGCAGGCCTACTCGATGAGCCCCCTCTACGCGAACGCGAGCGGACTGGGGTTCCGCATCGGCATCGTGGACGCGTACTCCGGCGAAGAACCGCAGAACATGCTCAACAACGATTTCGCAACGTTCACCGGCGGTTTCGGTCTCCCTCGCGGGACGGTGGACTACCTCTACCCCGTCCCGACGACGGTCGATCTCAACGCGAGCGGGACCAACCCCGGCTGGGGCACGGAGGAAGCCCTCGACCTCGAATGGGCCCGCGCGGCCGCGCCGAACGCGACGCTCGTGATGACGTTCTCGCCGAACGCGGCGGCGGGGCTCTACTTCGCGATCGACACGCTCGTCGCCTCCCGCGCGGTCGATGTGATCTCGATGAGCTGGGGGGAGCCGGACGTCGGGCAATTCAACCCGGGGGTCACCCCGTGCTACTTCGCCTGCAACGCCTCGACCGACGGCTCCTACGCCGTCCTCGCCCCCGTGCTCGAGCTCGCGGCCGTCGAGGGGATCTCGTCGTTCGCAGCGACCGGCGACTGCGGCTCCGCCGACGGGACCGCCGGCGTCTCGACCAACTTCCCGTCCTCCCTCCCGTGGGTCACCGCCGTCGGCGGCACGAACCTCACCACGACCTCGGCCGGGGCGTACAAGAACGAGTCCGCCTGGTCGGGCAACCAGTCCGGGGCGACGGCCCCCGGCTGCCAGAACGGCGGGGGCTCGGGCGGCGGCTTCTCCCCGTTCCCGCGGCCGTGGTGGCAGCACGGGGTCGGCACCCGGAGCACGGTCCGCGGCACGCCCGACGTCGCGCTCGACGCGGGGATCCCGGTCCAGATCGTCCAGGGTGGGCTCTACGCGGCGGTCGCGGGGACGAGCGTCGCCACGCCGATCTGGGCCGGGATCGCGGCGATCGCCGACCAGTACGCGGGTCACGCCCTCGGCCTCCTCAATCCGGGCCTCTACGCCCTCCTCAACTCGACCTCCTACGCCGCGACGTTCCACGACATCACCACCGGATCGAACGGCTACCGGGCGGGTACCGGCTGGGACCCGGTCACCGGGATCGGGAGCCCGATCGTCTCGGCCCTGGTGAAGGCGCTCGTGGTCCCGGCACGCCCCTCGCCCGGAACCCTCCAGACGTTCGTCTACGCCGCCCCGCGCTTCGGCCCCGCGCCGCTCAACACGACGTTCGCGGTCTCGGTGACCGGAGGGAGCGGCACGACCGCGCTCGAGGGGGTCGCGTTCGGCGACGGCAACGCCTCGCTCACGACGAACGGCTCGCTCACCTACCTCTACCCCAAGGCCGGGGTCTACTCCGCCGTCGCGTTCGCGGTCGACTCGAACGGCACCACGGCGATCTCTCCGCCGGTCGTGGTGGTCGTCGGAGGCGGACGGCCCCTCTCGGTCACCCTCACCGCCTCGAACCCCGCCCCCGCGGTGGGAGCGAACGTGACGTTCACCGCGACGGTGAACGGCTCGCACGCCCCCTTCTTCCTCAACCTGTCGTTCGGGGACGGGGCGTTCGCCTGGAACCTCACCTCGCTCTCGGCGAACCACTCCTACGTCGCGGCGGGCTCTTACTGCGTCGAGGCGGTCGTCCGGGACTCGGCCACCCCCCCGGACGGGGGAGCGAGCGCCCGCGTCGCGGTCGCCGTCGGCGGGGCGACCGCCCGCTCGTGCGGGAACCCCTCCTCGCCCCTCACCGTGGCCCCGCTGGCGAGCCTCGGGATCCGGGATGCGCCGGCCGACTTCCCTTCGCTCTTCTCCGTCGCGGGCGGCTCCCTAGCTCCCCTCGGCCTCGCGCCGACGGTCTCGCTCGCCGCCACCGACCCGTACGTCGTGGCGTGCGGCTGCTCGATCTTCCGCGCCCCGGGCAACTACAGCGTGACCGAGTGGGTCAACGACACCGTGAACGGCGAGGCGAACGCGACCGAGAACGTCACGGTCTGGGCCCCGCTCAACGCGACGTTCACCGCCTCGACGCTCACGGGCCCTGCCCCGCTCACCGTCAACTTCTCCGTCTCCGTCCTCGGAGGCTACGTCGCGAACGCCGCCGCGACGTTCTGGAACTTCGGGGACGGCCAGAACGCCACCGGCGCGACGGTCTCGGCGACGTACGCCACCCCGGGCGAGTACCTCGCGTTCGGCTGGCTCTCCGACCGGGGGCACGGCAACGCGAGCGAGGCGTTCCTGATCGACGTGCAGCCTACCGGGCCGCCGGTGCTCGGGGTGGCGGGGTCGATCGGCCCGGTGATCGACGTGCCGTCCGGCACGAACGTGACGTTCCAGGCGACCCTCCAGGGTCCCTCCTCCGTGCTCTCGACCGCGCAGGTCCGCTGGAACATGGGCAACGGGCACCTCGCCTTCGGCACGGACATCACCGAGACGTACTTCGCCGGCGTGGACCTCCTCACCGCCAACACCCTGTCGGCGCGGGTCTCGGTCTTCGGGCCGTACCTCGTCCTTTTGTTGCGCGTCCCGCTCACGTTCCCCTCCTTCTTCGCGTCCGAGGCCGGCGGGTTCGTCCCGGCGGCGTCCGCGCTCGCGTTCGACGCGACGGTCGTGCCGGCGACCGGCGTCGTCCCGCTCGCCGTCTGGGGCAACGCGACCCCGACCGCCCCGGGCGGGGCGAACGTCACCTGGCAGTTCGGCGACACGGGGAGCGCGGGCGGGCTCAACGTCACCCACGTCTACTACGGGGCGGACGACTACACCGTCACCGCGACGGCCTACGACCCGTTCAACGACGTCGCCGTCCGCCTGAACGCCGTGAGCGCGAACACGGCCCTCGGGGTCCTCGGCGGCCCGAGCTCGGTCTCGGGCGACGCGCCGCTCACCGTCGCCTTCTCGGTGGTCGCCTACGGGGGAGCCGGGCCGCCGTACACCTACGCGTGGGACTTCCCGGGCGGCAACTCCTCGGGCGTGGCGAACCTCACCCTCACCTTCCCGACCCCCGGCCGCTACACCGTGACGCTCAAGGTGACGGACCAGGGCGGCTCCACCGTCCCGCTCACCTGGACGATCACCGTCGTGCCGGTCCCGTCGATCTCGTTCCTCGAGGTCGTCGCGGTCGGCGCGGCGGTCGGTCTGCTCGCGGCGCTCGTCGCCTGGCGTCGCCGGCCCCCCCCGGGCCAGCCGTTCACCCTTTGACGACGCCCATCGGCACGAGGCGCGCGACGCGGCGGGTGAGTCCGGCCCCCTCGGCGACCCGGACGACCTCCTCGACGTCCTTGTAGGCGCCGGGGGCCTCCTCGGTCACCCCCTCGCGGGAGGACGACCGGACGACGATCCCGTGCTCGGCCAGCGCGCGCGTGACGTCGTCGTAGCGGAACGAGCGGACCGCCGCGTGGCGGCTCAAGCGACGGCCGGCCCCGTGGCAGGAGGAGCCGAACGACCGGTCCATCGAGGTCGGGAGCCCGACCAGGACGTAGCTCGCCGTCCCCATGTCGCCGGGGATGAGGACCGGCTGGCCGAACGCGCGGTACTCGGGAGGGACCTCCTCGCGCCCGGCGGGGAACGCGCGGGTCGCCCCCTTGCGGTGGACCAGGACCGGCTTCGTCACCCCGTCGGTGCGGTGCTCCTCGACCTTCGCGATGTTGTGCGCGATGTCGTAGACGACCTCGATCCCAAGCTCGGAGTCCGGACGGTCGAAGACGGCCCGGAACGCCCGACGGACCCCCTCGGTGATCAGCTGACGGTTCGCCCAGGCGAAGTTCGCCGCCGCGGCCATCGCGCCGAGGTAGCGGACCCCGTCGTCGGAGCCGATGGGCGCGCAGGAGAGCTGGCGGTCGACCAGGACGACCCCCTCCGAGGCGAGACGGCGGTCCATCCGGGCGATGAAGTCGGTCGCGACCTGGTGGCCGAGCCCCCGCGAGCCGGTGTGGAGCATGACGACCGCCTGGCCGTTCGAGAGGCCGAGGGCGTGGGCGAACTCGGGGTACATCGTTGCCTGAACCTCCTGGACCTCGAGGAAGTGGTTCCCCGAGCCGAGCGTCCCGAGCTGACCGGACCCGCGGCGGCGGGCGGCGTCCGAGACCTCCGCCGGGAGCGCCCCCGGGAGCGCGCCGTGCTCCTCCTGGTAGGCAAGGTCCTCGGGCCGGCCGAGCCCCTGCTCGACGGCCCACCCTGCCCCGCGGGCGAGGACCTCGTCGACCTCGCCGCCCTTCAGCGGCCGGCCCCCCTTCGAGCCGACCCCGCTCGGCACCTCACGGTAGAGCCGGTCCACCAGCTCTCGAAGGCGGGGCCGCACCTCGGCGGCCGTCAGGGAGGTGCGCAACAGGCGTACGCCGCAGTTGATGTCGTAGCCGATCCCGCCGGGGGAGACGACCCCGTCCCTTAGGTCGAAGGCGGCGACCCCCCCGACGGGGAACCCGTAGCCGAAGTGGATGTCCGGCATCGCGAGCGCCCGGAGCTCGATCCCCGGAAGCGTGGCGACGTTCGCGAGCTGGAGGAGCGAGGGGTCCCCCTGGACCCCCGAGAGGAGCGCCGAGTCCGAGAAGAGCCGGCCGGGAACCCGCATCCCGGGGACCTCGTCCTTGGAGATGTCGTAGGTGAACTCGTCGATCGGGACGAGCGTCGGGACCTTCGGCACGGGGCGCGGCAGAAGGGACTCGGTACAAAAGCCCCCCGTAGGTGCGCCGCGCGAACGCCCGTCCGCTCCCGCCGGTCGCCGTGGGCCGAACGTCCCCGGTCGGCGGGACCCCCCCCGAGGAGCTCTCCGGAGGGTGGAGTGCGGTTGGAAAAAGGAAGAAGTAGGGTTTCGGCCCCTTGGTACGGCCGAGGGCGTACGATGTCGCGCCGTGGCACCTTCTCGGCCGTCAACGTCGGCGTCCTCGGGGCCAGCCTTGCGGCGATGCTCCTGTTCCCGCAGTACGCGGGCTACGTGCTCTACGCCATCGTCGCCTGGATCGCGGCCGGGCTCGCCCTCACCTGGTCCGGCTGGGCGAGCGGACCGTCCACCGCCGCCGCCCCGAACGCCCCGTTGACGGCGAGCGCGACCGCCTCCGGCGCGCCCCGGTCCGAGCCGCTCGCGACCCCCATCCCGCCGATCGACTTCTGCATCTTCTGCGCGACGCGGTTCGCTCCGGGGGAACGGACGTGCGCCGCCTGCGGCCACCCGCTGCCGCGCCTGGTCGAGGTCGCCTAGGCCGGGACGATCACCATCATCGTCTCGCGCGCCCGCACGTTCGAGCCTTCCCGGACGGCGATCCCCCGGACGACCCCGGCCGCCGGTGCGGTGACCTCGTTGCGCATCTTCATCGCCTCGAGGACGACCAGGACGGCCCCCTTCGCGACCGTGTCCCCGTCGTGGACCCGGACCTCGACGACCCGGCCGGGCATCGGTGGCAGCACCGTCGTCCCCCCGGCCGGCGTGGCCCCGGACGCCGGGGCGGGGGCCGGCGCGGAGGGCGCGCCGGGGGCCGCCCGGGGGAGCGGAGCCCGCGGACCGGATCCCGGGGCGGTGACCACCTCGAGGTCCACCGGCCAGGTCTCGCCGTTCACCGCGAGCGGCCCGGGGGGCCGTCGGCAGTCGGCCGGCCAGGCGCCGACCGCCACCGGCTCTCCCGCGACCTCGAGCTCGACCTTGTCGCCTCCGTCCGCGACCAGCCGGACCTCGTAGGTCTTCCCGCCGACCGTGACCCTCGAGAGGTCGTCGGCGACCTCGACCCGGACCTCCGTGCCGTCCCTTTTCACCGTGAGCCGCGTGGGACCCACCCCCGGGAGCTGTGCTGGCGGAGCCGGCCCTCGAGCGCCCACCGGCTCGCAGGGTGCCCGGGGCCCGAACCCGTGGCCCGCCCGTTCGGGGCCGTTCGGGCCCTCAGGGCCCCGACGACCCCGACGGCGGCGGTCGTGAGCGTCTCGAAGTCGAGGCCATCGTCCGCACGGCGTCGGAAGGCCCGGTAGACCGCGGGGAACAGCGCGTAGCTGAGCGCCTCGGCGCGGTCGGCCGCGGGGACGAGCGCTCGGACCTCGGCGAGCGCGCGGTCGAGCTCGGGTCCGAGGAGGTCGGCCGGTCGGCCCTGGACCGCGGGGCTCTCGGCCGTTATCTTGCGGTAGAGCTCGGGGTCGAGCGGTCCGGGCGGGGTCCCGTAGAGGCCCCGGACGTAGTCACGGACCTCCTGCGTCACGGTGCGGTAGCGCCCTCCCGCGAGAACGTTGAGGACCGCCTGGATCCCGACGATCTGGCTGGTCGGGGTGACGAGCGGAGGGTAGCCGAGGTCGGCCCGGACCCTCGGGACCTCGGCGAGGACCTCGCTCAAGCGGCCGAGCGCCTCCTGCTCGCGCAGCTGGGAGAGGAGGTTCGAGAGCATCCCGCCCGGGACCTGGTGCTGGAGGATCATCGGGTCGGTCTGCAGCGACCTCAGGTCGAGGAGGGGCCGGTAGTGCTCGAGGACCCCGCGAAAGTACTCCGAAA
>JBAIXP010000043.1:0-16570 GCA_037916495.1 Thermoplasmata archaeon | reverse complement strand
CCTAGGGAGGGGTTCGCCCGTGCGCGCCAACGGTTAAGTATCTGGCGGACAGACGTGGGGAAGCCCGCTGACAACCGTCCGACAAACGGGTGGATTTCGGCGACGGCAGGACCTCTAGGGCCCTCGGGAGCACCGAACGATGCACCTCAAGAAGATCAAGCTGCGGAACTTCAAGTCGTTCGCCGGAGCGACTGAGATCCCGTTCCAGCCCGGGTTCACCGGCGTCGCGGGTCCGAACGGGATGGGGAAGTCGAACATCTCGGACGCCATCCTCTTCGTCCTCGGGCCGACGAGCTCGAAGGCGCTCCGCGCCGACCGGCTCACGCACCTCTTCTTCAACGGGGGCGCCTCGAAAAAGCCGGCCACCGAGTGCGAGGTCTCCCTCGTCTTCGACAACTCCGACCGCCTGCTCCCGTCGGAGAACGCCGAGGTCGAGGTGACCCGGTACGTGAAGCTCGCCCCGAGCGACCCGGACGGCTACTACTCCTACTTCTACGTCAACGGGAAGCGGACGACCCAGACCGAGATCGACACGCTCCTCTCCCACGCGCGGCTCAGCGGGGACGGCTACAACCTCGTCCAGCAGGGCGATGTGAACAAGGTCGTCACGATGGGGCCGATCCCCCGGCGGGGCCTGGTCGAGCGTCTGGCCGGGATCAGCCAGTACGACGAGGAGCTCGAGCGGGCGGCGGCGAAGCGCGCCGAGCTCGACCGGAACCTCGACCGGATCAACACCCTCCTCGGCGACGTCAAGACCCGGATCACGGCCCTTGAGGGCCAGCGCCTCCAGGCGATCCAGTATAAGCAGCTCCTGGACGACAAGCGCCGGACCGAGGCCCGGCTCGCCCGGGCCGGCCACCGGATGGCCGAGCAGGAGCTCGCCACCTGCCGCGCCCAGGTCGAGCGGGTCCAGAAGGAGATCGCCGACCTCGACGCCCAGCGGGAGAAGCTCGCTGCCCAGCAGACCGAGCTCTCGCGCTCCATCGACCAGCTCGAGCGGGAGATCGCCGAGGCCGCGGGGGAGGCCGCGGTCAAGCTCAAGGCGGAGCTCGACGGGAAGAAGGTCGAGCACGCCCGAGGGGAGCAGAACCTCTCGAACCTCAAGGAAGGCCTCGCGGAGCTCAAGGGCCGAGCCGACGACCTCGCGAAGACCATCGCGGGGGAGGAGAGCCAGCTCGCGAAGTTCACGGAGGAGGCCCGCAAGCTCGAGGCCCACCTCCAGGAGCTCGACGAACGGTCGACCGCGGACTCGAAGGACCTCGAGGCGGCCACCGGCACGCCGGGCAAATCGCAGGACCGACTCGCCGCCGCCCGCAAGCAGCAGCTCGAGTTCGAGCGCCGCATCGAGACGAAGCAGACGGCCTGGCAGGAGGCGGTCGCCGCGAAGGAAAGCGCTGCCGGAGCTCTCGCGACGTCCGAGCGGGACCACGCCCAGGCGGAGGAGGACCTCCACGAACGGGAGGTCGAGGTGCGCGACCTCGAAGGGCGGATCGGCGACACGGAGAAGGGCCGCGGGGGGAAGATCACCCCGACCGCGGACCTCCAGAAGGAGCTCTTCGCCCTCCGCTCGAGGGAGAAATCCCTCACGACCGAGGCGGAGCGCCTCGCGCTCGAGGTCGGGGAGCTCAACCGCCGCTACCTCGGGCTCGATGCCCGTCTCAAGGCCCGCGCGGAGTCGGGGAGCCGTCCGACGCAGCTCGCGGCGGTCGACTTCCTCCTCTCCCAGCGGAACCTCGGCAAGGTGAGCGGGATCCGCGGCACCGTCGAGGAGCTCGCGGAGTTCGACCCGAAGTACAAGACGGCCCTCTCGGTCGCCGCCGGTTCGCGCCTGCAGGCGCTCGTGGTCGAGAGCGACCAGATCGCCGAGACGTGCATCAAGCTGCTGCGCGAGGAGAAGCGCGGCCGTGCGACGTTCCTTCCCCTCAACAAGATGCTGCCCGGCCGGCCCCACGGCAAGTCGCTCATCGTCGCAAAGGCCGCGGGCGCGGAGGGCTACGCGCTCGACCTCGTGAAGTTCGACGAGGAGCTGCGCCCGGCCTTCTGGTACGTCTTCTCCGAGACGGTCGTGATGGGCGACCTCGCCCACGCCCGCGAGCAGATGGGCGGGGTCCGCCTCGTCACCCTCGCGGGGGACCTCATCGAGCCGACCGGAGCGATCTCGGGCGGCTACCTCGATCCGGCCGGCCAGGGCCGGGGCGCCGACAGCGCGGTCGAGCTGAAGCGACTCGGCGAGGAGCTCCGAGCGAAGAGCGGGGCCGAGACGGCCGCGCGCCAGGAGCTCGGGCAGCTCGCGGAGAAGATCCGAGCCGCCGCCGAGGAGCTCGCGAAGCGGTCCATCGAGGACCAGGCCCACCAGTCGACCCGCGGCCTCCTTCAGAAGGACCTCGCCGCGGCGCGGGAGAAGCTCAAGGCGGTCCGCGAGCGCCTCGCGCGCGCGGTGCAGGCCGAGGAGAAGGCAACGGCGGTCCTGAAGGCCGGCGAGGACAAGCTCAACGCGATCGCGAAGGAGCTCGCCGAGCTCCGTGGCGCCCGCGACAAGGCCCAGGAGGAGTACCTCGCCCAGCTCCCTCAAGCGGTCTCGAACCGCCTCAAGCAGCTCCAGGAGCGATCCCAGGCGACCCAGGACGAGCGCGTCCGGGTGAACGGGGAGCTCCAGTCCGTCCGCACGTCCGTCGCGGCGCTCGAGACGCAGGTCGCCGCCCACCGCAAGGAGCTCGAACGCCTCAAGAGCGAGGTCGCGGGGAAGACCAAGGAGATCGGCCGGCTCTCCGAGGAGGTCGCCCGGGCCCACGAGGCGGTCGAGGCGCTCAAGGCGGTCGAGGCGAAGCAGGGCGAGGCGGCCCGCGCCCAGACCCAGCAGCAGAAGAAGCTCCTCGACAAGAGGGTCCAGATCGCGGCGGACCTCGCCACCGTCGAGACGAACCTCTCCACGCGCAAGTCGCTGCTCACGAACGAGACGACGCGGGCGGCCCAGGCCGAGGCCCGCCTCGCCGAGCTCGAGCAGGCGCTCCAACAGTTCCCCGAGCCCGAGCCGGACGAGAAGCCGGCGTCCGTGGACGAGCTCAAGAAGCGGGTCACCGCCCTCGAGCAGCAGCTCGCCGGCATGGGCGACGTGAACCAGCGGGCGGTCGAGGAGTACGACGCGGAGAAGTCGCGCCTGGACGAGTTCTCGGCCGAGGTCGAGCGTCTTGGCCGCGAGAAGGACGAGCTCGTCGCCCTCGTGAAGGAGATCGAGGCGAAGAAGCGTGAGAGGCTCGTGGAGGTCGTCCGCCAGGTCGGAACGAACTTCAAGGAGATTTACGGCGAGCTCTCCGCGGGCGGCGAGGGCGAAATCGCGCTCGAGAACCCGGACGACCCGCTCGCCGGCGGGCTCCTCATCAAGGCGCGCCCGGTCGGCAAGACCGTCGCGCGCCTCGAGCAGCTCTCGGGTGGGGAGAAGTCGCTCGCGAGCCTCGCGTTCATCTTCTCGATGCAGCGCTACGACCCGAGCCCGCTCTACGTCTTCGACGAGGTCGACATGTCGCTCGACGGGCTCAACGCCGAGTACGTCGGTAGGATGCTCCGGCGCAACGCCGAGCGCGCCCAGTTCATCGTGATCTCGCTGCGCAAGGTGACGCTGAAGTTCGCCCACCAGCTCTTCGGCGTCACCATGCGCGGCGACGGCTGCTCCCGCGTGGTCGGGATCCACCTCGACGACATCCAGGATGTCGAGGAGAAGGGCCCGTCGCAGGTCGGGGCCCCCACCGCCCCGATGGAGGCGCGCTGATGCTCGGAAGCCCCGAGGTCGGCGCCGCCCCCGCGCGGGCCGCCCCCGTGCCGCGCGAGGCGGCCGAGAAGGTGCTCCAGTACCTCGTCTTCCACCGCTCGCTCCTCGGCGAGCCCGAGGGAGCCGGGGATCCGTCCGAGCTCCTCGAGCGCTACCTCGCCCTGGTCGAGGACCTCAAGGAAGGGGTCCACGTCGTGATCGCCGACCCGCTGCAGAAGGCGACGGCGCTCCTGTTCGAGCTCGTCCTCGAGGAGCGGTTCGACCCGTGGGAGATCGACCTCGCGAAGTTCACGCAGGCCTACCTCGGCCGGGTCCGGGACGAGGGGGCCGTCGACTTCCAGATCGCGGGCCGGCTCCTCTACATGGCCTGGAGCATCCTGCTCCTGCAGTCGGAGGAGGTCCTCCGCCACCAACAGTCCGCCGAGGCCCCGGCGATCGACCCGTCGGACAGCGGGGAGCCCCTCGCGGACGACGGCTACCTTCCCCTCCTCGACACCCCCGAGGCGGTGGACGTGACCTCGACCGTGCTCGGGAGCTCGGACCCTCCGGCACTGCTCGAGATGGTCCGGCACGCCGAGACGCGCCCCGTCTCCCTCCTCGAGCTCGTGAAGGCGTTCGGGGAGGCCGAGGTGGACGCCCGCCGGGCGCTCAAGGTCCAGGAGCTTCGGGAGCGCCTGCGCGAGGAGCAGCGGGCCCCCCCCGAGGTGCTCGTCCACGGCGACGTCCCCGAACGGGACCTCGCGGACGCCTGGGAGGCCGTCGCCCGCCACCCGGTCGGCGAGCCGTTCCGCCTCCTCGAGATGTGGAACCCGCTCTCGGGCCGCGACCGCCTGGTCGCCCTCTTCCTCGCCGTCCTCTTCCTCGCCCGCGAGCGTTCGGTCGACCTCCAGCAGGCGACGCTCGGCTCCTCGCCCGTGCTGGTGGTGAGGACCCTAGAGTCGCGCCCCGCTGCCGCGGAGGGTCCGTAGGGAGGAAGCGATGCCGTCCAAGCTCGACGACCTCGTCTTCGAGGTCGAGGCGGTCCTCTTCGCCGCGGGAAAGCCCCTCTCCGTCCGCGAGCTCGCCGAGGCCTTGGAGCAGGCCGACCCGCGGCCGGTGCAGAAGGCGGTCCGGACCCTCGAGGAGACCTACCGCAACCGCCAGTCGTCCCTCGAGGTCCGCAAGGTCGGCGACCGTTACGCCCTCCAGCTCCAGGAGCGGTTCGTCCCGACCGTCCACGCCGTGACGCCGGTCGAGATGGCCCCCCGCACCGTGAAGGCCCTCACGCTCGTCGCCTACCACCAGCCGATGCTCCAGAGCGTCCTCGTCCGGATGATCGGGGACGGGGCGTACGGCGAGGTCCAGCACCTTCGCGGCCTCGGCCTCGTGCACACCGAGCCGAAGGGCGCAACGCTCGAGCTCACGACGACGCGCCGCTTCGCCGAGTACTTCGGCATCGCATCAAGCCGCCCGGAGGAGATCCGCCGGTTCCTCGAGCAGAAGCTCGGGGTCCCGCCTCCCCCGGGGCCAGCCACACCCGCCCCCGCCGACGCCCCGGCGGCCCCCGCGGCCGCCGAGGTTTCGGAGGCGTCCGGCGCGCCGGAGCCGGCGGAGCCGATCCCGAGCGAGACCCCCGCGAGCTAGCTCGCTAACGGACCCCGCAGCCGGGGCACGGGCCCGCTTCGGCCGGCCGCTCGATCCCGCAGTACGGGCACGGGAAGGTCGCCGTTGGGGCCTCCGGGGCGGGAGGCACCCCTCCGGGGCCGGCGGGCAGGAGATAGGCGTCGAACGCGTCGGGAGGTGGCGCCGGCGTTTCCCGCCGGTAGAGGACGATCACCACCGCCACGATGGCCGCGGTCGCGGCCCCGCCGAGGACGACCGCTCCGGTGAGCACGGAAATCGAGGGGTTGGGGTTCGGCGGGAGCGTCGGGGTCGGACCGGTGTAGGTGTAGTTCGCCTCCGCGGGGTTCCCATCCGCCGCCAGGAACTGCGGGGCGAGCAGTCCGCCCCAGCCGGTCGTCGCGTCCCAGCCCGGGAGCGCGGCGAAGAGGGCGTTCGAGCCGTTCGTCACGTCGTAGAACGGGTCGGCGCTGCCCGGGTTCGCCGCGAAGTAGCTCGCGAGGCGGTAGAGCTCGGGCGTGAGGAAGCCGAGCGGGGAGAAATGGCCCCGCGTCGCGGACTCCACCCCGACCACATCCGCGAGCAGACCCGCGAGGACCGGCGCGGCGATGCTCGTGCCCGAGACGAGGCCGAAGATCGGCGTGCCGGACTGGGCGGCGATGTAGGCGATCGTGTCGTTCGCGGGGAAGGCAAGGTCGGGACCTGAGCGGCCGAGGGTCTGCGCACCCTGGTTCTGCGCGGCCGTGACGATCGACGGCTGGGCGGCCGAGTGGAACTGCCACCACGGTTCGGCAAAGACCCCGCTCACGCCCCCTTCCGTCCCCGCGTAGGCGCCGCGACCTCCAGTGGTGTCGTACCAGGCACGCATCCCGGCGGCGATCCCCTGGACCTTGTCGTCGTAGGCCGCCACGAGCGGTGGACCGGTGTAGTTCGCGGTCGCGGTCCCCGAGAGCGTGATCGACACGCCTCCGACCGAGACAGCCCCCGACGTGTTGAACGCGGCGGTCGCCGGCCAGAGCGGACCCGGCCCGACGGTGAGCGCGCTCGCGGAGTTGAGCGAGTTCCCCTGGTCGCCGCTCGCCGCCACGACCGTGACGCCGAGGGCGGCCGCGAGGGTGAGCTCGGTGTCCCACGCGCTGTTGTTGAGGTCGGGGAGGCCGAACGAGCAGGAGACGACCGCGAGGTGGGCCGTGCCGTAGTTGTGGGCGAGGGCCGCGGCGAGGTCGTCCGCGAAGTAGCCCGCGAGGCTGCCGAAGGTGACGGACGGGTTGGCGACCAGGCTGCCGGAGAAGTAGAAGTTGTAGAGGGGGGCCCCGGGGGCGAGGCTCCCGGCCATCTCGAGGTCGAGCGAGTTCTCCGTCTCCATACCCAGGGAGTCGACCGCCGTCCCGAACGAGCCCGGGAGGGGCGGGGTGCTGGCACCGGGTTCGGGCACCGGCACCCCGGTGAGGTTGGGGACGGGCCAGCCCGGCGCGAGCGTGTCGGCGAAGTACCGGTCCACGACCGACGGGTCGAACGGCGGCAACGTCGAGAACGTCGTGGTGTTGTACGCGCTCGCGAGCAGCGTGGCGATCGCGATGCCGGACGGGAACGTCGCGTGGGGAAGGCTGCTCGAGCTCCCCGGGAGGAGGGGGACCGCCTCGTAGGCCTGCGTGAAGTCCGAGCCGACGAACCACTCGTAGCCACTCGCCTCGTCCTGGACAAAGAGCGGACCGCCGCGGCCGACGGGCGCGACGTGCGCGAGCGTGAGCGGGAACGCCGTCCGGGCGGCCTGGCGCTCGACGGGTCCCGAGAGGCCCTCGAGCCCCGTGACGATACCGGTGAGGCCGGCCGGAAGCCGGACAGGTCCTACGGTCGTGAACCCGACGGCGCCGCCCGGGGTCTCGAAGACGACCGGGGTCGCGCCGAAGAGGTCCGCGAAAGCCGCAGGGGAGACCGTCGCCTCGACGGTCGTGGATCCCGCCGGCATCTCGATCGACGTGGCCCCCGCGCTGCTCAGGACCGAACGTACGGCCGCCACGCTCGCCCCCGGCGGGCCAAAGTCGGCCTCGAACTCGGGGTAGGTGAGGAACTGGCGGTAGCCCGGGGAGGCCGGATCGCCGAGACGCGCGAGCAGGGCCCCGAGGTCCGAGGCGTGGTCGTACGGCAGCGTGAGGCCGATGCGGAGCTCGGCCCCGGCGGGCAGCGACGCGACCGCCGCGCCGGCGGGGAGCGGGAGCGCGTCCGTGACAAGGCCGTGCGCCGGAAACCGTGCCGCAACGGCGGTCGCGGAGGCCCCGCCGGACGGGACGATCAGGAGGCTCGTGAGCACGGCGGCCGCCAGGGAGATCGAGGCGGCCCGGCGGAGAGCCATCGTGGGACCGAAAGGTGGGCGGTCCTCTTGAGGGGAGCGTTCGGTCCTCCGGAGCAAGGGTATAGGGCGACGGAAGCTCGCCCGCCGCGGATGAGCGGCGGCCCGGCGGGAGGCGACGACTGCATCTTCTGCTCGATCGTCGCGCGCCGCGCCCCCGCCTACATCTTCTACGAGGACGACGAGACGGTCGGGTTCCTCGACCTCTTCCCGTTCACCCGGGGCCACTCCCTCGTGATCCCGAAACGGCACGGGGCGCGGCTTACCGACCTCCCGTTCGACCACCAGATCTCGCTGGTCCGCTCGCTGGACGAGGTCTGCCGCCGTATCGGCCGCCTCACGACCGACTACAACGTGGCGCTCAACGCGGGGGCGCGGGCCGGCCAGATCGTCTTCCACGTCCACTTCCACGTCATCCCCCGCTACGGGGAGAAGAACCCGTTCCTCGGGCCCCACCGCACGCGGCTCGAGGACGGCGAGGCGAAGGCGCTCGTTCAGCAGCTCGCCCCCGCCTAGCTACGATGACCGTCTCCGTCCGCCGGCCGGTGGTGGCGGGGGCGTTCTACGCGGACGGGGGGGAGGCGCTCGCCCACCAGGTCGAGGCCTGCTTCCTCGACCCCCGCGGACCGGGCGAGCTGCCGCCTCGGCATCGTTCCGGCGGCCGCCGGCTCGTCGCGGCCGTGGTCCCTCACGCGGGGTTCGTCTACTCCGGACCGATCGCCGCCCATGTCTACGCCCGCATCGCCGCCGAGCGGGCCCCCGGGTCCGTGGTCGTTCTCGGTGTCGACCACGCGGGGCTCGGCCTCGGCGCCGCCCTCTCCCTCCGAACGTGGCTCACCCCGCTCGGGCCGACGCCGGTCGATCAGGACCTGGCCCGCCTCCTCACCCGGGGGCCGGTGAAGGTCGACGAGGCGGCGCACGCGCGGGAGCACTCGATCGAGGTGCAGCTGCCGTTCCTCGAGTACGTCCTCCCGAAGCCCGCCTTCGTCCCCCTCCAGGTGACCTACGGTCCGTTCTCCTACCTCCACGAGGTCGGGGGCGTCGTGCGGGACGCGCTCGAGGGCCGGGACGTCCTCGTGCTCGCGTCCACCGACTTCTCCCACTACGTCGCGCCCGACGTCGCCGACCGGCTCGACCACCTCGCGATCGAGGCGATCCTCGCCAGCGACGCCCGTCGGCTCTACGACGTGGTCGCCCGGCACCGCATCTCGATGTGCGGGATCGCCCCGACCACGGTGCTCCTCGCGGCGCTCGCGGGCCGGCCCCTTCGCACGACCCTCGTGCGATGGGGGCATTCCGGGGAGGTCGCGCCGTCCAACGAGGTCGTGGGCTACGCCGCGATCCTCATCGAGGAGGACGGCCCCCCGCCGCCTTCCGTTAAATAACGTGCCGATTCTGGCGGCGCAGTCCGATGATCCTCTCCGACACCGCGATCCTCGCGGCGATGCACGACGGAAGGATCGTCATCCGCCCGTTCGATCCGTCCTGCCTTGGCACGAACTCCTACGACGTCCACCTCGGAAAGTACCTCGCCGTCTACCGCGGCGGGGCGCTGGACGCGCGTCGGCCGAACCCTGCGAAGGAGTTCCTTATCCCGGCCGAAGGGTTCGTCCTCGTCCCGGGCCAGCTCTACCTCGGCGTGACGGAGGAGTATACCGAGACCCACGGGTACGTCCCGTTCCTCGAGGGGAAATCGAGCGTCGGCCGCCTCGGGATCGACATCCACTCGACCGCGGGCAAGGGGGACGAGGGGTTCTGCAACCACTGGACGCTCGAGATGAGCGTGAAACTCCCCGTCCGCATCTACGCGGGGATGCCGGTGGGCCAGCTGATCTACTTCGAGATCTCGGGGCCCGTGAAGAACAGCTACGCCCGAAAGAAGTCGGCGAAGTACCGCCGCCTTTCCTCCCACCCGATGCCGTCGCGGATGTTCCTCAACTTTCCCTCGAAAGGACGGGGTCCGAGGCGGGTCCACCGTCGCGCCGACCCGCCATGATCCCCGACCTCGCCGAGCGCCTCGCGCGCCTTTCGTTCCCGATCCGTACCCGACGGCTCGAGCTCGCCCTGCCCGACGCCTCGCGCGACCGGGAGCTCATTGAGCTCCTGCGGGACGGCGACGTCTCGGCCTGGACGACCATCCCGTTCCCGTACGGGCCGAAGGAAGCGAGCGAGTTCCGACGCCGCGCCCCGCGGGCGCGGCGCAAGGGGACCGACCTCGCGCTGCAGATCGTCCGGTCCAACGACGGCGCCCTGGTCGGCGGAATCGGGCTCCACAGCCTTACGCCGGCGCGCTCGCGGGGCGAGCTCGGCTACTGGATCGGGCGCCCGTACCGGGGGCGTGGCTTCGCGCTCGAGGCGAGCCGGCGCATGGTCGAGCTCGGCTTCCGCGATCTCGGCCTCCACCGGATCGAAGCCCACGTGTTCCTCGGCAACCGGGCGTCGGCCGGCGTGCTCCGCGCGGCGGGCTTCCGCCGGGAGGGATGGCTGCGAGGGAGCTTCCCCTGGCGCGGAGGGTTCCGCGACGAGTGGCTCTTTGCGCGGCTCGCTCCGGCCCGGCGCCCTCAGGCGCCCGGCCCCGCCGCCCGGGGACGGTCCGTCCCACCGACCCGCACGAGGTAGAAGGCAGGGCGGCCGGGCCGGGCCCGCTCGCGACGCCCCTTCGGGTCGTGGGCCCCTGCCTCCGACTCACGGTAGACCTGGATCGAGCTGAGACCGAAGCGCCGGGCCAGGTAGGCCTCGGCCGCGCGGAGCGTCGCCTCCTCGTCGACCGGGGGAAAAGGCTCGGGCTCGGAGCGGACGGCCGGGAGGAACCGCTCGACGTACTTCGCGACCTCCGCCCGGGCCGACGCGACCTCGGGGTGTCGGGCGGCCCGCTCGAGGATCGACCGGATCGTCGGCGTCTCCCCCCGGTCGAGCGCCTCGCGCAGCCAGTGCTCGACCTCCGCCTTCCACGGCGCGGCCAGGAAGAAGGCGAGCTCCTCGGGCATCGGCTCGCCCCGCTCGGAGAGCGGGCGCAGGACCGAGCGGAGGTCGTCCTCGACGCGGTCGAGGAACGCCTCGCGGGCCTCCGCGACGGGGGACCGCGCGAACTCCTCGGCGGCGGGGAACGGGGCCAGCGCGACCAGCGAGTCGAAGCGGCCCGCCCCGAGCTCCTCGGAAAGGTGCGGCGCGACGGGAGCGATCAGGCGCACCCACGCCGAGGCGAGCCGGTCCGTCGCGGTCCCGGCGACCCCGCCGCGGGCGTAGTAGCGCTTGAGCAGTGCCGGCAGCTCGACGAACGTCGCCTCCGCGGCCGCGCGCAGGTCGGTCCGGTCGTAGGCAGCCCGCACGCGAAGGAGGAGCTCGTGCATCCGGGAGGAAAGCCACGCGTCGAGCTCGGGCGGGCCCGCGCCGTCGCCCCGGGCCTCCCGGACCAGGCGCGCGACCTCCTCGAGGCGTCCGACGGCCGCGTCGACCAGCCCTCCGTCGAACTCGAGGTCTTGTGAGGTCGACGCGGCGAGGAAGTAGAATAGCCGGAGCGCGTCCGCGCCCCACTGTTCGAGCGCGCCGCGGATCGGGGGGATCTTGCCCCCTTTGCTCCCGATGTCCTTCTTCGAGATCTTCGCCCCCGTAGCGCCCGTGATCCAGCCGTTGACGAAGATCCGCCGGGGATGGAGCTCGGGAGGGAGGAGCTTCGCGTGAGTGTAGAGGAAGACGGGGAAGTGCACCCGCTTGTGCTCCTTGCCTCCGAAGTTGATGTCGAGCGGGTACCAGTAGAGGAACTCTTCGCGCACCTCGTCGCGGAGCTCGCGGGGAACGGACGGCTCGCCCTCGCCCCGGCCGAGGAAGACATGGTCGAAGAACGCGTCGGTGAGCTGTTCCGGCGCGAGCCGGCCGGTGGCGACGAAACGCCGCACGACGAAGTACGCCATGTAGAACGTCGAGTCGGCGATCGGCTCGATCGTCCATCCAGGGTCGAGAGGGAACGCCGTACCGAGCCAGCGGCCCCGGCGGGTGCAGGGCCGGTCCTCGAACCAGTCGACGATCCCGGGAAGCTCGGCAGCATACTCCTCGGGGTACGTCCGCAGACGACCGCAGAGCTCGGTCGTCGCCGCCTTCCACGCCGGATCGGAGTACTTGAGGAACCACTGGTCGGGCAGGCGACGGATGACGACGGCGTGGTTGTTGCGGCAGAGGACCGGCTTCGAGAACTGCCGGAGGGGGAAGCTCTCCGCGCGGGCTTCGAGCTCCCGGGCGACGCGCTCCCGCGCGTCCCGCACCCGCACCCCCTCGAGGGCCGGCACGGTCATCGTGCCCCGGACGAACTCGAGGCGGTAGAGCCGCTCGGTCGCCTCGTTGAGACGGTCGCGGTCGCCGAGGCCGGTGGCGCCGGCGGCCCGGAGGGCCTTCTCGGCCGGGGTCCCGTGGCCGCTCAAGAGCTCGATCTCGGAGGCGGTGAGCGACGACTCCTCGCTCACCCGGAGCAGCACCGGCGGAGGTTGC
The DNA here is from genome assembly GCA_037916495.1 of Thermoplasmata archaeon. GTDB lineage: Archaea > Thermoplasmatota > Thermoplasmata > Lutacidiplasmatales > UBA184 > Lutacidiplasma. Next base: position 4,373 of record JBAIXP010000043.1, on the reverse strand, counting down.
ACGACCCCCGCGCGGTGCGCGTCGGAGAGCTCGGCGAGCGCGGCCGCGTCCGCGGGCGCGTGCGCCGGGACGCTCATCACGACGCCGGTGCCGACCGACGGGTCGACGACCTTGCTCTCGAGGATCGGGACGGTGTGGTCGGCGAGCGGGACCTTCACGGTCCGCCCGACCAGCTCCCGGGCCGAGAGCTCGTGACCGAGGTGGCCCCCGTGCTGGTCGACCAGCCGCTCCGCGCCCGCCCGGGAGGCCAGGAACGTGGTCGACCCGTGGTGCCAGGCAACGAGCGAGCCCTCGTGCGGGACCCACAGGTTGGTGACCCCGTAGACCGTCTCGGGACGGAGCGTCGCGGCGAGGAGGACGCGTCCGTCGTCCAGAGCGAACGGGACGGTGGTGTACTGCACGACCTCGGCATCGCCGCCGCTCGACAGGTCGGTCTCGGCCGGGTCGACGGCGACCGGTCCGCAGACCGGGCAGACGGAGGCGTAGTGGTCGGCCTGGACGAGCGCGCCCTCGCACGCGAGGGTCCGGAACTGCCAGGTGATGAACCGCCGGTAATCGTCGTCGACGGTCGTGAGGAGCGTGGCGGGGTCGACGAGGACGCCGAGCTCCTCGATCGTCGCGCGGTAGCTCGCGAGGAAGAACCGCGCGACGTGCTCGGGGTCGACCTGGCGGGCGACCTCCTCGTCCGGAACGCCCGCGTCCTTGAGCTGGGCGAGCGTCGAGGGGTCGCGGTCGCGGACCTTCTGGGCCCATGCGACGGCCGGGAGGCCCGAGGCGTGGACGCCGAACGGGAGCAGGACCTGCTCCCCGAGCATCCGGTGGTAGCGGCCGAGGGCATCGAGGTAGGCGTACGCCCTCAGGTGCCCGACATGGAAGAACCCGCTCGGACCGGGGTAGGCGTTGAGGGCGTAGAACTTGCCCCGATCCGGGTCACGCCGGCCCGAGGCGAGTCCCGCCTTCGCCCACGCCTCCCGCCAGTGCTTCTCGCGGGCTCGCTCCACGGCCCGACACCACCCGGGGCGCTCTTAAGCCCGGACGGTGGAGAGGGGGCCGACGCGGCCTGACGGAGGATCGGACGCACCGTGCGGATCATCGAGGTCTTCCACTCCGTCCAAGGGGAAGGTCCGCTCACCGGTGTCCGGACCACCTTCGTGAGGACCGCGCGCTGCAACCTTCGGTGCGCCTGGTGCGACACGACCTATTCGTTCGGGCCGGGGCGCGAGCGGTCGATCCCCTCGATCCTCGCCACGGTGAAGCGCCACCGAACCCGGTTCGTCTGCCTCACGGGCGGGGAGCCGCTCCTCCAGAGCGCGTCGCTCGAGCTCGTCCGCCGCCTCTCCGAGCGGGGGGTCACGACCGTCATCGAGACGGGCGGCTCGCTCGACGTCGGTCCCTACGTGGGGATCCCGGGGGTCCGTCTGAGCGTCGACGTGAAGTGCCCGTCGTCCCGGATGGAGGGGCGCAACCGCTGGAAGAACCTCGAGCTCCTCGGCGCGGACGACACGCTGAAGTTCGTCATCGCCGACCGCCGCGACTACCTCTACGCGAAGAGGGTCGCGCGAAAGTACCGCGGGCCGGCTACCGTCGTCTTCCAGCCGGTCTGGGGAAGCGACGCGGGGCAGCTCGCCGACTGGGTCCTCGCCGACCGTCTCGACGTTAGGGTGATGCTCCAGGAGCACAAGGTCCTCTGGGGGGACGTCCCCGGCCGCTAGAGCCGCCGCTCTCCCGCGGGGTCGCCGAAGGATAGGCTAATGAGCCCGGCCCCCCCGTTCGGCGGTTCGGACCATGGTCGACGCCCGGCCGGGAGTGCAGGACCTCCTGGCCCCGAGCGAGATGCCGTTCGGGAAGGCGAAGGGGATGGTGTTCCCCCGGACCGTCCTGGTCGGCCACGGGGTCATCGAGGAGCTCGGCTCGATGTGCCAGCAGTTCGGATTCGCCCACCGCGGGGCCGTCGTCACCGGCCCGCGCACGGCGGAGCTCGCCGGCCTGAGGGCCGCCGACATCTTGCGTTCGGACGGCTTTGAGGTCGAGACGATCATCGCCCACGAGGCGACCCTTCACGAGGTCGACCGGGTGGCGGTCGAGGCGCGGAAGGTCGACGCGCGCTTCGTGGTCGGGGTCGGCGGGGGGAGCAAGATCGATATCACCAAGGTCGTCGCGTCGCGGCTCAAGATCCCGTTCGTGAGCCTTCCGACCTCGGCCGCGCACGACGGGATCTCCTCCCCCCGGGCCTCGCTCCGCAATTCGGAAAGCGTCACGAGCACCGAGGCTGCGGTCCCAATGGGCGTGATCGCCGACACCGGCCTCATCGTGCAGGCTCCGTTCAGGCTGCTCGCGTCCGGGTGCGCGGACGTGATCTCGAACATGACCGCCATCCTCGACTGGCGCCTCGCGGTGCGACTGCGCGGCGAGGAGTACTCGAGCACCGCGGCGACCTTGAGCGAGTACGCCGCCCAGGAGATCATCGACCACGCAAGCTCGATCAAGCCGAACCTCGAGGCGTCGGTCTGGACCGCGATCCGCCCGATCCTCGTGGCGGGGATCTCGATGAGCGTCGCCGGCTCCTCCCGGCCTTGCTCGGGGAGCGAACACCTTTTCTCCCATGCCCTCGAGCGGGTGAGCGCGCACCCGAGCCTGCACGGCGAACAGTGCGGCGTCGGGGCGATCATGATGATGTACCTGCACGGGGGCGACTGGCGTCGCCTCAAGTCCGCCCTGCTCACGATCGGCGCCCCCACGACCGCGCCCGAGCTCGGCGTCTCGAACGAGGAGGTGGTGAAGGCGCTCGTCCTCGCCCACTCGCTGAGGCCCGACCGCTACACGATCCTCGGCGACAACGGCCTCTCGCGCGACGCGGCCGAACGGCTCGCCTCGGTGACGGGGGTGACCGCGTAGGCCGATGCCCGACATCACGCTCCTCGCCGTGGCCGAGGCGAAGGAGGGGTTCCGGTTCGTCTACCAGGGCGGCGGTCCGGTCTGTAGGACGTGCGCGTACCGGCACGCCTGCCTGACGCTCGACCCGGGACGCCGGTACGAGGTCACGCGCGTGCGGGAGGTCACGCACCCGTGCGCGCTCCAGGAGTCGGACGCGCACGTCGTCGAGGTGAAACCGGTCGAGCGACCGCTCGTCGTCGACACCCGTTCGGCGATCGTCGGGAGCCTGGTCGAGGCCGGGCGCTACCCGTGCCGGCGCCTCGACTGCCCCACCTGGACGATCTGCGCCGGCCCCTCGCTCCCCGCCAAGCAGAAGTTCCGCATCGTCTCCATCGCGGACGGCCCCGCCGAGTGCCGCATCGGCCGGGCGCTCCGCCAGGTGGAGGCGGTCTAGCGGCATGCGGGGCTGTGGGGTAGCTACGGGCCCGAGGACCTCCCTCGGCCCGCTCTACTGGTCCATCCTTCGGGCTTTGGGAGCCCGGGACCCCGATTCAAATTCGGGCAGCCCCATTCGACCCGGCCCGCCGTAGGGCCGCCTCGCGGAAGTTCGGACCTTGACGCTACGAACCGATCGCCCGGCGAGGACCCAGATCCCGCCCTGTCCACGTTCTCCGAAGCGAGGGGGAGGCGGGGGGCGGGCGTGAGCGACGAGGAGACGGAGACTCTCGGCGCGGCGATCCGGCGCGCGACGCTCTACTGCGAGACGTGCCAGGAGGAGACGCCGCACCGCATCCTACGCGTCGACCCGCGGAGCACTCCCGGGGCCGTCTCGGGGGTCGCGCGCTGCCAGACCTGCCGCGTGACGCGGACGTTCGCGTCCGTCGCGGAGCGACGGGCCACGGTCGAGACGATCGTCTCCTCCGGTCCGACCTCACGGCGGACGAGCTCCTCCTTCCCCTCAGCCGAGGTCCTGCGGCGCGGTGACCGGATCGAGGTCGAGGGCACTCCGGTGCTCGTGACGAGGCTCGAGCGGGCCGACGGCCGGACCGTCGCCTCGGCCCCCGCCTCCTCGGTCGCCACGCTCTGGGCGACGAGCCAGGTCGAGCCGAGGATTCGCGTCGCGCTCGTCGAGGGCGACCGCTCGCGCACCTTGAGGGTCCCGGCGAGCGCCCTTCCGCGCCTGGAGGTCGGTGCCTCCTTCCGTCTGGGGACGAGCCCGCTCACGATCACCGCCCTGCGCGCGAACGGGAAGACCTGGCGGCGTTCGGGGGACGCGTTCCCCCCCGATCGGGTGACGGTCGTCTACGCTCGGCGGACCGAGAGGCCGCCCGCGGGAAGGAGCCGCTGGAGCAGCGAGCGGGGCACTCCGAGCTCCCGAACGAGGTCCTCCTCGGCCCGGCCGCGCTCGCGCTCGTCCCCCGGGGCCACGAGGACGCGGACGGTCCCCCGGGCGCGGACCGCCGACGCGGGGGCGGCCGTCCAGCGCTCCTCGTCCTCGT
>JBAIXP010000042.1:0-41932 GCA_037916495.1 Thermoplasmata archaeon | reverse complement strand
GGGTAGGGCCGGCCTAGTAGGGTCGAGGGTATCGGCCCCGCGGTGGCTCCCGAGCGACCAAGCCCGATGAACCACCAGTCACGCATGGCTGGATTGCTATGAGGGGTTGAGCAACTTGGCTAGGAATGAGCAGCGATGTTCACTCTCTCTGACCTATTCGAACCCCCCGGGGTAGCGAATCCCAGCACGGGCGCCTCCACCCTGGGGAAATCTCGACGGCCTCGCCGAACCCTCCCGCGTGGCGATTCGGCGAGTTCTGCGACAGCGAAACGACCCGCTCGAACCACCGACGCGTCGCGCGCGAGCCCGCACCCTCCATCGGAGGGGCGACGGCCCCCGTTGCGAGCACGACTACCGAGCGTTCATGGGGCGTTGGTTTCCAACCGGAACGGGGCGGGGACTCGCTCACGGGAGGAGGTCTTCGTTCCTCTCCGGAGATAGTTGACCGCTCCGTCGACGACCCGGTCTCGAAGACTTGCAAGCTCGGTCCAGCGGAACAGCGACGGTTCAAGGTAGCAGGCGAGGGCGCACTTGTTGCAGGATTCGTATGGGGCCCACGAGAACTGGTTCCACAGGCTACGGATGTCCACCTCCCACACCGGGAGGCTTCCGTGGTACTCCTGCAGCACGTAGCAGGGCAACACGATCCGACCCGCCGGGTCGATGTTGATCGTGAGCCACGGCTTGCACCGCCAGGGGGACCCGCCGTACCACGAGCTCAAGATCGCGTCGAAGTAGCCCACGGACTCCAGGATCGGGGCCCCGCTCCTCCGCAGGTCCCGGAGGCGCTCGATCACGGGGCGGAGGTGCTCGCCCGCGGGCGAGAGCGGGTCGGCCGTCCGGTAGTCGTAGGCGACCTGCACGGTGAGCCCCACCTCGAGGTCCTCGGCGAGCTCCACGACCTTCTCCGACTCGTCGAGGTTCTCCCGGGTCACGGTATGGCTGATCACCGTGGGGATCTCGTGGCGGGAGGCCCGCATACCGCGAACCGCGCGGTCGAACGAGCGGGGGATACCCCGGAGGCGATCGTGGGTCTCCCCGATGCCATCGACCGAGACGAACAGAAGGTCGAGATGCTCCGCAATCTCGGAAAGACGGTGCTCTAGAAGCCAACCGTTCGTCACCAACGAGGTATGGAAGCGGGCGTGCGCCTCTCGCAGGATCTCCCCGACGTCGCGGCGGAGGAGGGGCTCCCCGCCCTCGAACCCCAGGAAGGAAACTCCGGCGCTGGCCAGAGCTTCCATGATCCGGATCTCGTCCGCGAGCCCGAGGAGCTCCTCGTCCTCCCGCCGCCAGAACGGGCACATCTTGCACTCGAGGTTGCACCGGTAGAGCAGTTTGTGCCCCGCGATCACCGGGGCCTTCTCGCCGCCAAGGTTCCCTAGCGCTCGCTTGAGGCTCCGCAGGACGACCGGCTTGACTACGGCCATGGGCCCCTCAGCGGCGGGGGAGTCGGCGACGACGGCTTCTCGTCCGTCATGACCCGGCCGCCTGTACCAAGGCCCTCACCTGCCTTCCACCTTCCCGAAGGAGCACCCGGGTCACGCGGGTCGGTCACCGTTGGTAGGCCTAGAGCCCACTTCAGTCCAGCGGTGACGAGCAAGACCCAAGGCAACGTACCTTCCGGTCGATACGGGTCCCCGCCCCTTTCGAACCTTCGCGGGTACGTAGCGGACCGTTATCCCCGCTCTGACTTTCTGCGGGGTCCGCTTGCGATGGCCGGGCGGTCCTGCGAGGTATCGTGATCCCGGGACGACCACCTCACCGCAGCTTGGGGCGTCCATGACGGAGCGGACGGTCCTGTTCATCTGCGTGGAGAACGCGGCCCGCTCGTTGATGGCGGAGGCCCTCTTCAATGATCGTCCCCCCGTCGGCTGGCAAGCGGTCTCGGCAGGTACTGCGCCGGCGCGATCCCCCAACCCACGGACACGCCCCATGCTCCGGGAGATCGGCCTTGACCTTCCTCTGCATCCGCCGCGGGCCCTGACGGGCGAGATGATCGACGGGGCCACGGTCCGGGTGACCATGGGTTGTCTCGACAGCGAGAGCTGTCCCGCTCGCCTCAAGCACCTGGAGCTACGGGACTGGGCCCTCCCCGACCCGGCCAAACTCGACGACGCAGGGTTTCGCCGAGTCCGGGACGATCTGCGTGCCCGGGTCGAGGCGCTGAAGCGCGAGCTTTCGCTGACAGACGGACCGCCGAGGCCGAGCCCCGGCCCGACCTCGTGAAGCGGCCCCTGTTCCACCGCTGCCTAGCGGAAACCGCGGGGACGGCCATCCTCGTCTACGTGGGTACAGGGGCCGTCGTTGTCGGGGCAAAGCTCGGCGGCCTCCCCCAGGTCGAGTTGGCCGTGGCCTGGTTCGCGGCCGTTGCGATACCGGTCCTCCTCTTCGCGGGCGTCAGTGGTGCGCACCTGAATCCCGCCGTAACGCTCGCGCTCACGGTCGCGCGTCGCGCGAGCGCCACGGAGGTTCCCGCCTACCTCACCGCCCAGTTCGGTGGCGCGCTAGGCGGGAGCTTCCTCGTCGGGTTGACGGTCGGGACAGGGGCACACTGGGGAGCGACCCTGCCGTGGAACGGCGAAGTGACCCTGGTTCCTCCGCTCGAATCGGTCTTCACGGCCGCCCTCGTCCTCGCGGTCCTGTTCCTCACTGCGGAAGGGAAGGTGCCGTCGAAACTCGAGCTTCTTCTGCCGGCCGGCGTGGTGGGCGTCTCGACGCTGCTGATCGGGCCCTGGACCGGCAGTTCGCTCAATCCGGCCCGAACCGTCGCGCCCGCGGTCTTCTCGGGTGACTACCTCGGGATCTGGGCCTACCTGACCGTTGTCCCTGCCGCCGCCGTCGCGACGGCGTTCGTCTTCCGACGACGAGCCTCGGACCACGCCTCTCGTCTCCCGCTCGACGGTGGACCCGAGGCGGAGGAGGGCGCGCCCTTGCTCGGACGTCGCTCGAAGCGCTAGGGTGGGGGCGTGGACGGAAGGTGTACCGCCGCAAGGGACGGCCCCGCCGAACGCCTCTTTGGTCACACAGCTCAGCTTTGCGCGATCGGCCCGGAGGCGGGCCCGTAGGGACAGCTCGCCACCGACGTGCAACTCGAAGTTGCACCCCGATCGGAGTTGACGGTGGAGGTCTAAAGGGCCCTGGGTTTCTCGGGGGCCGTTGAACGCGATCGGTACATCCCGCGGTCGGGCCACCGCGCCGAGGTCGCCCCGAGTTCAGCGCGCCTTGTGGGCTCCGGCACGGGAAGAGGAGGGCGTATGACCGCGCGCGAGCCCGTCGGCGAGCCTCCCGGCGGCAGCCTGCTCATCGGCACGCGATCGCTCGAGCGGATCCAACGGGACTTCCTAAACCCGGCGTTAGAGGGTCGCCGACTGTTCGCGGAGGCGTTCGGGACGTTCTTCCTCGTCCTCGTCGCGGCCGGAGGCCCCGTCGTCGCGACCGTGGCCCACGGTGGGCTCGGCCCGGCCGTGCTCGTCACGGCGCCCGGACTCATGGTGATGGCGATCATCTTGTTCATGGGGGCGACCTCCGGAGCCCACCTCAATCCGGCCGTGACGATCGCCTTCGCCGCCCGGCGGGACTTCCCCTGGAAGAGGGTTCCGGGCTACATCGCGGCCCAGCTCGTTGGGGCCATCCTCGCCTGCGGGCTCCTCGCGGCCCTCTTCGGCCGCGTGGGCGGGCTCGGGGCCACGCTCCCCGGCCCAGGGTTCACGGACGCGCAGGCGTTCGCGATCGAGCTCGTCCTCACGCTCGGCCTCGTGAGCACCATCCTCGGCACGGCGTCGCGCGCGCAGTCGGTGGGGCCGCTGGCGGCCCTCGCGGTCGGCGGGTACATCGCGCTCGCCGGCTTCTGGGCCTCGCCGGTGGGCGGGGCGTCGATGAACCCGGCGCGGTCGCTCGGGCCGGCGATCCTGACGGGCGACTTCGCCCACGTCTGGCTCTACATCGTCGGGCCGGTGCTCGGGGGCCTCCTCGCCGTGGGCGTCGCCCATCTGTTGCGAGGCCCGGGCGGCGACCTCCCCGCGGTCCTGGCGGCCCAAGGACGTCTTCCCGAGATCCTCGCCGAGTCGTCGACCCGCGCGGGGGGCAACCGCAACGGGGCCGGGCCCGCCGCGGGGAACGATCCGGCGCCGCCGCGGCGGACCTAGGAGTATACCACCTCGAGCGAGTCGAGGACCGTCACGTTGGCGAACCCCCCGCAGACCGGGCCGAACTGGTAGAACCCCGGAGCGAGGAACTCGTGAGGGGTGTACCACGAGCCGTTCCCCGCGTAGCCGAGGAGGTCGGCGCACATCGGCAGGGGGGTGGAGTTGCTGTACGCCATCAGCCACACGGTGTGGTCGAGCCACGCCCGCCCTTCGAACACTCCGCCCGGCACGGCGACCGTGAAGTTCGCGACCGGCGCGAAACCCCGCAGCTCAATCTCGGTGCCCGCGGGGATAACGACCGTGGGGGCGCCCGGAGGGGGCGCGCGCGGCAGCGCGAATGCGAGCGAGGAAGCCGCCACCAGCACGGCCACGAGGCCGGCCACCACCGAGAGCTCGAGCCTCCGCATCGCGTACCTTAGCGCGACGCCCCGTTTCAGGACCGCGATGCCCCGCGCACTAGCCCGGCAGGACGAGGCGGAGGCCGGAAGCCAGGAGGAATCCAACGGCCAGGCCCGAGACCGGTCCGAGGCCCCAGCCTACGAGGAGCCCTCCGACCGCGTGGCGTGCGATGCGGGCCTCGCCCGCCTGATGCCGCGCGACCCCGACCCCGAGCATGGACCCCACGAGCGCCTGGTTCATCGACGTGAAGTAGCCGAACGCGACGGACCCGAGGATCACCACGACCTGGCCGACCTGGGCCGCGGCGGCGGTGCGCGCGTCGAGCTTCACGATGTCGAAGGCGACCCGCTCGAGGAGGGGCCGCCCCCACGTAAGCACCCCGAGGGCTAGCCCCACGCCCCCGATCGCTCCCGCGGCCGCGATCCCGAAAATGCCGGTCATCACGAACGCTCCCGACGCGTTCGAGACGTCGTTCGCCCCCATTGCGAACGAGGCGACAGCCCCGACCCCCACCAGCCCCGCGACCGCCGGGAGGGTGAGGCGGTTCGGGGACGAGGCGTTTGGGGCGAGTCGGTCCCAAGCCCGGGTGACGGCGAACCCCACTCCGAACGCGGCCACGGGTGCGACCGCCCAGAGGACCGCGAGGGTCTCGATCGTCGGCCAACGGACCGGGATCCCGTCGGCGAGGCCGGCCCCGACCGCTCCGAAGACCAGGATCTGGATCGTCGAGGTCGGCACCCGCGCAAAGTTGAACGCGCTGGTGAGCGCGAACGCGCTCAGCACGATCGCAAGCGCGGCGGTGAGGGAAACGGTGGGCCCTCCGAGGATCCCGTGACCGACGGTCGAGAGGACCGCCCCGCTCGCCAGCGTAGCGCCTACGAAGGTGAGCGGGGCCATGACCCAGAGCGCGGAGCGGGTCCGGATCGCCCCGGCTGCGCGGGGCATCCCCATGCACGCCCCCGTGTAGTGGGCCCCCATGCTGAACGCGAAGCCGAGCGCCGCGGCGACCAGAAGGTAGGCAGCAACTAGCACGCGAGGCCTTCCGTTACCACGACGAACGCCGCCGGTTCCAACCGCACGAAACCGTGGGACCGAGCTTCAAGGACCTGCAGGCTCGATCGCGAGGAGGGCCCGCGCCCAAGGGAACCCGTCACCGGGACGGTCGATCGTCGGAAGGTCACGCCGGGACCGGCCCGACGACCTGACGGGTCCGGTCGACCACGCGGCGGAAGATCTCGGGGCGGAGCTCGGAGCCCTCGCCGACCACGACGTGCAACAGGACGACCGGCCCGGGCTGCGGCGGGGAGTCGAAACCGTGCTCGACGTCCCGGGGCACGTAGTACGAGTCGCCCTCCTCGAGCACACGGTTCGTTCCCTCGAGCAGAAGCCGTCCCCGTCCGAGGATCAGCGTTCCGTACTCCGGGTTCGGGTGCCGGTGCGGACGGAAAGTGACCCCCGGCTCGAGGCGGTAGAGCACGAGCGCGGTCCCGCCGCCCTCGACCAGGGGACGCATCTCGAGCCCCGGCTCGACCTTCACCCACGGCGTCGCGGACGTCGCCGCGAACCCCCTTCGGCCCATCTTGGTAAGGAGAACCGAAAGTGGGGTCATTATTGTTGTGTTGGGGCCGGTCGATTCTGGGCCGTTCCACGAGGTTCATATCGGAAGAACCCGTTGCCCCCGCGGGGTGACGGCGGCAGTATGGTGGCAACGTTCGACGACCTGACGGCGATCGTCAACCTGATGGTGCTGGTCTGCGCCGCGGTGTTCTACACCGGCTTCTTCGTCTTCTGGCACGCGCGCAAGCGCGACTACGAGCGCGCCGAACAGCACCTCCGCGAGGGCGGTTTCGTCATGGGCCTTCTCGGCGCCGCGCTCGGGGTGATGGCTCTGTGGGGCGAGTTCACCTGGCCGCTCGGCGGTGCGAGCGGCGCATACAACCTCTACTTCTTCGACCCTCTCGTGCTCCTCGGGTTCCTCTTGGTCGCCTTCGCGGTGAGCGTGTGGTACCGGCTCCCGACGCACTTCGTCGGCATGCTCTCGGTCGTCTCGGGGGCGGGCGTGATCTACTACGGGCTCCGCTCGGACTTCATCTATGGTCTCCAGCTCACCAAGGAACCGCTCGAGACCCTTCTACTCTACCTGGCCTTCGGAGCGATGGCGATCCTGGCCTACCCGGCCACGCTGTACGTCGACTGGTTCGTGACGGGGGCGAAGACCCCGGCGTCGGCCCCGCTCGCGTCGGGGCCTGAGCCGGCGTACCCGCGCATGTGGGCGGGCCTCAACCTCGCCTTCCTCGTCCTCGCGGTCCTTTCGGGGATCGCGGCGGTCGCCTACGGGTTCACCATCGCCTGGGCGCACCTCTAACCGCGCGGCCGTTCGCCGGCGGGCCCCGGGATCGGGCCGCCGGCTCCGGCGGAGACGGTGGCGCCGGACCGGCGCCCCTCGGGGGGCGCCGGCCCTCGGGGGAGGGGTTACTCCTCGCTCCAGGGAGGCGGAGGAGCGGGGGGTCCGCTCGTGCCCGCCGCGGTGGCCGTGCCCCGCGGAGGCGCTGACGCGGGACGGGGCGGGGACGGGGACCGCGGGCGTCGCAGGAGGGCGAACAGCGCGAGCGCGAGGCCCACGACAGCGACCGCCAAGGCGACCGCAAGGCCGGTGACGAACGTCGAGCTCTCGACGAACGACGGCGCCGACCCGGGGGAGTAGGCCGCCGACACGCTCAGGGGGTCTCCCGCGACGAGCCCGGAGCCCGAGCGAGCCCCGACCGAGTAGCCGCTGACCTCAGCGAACTGGTAGTCGAACGAGCCGTTCGGAAGATCGACGGTCAGGGTGGCCGCGGAGGACGTGTACCGCACATCCTGCACGGTCACCGACCAGACGGTCCCGGCGGCCAGGCCCGTTTCTGAGAAGGTGACGGGGTAGGTCACCGGGGCGAACGTGACGAGGAGGAGGTAGGTGCTCCCGAGCGCGGTCGCGACCCCGGACGCCGGAGAGGCCGTGTAGTTCGCGACCGGCGCGAACTCAAAGGAGTAGTTCCCCGGGGTCACCGAGAAGGTCAGGGACGTGGCGGAGGAGCTGTGGGAGACGCCACCGAAGAGGACCCGCCAGGGCGTCCCCGCGGCCAGGCCCGTCTCCTCGACCGTGACGGTCGTGCTGGTGGGCGGGGCCGGGGAGAACGTCAACGGGACCGTGTAGTTGCCCGAAACGTTCACCGACCCAGACGACGGCGAGGCGACGTACCCGGCAGGGTTCACCACGGTGAACGGATACGTCCCCGCCGGGACGTCGAGGGAGAGGCTCGAGGACGAACCGGTCGCCCCGACCCCGTTGAGATAGACCGTCCAGCTCGTCGACGAGGGGAGGCCAGTCTCGGCGAACGTCACGGTGTAGAGCCGGGTGAAGTTGACCGGTACCGCGACCGGGGCGCTCGTGACCGCGACCGCGCCCGAGGACGGGCTCGCGAGCCAGTCCGCCCCCCCCGAGACCGTGAAGGAGTAGTTGCCCGGGAGCTCGGCGATCGAGATCGAGCTCTGGATCGTCGAGACGGTCGAGGAGCCGAGCGTCACGGACCAGGGAGCCCCGGGGGAGAGCCCGGTCGCCGAGAACGTTACGAGGTACATCCCCTCGGGGGCCCCGAGCGGGTGGTAGTCCCACGCGCCCGAACCGACGTAGTACGGCGCGAGGACCCCGCCCGCGTAGGTGTGCCAGTCCGCCCAGTAGTTGCCGACGCCGATCGAGTCGTTGAACGCGTTGCTCGGGCTCGAGCTGAACGCCTGGACGTGGGTCGCGTTGTACGCCGCGCCGGCCCCGTTGTCGCCGATGAAGGTGTTGTCGTAGACGAGGTTCGAGCTGCCCGAGCTGATCTCGACCCCGTAGCTGGTGTCGTTCACGAAGGCGCTCTGGGTGACGACGTTGAACGTGGCGCCCGCGCTCATCGCGACGCCGAGCGCGTCGGCGTAGGCGCCGAGGCCCACCAGGTGGGCCGCGAACGTGCCGTTCAGCATCACGCCGAGGTCGCAGGCCGAGGCGTTGAGTCCGTCCACCACGAGGTTTGAAGAGTCCCAGTCGAGGAGGCCGGCCGGATAGTTCGAGGTGCGGAGCCCGCCGACCGACATCCGGTAGGTGAGCTCGGTGTCGACCGCCGCGGTCGGGATGCCCCAGAGGTAGGCAGACGCCCAGGGCGAGGTCGCGCCGGCGCCCGCCGCGCTGACGTCCGCGACGCTCCCGTTCCCGCCGCCGAGGAGGACGACGCCGATCGAGAGGTCGGTAACAACGGTCGCGTTGACCCAGAAGTCGGTGCTCGACTCGAGGCCGACCCCGAGCGAGTCGTTCGCGGCGCTCGTTCCGTTCACCGAGAGGAACGCGGTGGTGTTGCCGAGGACGCCGAGCGCCCCCGTCTCCGCGCGGGTCGTGTCGACCCAGACGCGGGAGGAGTTCTCGAGGACGACCCCGAAGGCGCCCTGGGAGGCGTTCGTGTACGCGATCGAGACCCCGCTCGAGTTGCTTACGAAGACCCCGTCTCCGTAGTTCGAGACATCGACCGAGCGGACCGTGAGGCCGAGCACGGTGTCCGCTTCGACTCCCGTGGCACCCTGGCCCGCGGTGACCGCCGAGACCCGGGTGTCGTTCGACCCGAGGAGGTCGACGCCCACCGCGAAGCCGTTCGCCACCACCGCGCTCGCTCGGCTGAGTATCGAGGCGATGAAGTAGACCCCCACGCTCGGCGGTGGGGTGAAGTTCGTCGGGCCGTCCACGCTGACGTCCGAGACGACCAGGTCGTTGGCGTAGAAGGACTGCACGCCGATCGCGGACTCGCTCACCGCGACGACGCGGACGAGCAAGGGGGCGACGTTGCTCACCGCCAGGACGCCCAGGCTTTGCGTACCGTTCGCCGTGACGTTGAACACCGAGACCGTTCCCGTAGAGAAGAGGGCGACCCCGAGCGACGCGTTGAGCGCCGCGACGTGCCGGATCGTCACGTTGTTGCCCGAGAAGACCCGGACGCCCCAGGCATGCTCGGCCGAGACCCTGGAGACGAAGCAGTCGGTGGACCCCTCGAGGTCGACGCCAAGGCTCGGGAACGGGTCGCTCGCCTGCGAGGAGGACAGGGTGTCGTTGACCCAGATACCGGTCGAGTTGTCGACGTAGGCCCCCTCCGAATCCGCGCGCGCCGAGATGTTCGAAAGGATTTCGACGTTGGAGGAGATTCCCGCGTAGCCGTAGGAGCTGTTCACCGCGGTGAGGTTCGAGAAGAGGCCGTGGTCACTCCCCTCGGCGAGAACGCCGATCGAAGAGTTCGTCGCCGAGAGATTGAACGCCGTGGAGGACGGGCTCGCGAGCAGCGTGAGGGCGACCGACGAGTTGTTCGCGGTCGAGTCGATGAGATCCGCGTACGGTGAGCTCGCCGCCCAGAGCCCGTAGGAACCGTTCACGCTGGTGAGGTCGTCGGCGACGACCTGGGGAGACTCCCAGAGGGCGACCGCCCCTCCGACCGGGATCCCGGCGAAGGTGTAGCCCCTGAGCTCGAGGGCAGAGAACGATGCGTTGGGACAGCCCCACGCAAGGATCGCGCCGCCGAGCCCGGGAGCGTTGAGGACCTTCGAGGTGTTGTCCCCGTAGTAGATCGTCTCGTTCTGCCCGAGCACGACGGCGTCCGGTCCCTGCGTGACGTTCGAGACGACGAGGGTCGGAGAAGCCACGTTCTGGGCGAACAGCAGTCCGAACTCGGGGAAGCCGAAGTCGTTGACGTGGTTGAAGACCTGGCTCACGTTGACGCGGAGGTTCGAGAACGCGACCGGCCCGCTCGTCCAGCCGGCCGTGGCCCCCGCGAGCGCCTCGGCCTGGGCCTCCCCGTTCATGTACAAGGGCGCGGAGAGCGTGCCGGGGCTCGACACCAACGTGAGCGTGGTGGAAACGCTGGTCAGAACGGGAGCGAGCGTGACGGTGGTGTAGCCATCCGCGTAGACCGCGAGCTGGTAACTCCCCGGCGCTACGGTCGTCGCTAGCAGACCGCCCGCGGTGACGGGTGCGTAGGAGAGGTTCGAGGAGGAGGCGGTCAGCGGTCCGAGGAAGGCGAAGGCGTACGTCGGCGAGAGGGAGAAGCGGAGCGTGATGTTGCCCGCGGCGACCCCGCCGGTGGTGTTCCAGAGGCCGTTCAGAAGCGACGGGCCCTGGTCGACGTGCTCGGTCGAGCCGCTCCACCAGCCGGCGAGGCCGATCGAGGTCTCGCCCGTGTCGGCCCCGTAGCTGTACGCGGAGCCCGCGGGCCGCCAGCCCGTGCTGGTCCGGTAGGAGAGGTTCAACGACCCGTTGATCGCGTTGACGACCGCGTTCGACCCTCCGCCCGGGCCGCCCACGACGAGCTCGGCGTCGTAGAGGAGCTTCCCGGGGTTGAGCTGGGTCCCGTCCACCCGGTAGTCGGGGACCCTCAGGGGGATCGCCCCGGTCGGCTGGGAGTTGAAGACGACCGTGTCGTAGGTGAAACTGTAGTTGTGGCCCGGCTCGGCGACGTGGTAGCCGAACGTCACGGTCGTCCGGTTGAGCGAGTTCGAGACGTTGTTGTAGAGCTGGATCGTCATCGGGAACGCGACGGGCACGACCGGCCCGAGGTCGTAGTAGAACTGCGGGTAGACCGGGGTGCCGTTGTAGGAGTAGAGCGTCCCGGCCTGGAGGCTCACGGCCGGGCTCGAGAAGTTCCAGATGTTGTCGATGAACTGGATCTCGCTCCCCGAGAAGTCGACGACGTTCTGGGTCCAGAACGTTCCGTTGTTCGCACCGGGGTAGGAGACGTTCGTGACGACCGTGTTGAGCTGGATGCCGGACTGCCACGGGGTGACGGTCGCGTTCGGGCTGAGGCCGCTCCAGTAGTACGCGCCGGTGTCCTCGTAGAGCGGGCCCGCCGTGGCGTTGTAGCCCTGCAGGGAGAACGTGCCGCGCACGCCCGGTGTCGTGATCGCGTAGGCCGTGCTGCTCGGGCCGAGGCCGAAGTCGGCGATCCCCATGGGCGCGGGGCTGACCGTGTAGGTCGGCGAGATCGCCTGGGCCGGGTCGACCAGGGGTGAGGAGAGGAGCTTGAGGCTCGGCAGGTAGGCCGCGCGGGACGGAAGGGCGCCGGTGCCGATCAGCCGCTCGGTCGCGGCGAGGGTCGCTTCGGCCGCGGCGGCGTACGGGACGGACGGTGCGGAGGCATCGGAATAGGGTAGGCCCGGCGCGGGCGCCGGGGGCGAACCGAAGGGGACCGATCCCAAGGCTGCACGCCCACCGAGCCCGGCCCAGCCGGTCGCGGGGGGTAAGGAGGTAAGCCCGGTCGAGAACCCAGAGGGAACGGGTGGTGATCGAGGGAGGGAAAGAGCCGACAGCGGCGCGCTCGAGGCGGGCGAGACGGTGGCGTGGGCCGACGGGCTCGAGCGGGAAGGGCCCGCGAGGAGCGTCCCAGCCGGGACCGCGACGAGAATGGCCAACGCTACGGCGATCCCAACGACCCTGGCCCGACGGCTCCGTTCCGTGGCGGCGAACATACCGAGCTAGCCACCGCCGAGTGGCCTATACAAAAGTTCGCGTTTTCCGGTAGGGGCGGGTCGGCCCGCGGCGTTCGATATGGGGTCGGGGTTCCGAGGCCCGGAACCCGCGCTAGCGAGAGGTCCGGCGGCGACGGGCAGAGAGGTTCCGGGGTGGGTCGTTCGCGAGACCTTCCCAGACCTCCGGAAGCTCGGACCAGCTGTCGACGCACCGTTCGCGCTTCCGCACCGGGTCGCCCGGCCAGCCGGGAAGGTAGCGGTTCCAGTCGGAGTAGCCTACGAACAGCAGCCGACGGGCCCCGGCGCGGCGGGCCCCGTCAAGATCGTACCGGAGGTCGCCGATGTGGACGACCCGCTCGACGGGCACGCCGAGGAACGCCGCGACGGTCCGGAACGGCTCGGGCCGGGGCTTTGACCAGGCGTGCTCGCACGATAGGTAGACCGCCCGGAAGAAAGGGAGGAGCCCGGCCCGATCGAGCATCGTCCGGGCGGCCTCCCCGGTCTCGTTGACGACGTTCGAGACGACCCCGAGCGGAACGCCGGCCCGTGCGAGTTCGCGAAGGACCCGGGAGGCGCCCGGGGAAGGTCGGATGTCGGCGCGGAGCAGGGCCCGGTCGAGCCCGTCCGATATCGCGTCCGCGTCAAGCGTCACCTTCGCCTCCTGCTCGAGCCAGGCGACCTGCTCGCGGAGGGGCAGGGTCCGTCCCTGGGCCTCGAGGGTCTCCTTCCAGAGAGCATGGCGGCGCAGCAGGGCGAGGGCCTCCGACCGGCTCTTCCCGGCCCGCACGAGCGGCTCGGCCCAGATCTCGAGGCGCTCGCGGTGGAGGGCGGCGCGTGCGGGGGGCACGAGGTAGATGAGCGTGTACCACGCGTCGGTGGTGAGCGCGGCGGCTCCGTCGACGGGGACGGGCCGCGGCGGGCTCGCCCGCGGGCTCTCCGGCGGACCCCGTCGGTCCCCGGACCGACCTCGGGGTGCGGCTCTCGAAGGACGGCGCATCGCTCGGTCGTTCCGCCTACCGGGCGAACCGGTGCGCCATCACGAACGGGAGGATCCCACCGGCCCGGTAGTGCTCGAGCTCGGTCGCGGAGTGGATCCGGCACTTCGCGCGGAACTCCTTCGAGCCTCCGTCGTCCCCCGTCGCCCGGACGAGGAACTCCGCGCCCGGAGCGAACGTCGCCCCCGGGGCGAGCTCGATCGAGAACTTCTCGCGGCCCGTGAGGCCGAGCGACCGTCGGCTCTCGCCCGGGGCGAAGGAGAGCGGGAGGACCCCCATCTCCACCAGATTCGACCGGTGGATCCGCTCGTAGCTCTCCGCGATCACGGCGCCGACCCCGAGCAGCCGGGGCCCCTTCGCCCCCCAGTCGCGCGAGCTTCCCTGACCGTAGCTCTTGCCCGCGAGCACGACGAGCGGGACCTTCTCCTCGGCGTAGCGACGGGCGGCGTCGAAGACCGACATCGGCTCGCCGTCCGGGAGGTGGACGGTGACCCCGCCCTCCTTCGGCGCGGCGAGCTCGTTCCGTAGGCGCACGTTCGCGAACGTCCCGCGGAGCATCACCTCGTGGTGCCCCCGCCGCGAGCCGTAGGTGTTGAACTCGGCGGGGGGGACCCCGCGCGCCGCGAGGTACTTCGCCGCCGGGGTCCCCTCGGCAATCTCGCCCGCCGGGGAGATGTGGTCGGTCGAGACCTTGTCGCCGAGCACGAGGAGCGCGCGGGCGTCCCGGACGAGCGAACCGCCGTTCGGCACCCATGGCGGAGCCAGGTCGAGGAACGGCGCCTCGGCCACGTAGGTCGACTCCGGGCTCCAGGGGTAGAGCGCCCCGGACGGGACCGACAACCCCTCCCAGTGGCGGTCGCCGGTCTCGATCGCACGGTACTGTGCGCGGAACATCTCGGGCGACAGGGAGGCGTGGACCGCCTGGGCGACGGCCTCGGGCGACGGCCAGAGCTCCGCGAGCGTCACCGGCGAGCCGTCCTTCCCCCGTCCGACCGGCTCGTGGGAGAGGTCGATGTCGATGCGCCCCGCGAGGGCGTAGGCGACCACGAGCATCGGGGAAGCAAGGTAGTTCGCGCGGACGAGGTTGTGGACCCGGGCCTCGAAGTTGCGGTTGCCGCTCAGCACGGAGACGGCGTAGAGGTCGTCCTCCCGGATCGCCCGCTCCACGTCGGGCGGGAGCGGTCCGGAGTTGCCGATGCACGTGGTGCACCCGTAGCCGACCAGGGCGAAGCCGAGCTGGGCGAGCGGCTCGAGGAGACCCGCCTTGGCGAGGTAGTCGGTGACGACCTTCGAGCCCGGCGCGAGGGAGGTTTTGACGTAGGGGGGCACCGAGAGACCGAGCTCGAGCGCCCGCCGGGCGAGGAGGCCCGCGCCGAGCATCACCGAGGGGTTCGAGGTGTTGGTGCAGCTCGTGATCGCCGCGATCACCACCGAGCCGTCCTCGAGCCGAGGCGACCCGTTCGGCGCCGCCGGGCCCTTCGGCCGAGGATGGGAAGCGCGGTAGGCGTCGAGGGCCGTCCGGAAGGACCGGGGAGCGGAGGCGATCGGCACGCTCTCCTCGGGGTTGCGCGGACCCGCGACCGTCGGCTCGATCGAGCCGAGGTCGATCACAAGCGTATCGTCAAAGTCGATCGCGCCCGGCTCGGGCGACCCCCACGTCCCCGTCGCGCGGGCGTACGCCTCCACCCGGTGGACGGTCGCTTCGTCCCGGCCGCTCCCGCGCAGGTAGTCGATCGTCCCCTCGTCGATCGGGAAGATCGCGGACGTCGCTCCGTACTCCGGGCACATGTTCGAGACGGTCGCCCGGTCCGGGCCGCTCAGCGAGCGGACCCCGGAGCCGTAGAACTCGACGTGCTTGTCGACGACCCCCTTCTCGCGGAGGCGCCGCGTCACGGTGAGCACGAGGTCGGTCGCGGTCGCCCCGGCGGGGAGGCGCCCGCGGAGCTCGACCCCGACGACGACCGGGCGCGGCAAGAGGTACGGCTCGCCGACCAGGACGGCCTCCGCCTCGATCCCCCCGACGCCCCAACCGAGCACCGAGAGGCCGTTCACCATCGTCGTGTGGGAGTCGGTCCCGACCAGGGTGTCCGGGTAGGCGACCGGCCCGTGGGGGGAGTCGGCGAGCGTGACGACGCTCGCGAGGTACTCGAGGTTCACCTGGTGGCAGATCCCGTTCCCCGGCGGGACGATGCGCATCCGCCCGAAGGCTCCTTTCGCCCAGCGGAGGAGGCGGTAGCGCTCGCCGTTGCGCTCGTACTCCCGGTCGAGGTTGATGAGGAGCGAGCGGGAGGAGCCGTAGCTGTCGACCTGGACCGAGTGGTCAACGATGAGGTCGACCGGGACGACCGGGTCGACCCGCTTCGGGTCGAGGCCCCGGGCCTTCGCCGCGGAGCGGAGCGTGGCGAGGTCGACAATGACCGGGACCCCGGTGAAGTCCTGGAGGAGGACCCGCTCGGGGTAGAAGGCGAACTCCGCGCCCTGCGGCGTGGGCTCGCCGTTCGCGACCGCCACGAACGCGTCGGGAACCGAGCCGTCCTTCGAGTGGCGGAGGACGTTCTCGAGGACGATCCTCACGGTGCGCGGCCGTCGCGCGAGCTTCGCCGGATCGACGCCCGGGACGTTCTCCACACGGTAGATCGTCGCGGAGGCCTCGCCCAGGCGCGCCGATTCGCGGACGCGCGTCGGATCGAACTTCGGCACGTCGGTCCTAGCGTACGGGCCTTCTTGGGTTCTGCGGGGTCGTCGCGGCTCGGGCGCCCTCCCGCAACCGGACCCCCCGCGCCCAAGCGAGACGGAACTCCCCCGTGCCCGGCAGCGGCTCGGTCGAGCGCACCTCGACCCTCTCGCCCCGGGCGTTGCCGAGGATCGCGCGGAAGCCGCGACCGGTCGGCCCGGCGGCGAGGACGGAGAACGTTCCCTCCCCCGGGCCCGCCGGCTCGAGGCGGAGCTCCTCGGGGAGGACCGCTACGGGACCCTCCGCATCCGCGAGCACGTTGTAGCCGAGGAACCGCGCGGTCCGCTCGGTCGGCGGCGCGTCGAACACCTCGGTCGGCGTTCCGACCGACTCGAGCGTACCGTCGAACAGGACCGCGACGCGGTCCCCGAGGAAGAACGCCTCCTCGCGGTCGTGCGTCACGTGGATCGCGCTCGTGCCGCGCTCGCGGAGCGCACGTCGGAACTGCGCGTGGAGCGCTCCCCGCACCGACGGGTCGACGGAGGCGAACGGCTCGTCCAGCAGAACGAGGCGAGGGCGCGCGGCGAGGGTCCGGGCGAGCGCGACGCGCTGGCGCTCGCCCCCCGAGAGCGCCTCCGGGGACCGGTCGAGAAGCGGGCCGAGCTCGAGCAGCCGGGCCAGGTCCTCGACCTCCGCGCGCACCTCGGGCTCGGGCCGGCGGGCCAGCAGCGGCGCGTAGGCGACGTTCTCGTAGACGGACCGGTGGGGAAAGAGCGTCGGCTCCTGGAACAGCATCCCGATCGACCGCCGGTGCGGCGGCACCGCGGCGAGCGACCGTCCCGCCAGGCGCACCGAGCCGGAGCTGACGGGAAGGAAGCCCGCGATGGCGCGGAGGAGCGTGGTCTTCCCGCTCCCGTTCGGGCCGAGGAGCGCGAGGAGCTCGCCCGCGTGGACACGGAGCGAGACGTCGTGAACGATCGTGCGGGCGCCCCAGCCGGCCGACACGCCGTCGAGCTCGAGCAGAACGCTAGCTTCGGGCACGTCGCACCCCCAGGACCGTCGTCGCGTAGACGGCGAGGCTCATGAACAAGAGAAGGGCGGCCGCCGCCCCCATCGCCGGCACGAGCCCTCGCGTCTCGAGGGCGTAGACCGCGACCGGGACGGTCGTGAACGACGGGGTGACGAGGAAGAACGTCGCGGTGAACTCGCCGAGCCCGAGGGCGAGGGCGAACAGCGCCGCCCGCTCGATCCCCCCCGCGACGCGCGGCAGCTCGGCGTCCACGAACGCTCCCCACGGCCCGGCGCCGAGCGTCTGGGCCGCCTCCCGGACCGACCTCGGCAGGGCGGCGAGAGGGACCTCGAGGCTCTGGAGGGCGAACGGGAGCCCGAGGAGGGCCTGGCTCACCACGATGAGGAGCCAGACGTTCTCGGCGCCGCCGATCGCCGTCCCCCAGAACTCCGAGAGGGAGAACGCGAGCACGACCGGCGACAGGAGCACCGGGAAGAACGCGACGAGCCCGAGCGTCGAGAGCCGGCCGGGCCGGCCCACGGCGGCGAACGACGCGGCGACGGCGACCAGGAGGGCGAGTCCGGCCGCCAGGACGGCGAAGAGGAGGGAGTTCTCGACCAGGCGCGCCACGGAGAGCCCGAGACGGCTCGCGGTCGAGCTCGAGAAGAGGAGCGTCCACCCTTCGCCGAGCGGCCCGGTGCCGGGGAGGACGCTCCGCACCACCACCACGCCCAGCAGCGCGACCTCGGCCGCGAGGACAGCCCCGGTGACCCCGGCGAGCGCCCAGCCGACCGGGCTCCTCCACGGCACGGACCGCACGGGTGCCCCTCCCGCCGTCCGGACCGCCGGGAGACGGCGCGCGAGAGCGACGTAGCCGGCCGCGGGAGCGAGGAACCCGACGACGAGGAGGAGGGCGAGAACCCCCGCCGCGGCCGGGTCGGGCACCGAACCCGCCGCGAGCTCCCAGACCCGCACCTCGACGGTGGCGCAGCGGTTGCCGCAGAGCAGGAGCGGCGGGGCGAAGGAGAGGGCGGAGAAGACGAACGTGAGCAGGCCCCCGCAGGCCGCCCCCGTCCAGGTGGGAAGGGCCCAGACGTCGCGGTACGCCCGCCACGGGCCCCCGCCGAGGGTCGCGACCGACTCTTCAAGGCGCGAGGAGGCGACGTCGCAGCCGGCGGCGGTGAACAGCATCACGATCGGGACGTTGAACAGGAGGTTGGTCGCCACGATCGCCGGGAACCCCGAGGCGAGCGGACGGACGGCCGGGACGCTCGCCCCCAGGAGGCCCGCGGACCCGAACAGCTCGAGGAGCCCGACTACGACGACGAGGCTCGGGAGGAGGAACGGGACCAGGAGGAGGGAGCGGACGACGCCGCGTCCCTTCCAGGCGTACCGGCCGAGGAAGACGCCGGCCGGGTACCCCGCCGCGAGCGCGAGCGCCGAGGAGACCGACGCCTGCGCGAGCGAGTGGTCGATCGCGGCGACGGTCGCCGGGGCCGAGGCGACGGCGACCATTCCTGACCACCCTCCCGCGGCCGCGAGCGAGGTGGCGAAGAGATACACCGCGGGCAGGACGGTGAACGCGAGGACGAACGCCACGACGAGCAGGAGCGCCGCGTGCTCGGCGCCGAGGACGGCGGGGCGCCTCATGCTCCCGACGTGAGCGACGACCAGGTGGCGAGCCACCCCGGCAGGGAGGCGGAGACCTCCGAGGGGGCGGTCTCGTTGTTGAGGGCGACGAGCTGGCCCGGGGGGATCGCGTAGTCGAAGTAGGCCGGCGGCGCGACGACGGTCTGGTTCGCCGGGTACATCCACTCGTTGGTGGGAAGGAGCGCCTGGACCTCGCCGCCGAGGAACCAGTTCTCGAACTCTTGGTCAAGGGCCAGGTGGCGCGAGCCGTTGACGATGCCGATCCCGTAGATCGTCCGCCAGGAGTACTCCGACCCGTTCCACCAGCTGCCCGTCGCGTTGAACGCCCCGGTCTCCCCGTAAAACGCGGCGTAGGCGGGGTCGGTCGCGTAGCTCACCGCGAGCGCGACCGTGCCGGCCGAGAAGTAGCCGAACGCGTCGCCCCAGCTCGGCGCGATCGTGAGCGCGCGGCCGCCCGGGCTCGTCCAGAACGTCGTCCAGTTCTGGTGGAGCACGTGCGTGTAGTACTCGATCTGCCAGAGGAGGAACTCCTCGCCGGTGATGTCGACGGTGGGGTCCTCGACCGCGAACGTGCGGGCCCAGCTCGTGTTGGTCACGAAATCGGGCAGCGAGGCGTGGGCGACCGCGCCCGACGTTGCGTTGTAGAACGAGCGGTTGTAGTCGATGGCGAGGAACCCGTCCTCGTACGGGACCGCCCCGTGGTCCGGCGAGAGCTGGGAGACAAGGTAGCCCGGTACGTTCGCAAGTCCGGAAGGAGCGTACGGCACGAGGAGCCCGGCGGCCTCCGCCTGGGGGGTCGTGATCTCGTCGAGCCCGATCACGAGGTCGGCGACCGGGGCGGTCCGCTGCCGCTCGAGGGCGCCGAGGAGGTTGCCCGGCGGGCAGTCGACGACGATCCGGACGTGGTGGGCCGAGGCGAACGTGCCGAAGACGGTCTGGAAGGCGGTCCGATTGCCGCAGTCGACCCCCCCGAGGAGGGAGGGATAGGTGTAGACGACGAGCGTCGTCCCCCCGAACTGGTTCGTGAGGTAGACGTACGTCCCGGCCCCGGCGAGCGCGACGACCAGCGTGATCCCAAGGGCGACGAGCACGCGGCCCGCCCGTCCGGGGCGACGCAGCCGACGCGGGGCCACGACCGTCGGTCCGCCTTCCGTCATCCCTCCGCAGGACCGGCGGAGAGTTCTCTCAGGTCGTCCATCGCGTTCCCTTCGCGGGCATTATCCCGTACAGGTTCGTGGGGTCGACGGGGTCCTCCCCGTCCTCTCAGCCGGTGCCCAGCTCCCCCTGCACCCGAACCGAGGCGCCTACCTCCTTAACGGTTTGCGGAGCCGGGCGGCGCCCGGGTCCGTGCCCGGCCGCCCTCGCCGACCCCGCCCCCTCGCGTGGGCGGCGCCATTCTGTTATAGGCCGCCGGTTCCTCCCGGTACCGTAGACGCATGTCCGACCCGGTCGAGAAGCTCCGTTTCGGCACCGAGCTCGTCAAGCGAGGCTTTGCCCGCATGCAGCAGGGCGGGGTGATCATGGACGTGACCACCGCCGACCAGGCCGCGATCGCGGAGGAGGCGGGCGCCGTCGCGGTGATGGCGCTCGAGCGCGTCCCGGCCGACATCCGCGCCGCGGGCGGGGTCGCCCGGATGGCCGACCCGACCAAGGTCCGCGAGATCCGCGAGCGCGTCTCAATCCCGGTGATGGCGAAGTGCCGCATCGGCCACACGGCCGAGGCGCGCGTCCTCGAGGCCCTCGGCGTCGACATGGTCGACGAGTCCGAGGTCCTCACGCCCGCCGACCCGTTCCTCCACGTCGCGAAGAAGGAGTTCCGCGTGCCGTTCGTCTGCGGCTCCCGCAACCTCGGCGAGGCCCTCCGGCGCATCGACGAGGGGGCCGCGATGATCCGGACGAAGGGCGAGGCGGGGACCGGCAACGTGGTCGAGGCGGTCCGTCACATCCGCCAGACGACCCGGGACCTCGAGACGGTGCGCCGGGCGAGCCCTGAGGAGCGGGCGGCCTGGGCGAAGGCCGAGCGGGTCCCCCTCGAGCTGGTCGAGGAGGTCCGCACGCTCGGTCGCCTTCCGGTCGTCAACTTCGCCGCCGGGGGCGTGGCGACGCCCGCGGACGCGGCGCTCGTCCGTCTCCTCGGGGTCGACGGGGTGTTCGTCGGCAGCGGGATCTTCAAGTCGGAGAACCCGCTGAGGGTCGCTCGCGCGATCGTCGAGGCGTCGTTCCATTACGACCAGCCCGAGGTAATCGCCCGTGTCTCCACCGGGCTCGGGGGCCTCATGCCGGGGATCGAGATCGGTTCGATCCCGCCCGAGGCGCTCCTCCAGCAGCGGGAGTCGGCGGGCGCGGCCCAGGGGCCGGCGCGCCGGGCCCCGTCGTCGGCCTAGGGCCGCGAGCGCCGTATCGTGCGGATCGTCCAGGTCGCCCCGTTCTTCTACCCGCACGCCGGGGGCGTCGAGTCCTACGTCCGGACGCTCGCCCGCGAGTTCGCCCGGGCCGGCCACGAGGTCACGGTCGTCACCTCGCGCTACGACCGGCGGCTCCCGGTCACCGAGAAGATGGACGGCTTCAAGGTCGTGCGGACCCGCTCGCTCGGCGTCCTGTTCAACACGCCGATCGATGTCGGCACCGGCCGGACCCTCCGGGGGCTCGAGGCCGACATCGTCCACCTCCACTACCCTCCGCCGCTCACCGCCTTCTTCGCGACGCAGGCGCTGAACGGCGGGAAGGTCCCGGTCTGCCTCACCTACCACTGCGACCTCTACCTCGCCGGAGCCGCGGGCCGGGCGCTCGCGACGATGTACGAGCGGGCGTTCCTCCCCCCGACGCTCGCCCGGGTGGACAAGATCATCGTCCACACGCGCAGCTACGGGACGACTTCGGCGATGCTCCGGGGACGCGACCTCGAGATCATCCCGTCGGTCGTCGACCTCGACCGGTTCCGCCCCGGCGTCGACGCCTCCGAGCTCCGCCGGCGCCTCGGTCTCGAGGGAAAGCGGGTGGTGGCGTTCACCGGGCGCCTCGTTCCCCACAAGGGGGTGGACGTCCTCCTCCAGGCGCTGCGCGAGCTCCCCGACGACGTGGCCCTCGTCGTCGTCGGCTCGGGGCCGCGCCTGGTCGACTTGGTCGGGATGGCGCGACGCTCCGGCCTCGAGGACCGGGTGCGGTTCTGCTCGAAGGTCTCGGACGACGATCTCCCCCGCTACCTCGCCCTCGCCGACGTCTTCGCCTTCCCCTCCCAGAACCGGCTCGAAGGCTTCGGCTTGGTCGTCGCCGAGGCGATGGCCTCCGGCATCCCCGTTGTCGTCTCCGACCTCCCGGGGGTCCGCGAGGTGATCGACGAAGGGAAGGAAGGTCTCCTCGTGGAGCCGCTCCTCGCCTCCGACCTCGCCTCGAAGGTCCGCGCGCTGCTCGACGAGCCGGCGCGGGCGAGGGCGATGGGGGCGGCGGGACGGCGCCGGGCCGAGGAGCGGTTCGGCCTCGGACCGATCACCGCGCAGCTGCTCCGGCTGTACGCGAGCCTGGCCGCAGGCGGTTGATCTCGAGGTTCAGCCGCTCGGCCTCGCGGCCGGCGGCGGCCTTCCAGTCCGGGCCGTTCGAGGCGTAGAGGACGCTGCGGGAGGCGTTGATGAGGAGCGCCCGCCCGTGGGCGTCCGAGCCCTCGCGGACCGCGCTCGCGAGCGAGCCCCCTTGGGCGCCGACCCCGGGCACGAGGATCGGGATCCCGTTGCCGAGGACCGAGCGAGCCTGGCGGAGCGGCTCCGAGAACGTCGCCCCGAGGACGATCCCGACGTTGCCGTGCAGGTGCGCGAGGCGCCGGACCTCCGAGACGACCGCGAGCCAGAGCGGCCCGCGCGGCGTCGGGATCTCCTGGAAGTCCGCCGAGCCGGGGTTCGAGGAGTGCGCGACCACGAAGCAGCCGCGGGACGGGTCCTCGAAGAGCGGCTCGAGCGTCTCCCAGCCGAGCCACGGGGTGAGGGTGATCGCGTCGAAGCCGAACGGTCCGAACGCCCCGTTGCGGACCATCCGCATCGTGTTGGGGATGTCGTTCGCCTTGAGGTCGAGGATCCGCAACCAGCCGGGCCCGATCCGCTTCGTCCACCGCGCGAGCGCCCCCACGCCGTCGGGGCCGTACTGGAGGTAGGAACCGAGCTGGAACTTGTACGCCGCGCAGCTCTTCGACGTCGCCGACACGATCCCAGTGAGGAACCGTTCGAGCTGCACGCGGGGCGGGAGACGGCGGAGCGACGCGGGCATCGAACCCGGGTCGGGGTCGAGGCCGACGCAGAGCAACGAGTTCCTCGCCTTGAGGGTCTTGTCGAACCTCTGCGAGAACTTTCCCGTCAACGGCCGAGCCGACCTTCGGCCGCAGAAAAGCGTTGTCCGCCGAGGGCCTTCGCGGCCCCCGGCCGCGTTCAACCACCGTCGCCCGCGCGAGGGCTATATCGCCAGGACCTTGCCACGAGGGCGTAGCGCACGATGACGGCCGACCTCCCCGAAGGAGAGCTTCCCGAGACGCGGCTCTCCGAGCTTGCGGCCGCCACCCCGCCGGTCCATGTCGTCGGGCGCGTCGTGCTGTTGCGGCGGCGGGAGGTCCTCCGTCGGGCCGACGGGAGCCGCCGCCCGCTCCTCTCGGGGGTCTTGAGCGACGGCTCGGCAGGGGTCCGCTTCACCTGGTGGGACCCACCGCGCGAGGGGATCGACCGCGGCGACGTGCTGCGGGCGGTCGGCGCGGACGTGCGCCTCTTCCGCGGGAAGTACGAGCTCGTCTTCACCTGGAAGACCCGCGTCGGTCCGGCGAGCCCGGCCGAACTGCCGGTGATCGACCCGGAACGGCTCCCGCTGCGCACCGTGAAGGAGCTCTCCCTCGACGACGAGGGGTTCCGGCTCGAGGTGCGCGTGGTCCGCACCGCGGTACGGAGCGTGAGCGTCGGCGAGGAGCGCCGCGTGGTCCACGAGGGGATCCTCGCGGACGCCTCGGGGGCGATCGCGTTCAGCGCCTGGAGCGATTTCTCTCTCGTCCCGGGCGAGGCGGTCCGCCTCACCGGGGCCTACGTCCGCGAGTTCCGGCGGCGACGCTCGGTCGTGCTGGACGAACGTACCCTGGTCACGAGGATCGACGGCGCGGGTCTTCCCCGGCCGGAGGAGCTCCTCGCGGGAGCCCCCCGTCCGATCGCGGACCTCGAGGCCGCCGGGGGCGGCGAGTCGGTCGCCGTCGAGGGCCTGCTCGTCGCCGTCCTTCCCCCGAGCGGGCTCGTCTACCGCTGCCGCACCTGCCGGCGGATGGTCACCGCGGGCATCTGCCGGGTCCACGGCCAGGTCGAGCCCGTCCCGGACCTGCGCGCGCGCCTCGTCGTCGACGACGGCACCGGCGGGGCGACCGTCTCCGCCGGTCGGGCGCTCACCGAACGCCTCTGGGGGAGGACGCTCGAGGAGGTCCTCGCGCGCCTTCAAGAGCTTCCCGACCCCTCGGTGTTCGAGCAGGAGCTCTCCGACGCGCTCGTGGGGCGGCGCGTGCGGGTCCGCGGGGCGGCGGTCAAGGACGACTGGGGGGTCACGATCGACCCCGAATCGCTCGAGACGGTCGAGGTCGATCTTGAGTCGGCGGCCGCCGAGCTCGCCGCGCGGCTTGAGGGAGGCCGCTGATGCCGCTCCGGGAGCCGGCCTGGCGTCTCACGGCCCGCGAGCTCGAAAGTTCGCTCGAGGAGGACCGGGGGACCGGCGAGCGCCCGGCCACGTACCTCGTGAGCCCGTTCGGTGCTCGGGCGAACCGCGTCGTGCTCGCCGGCTCGCTCACCCCCGCCGAGCCGGTCGGCCCGTCCCAGCCCCCCACGTTCTGGCGCGCCCGGCTCACCGACCCGGTCGGGGCGGTGGCGGTGACC
Source organism: Thermoplasmata archaeon (assembly GCA_037916495.1). GTDB lineage: Archaea > Thermoplasmatota > Thermoplasmata > Lutacidiplasmatales > UBA184 > Lutacidiplasma. Next base: position 17,663 of record JBAIXP010000042.1, on the reverse strand, counting down.
GCGGGGACGTTCCAGCCCGGCGCGATGGCTCAGCTGAGGGCGGTGACCGCCCCGCGCCCGGCGCTCGTCGTCGGAAAGGCCCATCTTTACCGCGGGCGGGACAACCTCGCCTACCTTTCGGTGCGGGCCGAGTCGGTCCGCACGGTCGCCGAGGCGGAGGAGCGCGGCGTTCTCGCCGACATCCTGCGCCAAACGCTCGACCGACTCGACCTTGTCGAGCGACTCGAGCACGACCGGACCGTCTCGGACGAGACGCTGCGCGCGGAGGGGGTCCCCGCCCTCTGGATCCGGGCCGCCCGGCTGTCGCTCGAACGGTACCCCGAGGTCGACCGGGCCGCCTTCCGGCGCGAGCTCGCGGCGGGGATCGACCGGGTCGCGGGCCGCCCGCGCCCGCGGCCCGCGGCGCCGAACCCCCCCGAGGGGGTCACGGTCCGCTCCGTCGCCCCTCCGGTCGCGGCGCCGTCGGCCCCGACCGCGGCCGAGCGGGCGGAGGAGTCGGCGTTCCTGGACATCCTCGACGAGGCCGCGGAGGTCTCGGCCGACGGCTACGCCGACCTCAAGGAGGTGTTCGTCCGGATCGCCGAGCGAGGGGTGAGCGCGGCCCGGGCGGAGGAGCTGCTCGCGAGCCTCGAGGAATCCGGGGCGGTCGAGGAGCCGATCGTCGGTAAACTGCGCCGGGCGTAGGCCCGGGGCCGGCGGAGCGGGGGCGGCCGGACGTCCTCAGCCTATATATCCCGGGCACGCTCGGCCCGCGGGGGAATGAGGAACACCTGTCTCTCCGATCCGATGACGAGAACAGCGACCGGCTGACCCCCATCCCGTTCCGAGGAGCGTGAGCTAGTACGGCGGAGAGCGGACCCTCGTTCGGCTTCGTGGCCTTCCTGGTCGTCGTCGTGGTCGTCGCGGCCGGGGTCGGCACGTACTTCCTCTACAAGCAGAACCACCCGGCCCTCTCCTCCGGGCCCCGCGTGGTCGCGATCGGTGACAACGTCACGGTGAACTACATCGGGATGTTCGGCTCGGGACCCGAACAGGGACGGGTCTTCGACACGTCGATCCAGGCGGTCGCCGACAACAACGTGACCTACCCGAAGACGGTCGAGTACACGCCCCGCAACGCCTCGGGCTACACGCCCCTCGGCGTCCACGTCGGGCCGAGGACCCCGAGCTCGGGCTACAGCATCGGCTCGGTCACCTACGGTGGGGTCGTCACGGGGTTCTGGCAGGGACTGCTCGGCCTTCCCGTGAACCAGACCCGCCTGGTCTCGATCCCGCCGTACCTCGGCTACGGACCGGCGAACCCGAGCTGCGTGCAGACGGTCCCGCTCGTGCAGAACATCTCGAGCACCGTCGTGCTGTCCTCCGTGGCCTTCGCGAAGAACTATCCGGGCGTGGACGCCTTCGCCGGGGTCAACTTCGTCGACCCGACGTACGGCTGGACCGACACGGTCCTCAGCGCGAACAACACGACGGTCGTGGTCGGACTTCTTCCGACCGTGGGCGCGACGAGCTCGTACCCGGGGTGGCCGGTGAAGGTCGTGGACGTCAGCACGACCAGCATCACCCTGGACAACCTGCTCACCAGCGCGGACGTGGGGGCGGTCGGTGGCCGGCTCACCGGCACGAGCGTCTGCGGCTCGAGCCAGTTCTTCGTCTCGGCCTTGAACCCGAACGGGACGTTCACCGAGGACTTCAACCGCGAGGTCGCCGGACAGACCCTCGTGTTCTACGTGACGGTGGTCGCGTTCGCACCGACTGCGTAGGGGGCGTCCGCCCAGGCGGTCCCGCCTACAGCGTGACCTTCCCGCGCTTCATCAGCTCGGTGAAGTGGGCCTCGGCGACGTTCGCGAGCGTCTCTTCCTGCGGGGCTCCGCGAGGACGCGAGTACTGGCGGAGGGTGCGCACCGCCTCGGCGCGGCGGGCGCGCGAGCGGGCGAGGAGGTCCCGGCCCTGCCGATCGACCTCGTCGAGCTCCTTGCCGACCGCGATGACCTCGCGCATGACCTCCTCGCGGGCGCGGGCCTTGGTGCGGATCTCGGCGACCAGGCTCCCCGCGGACTCGAGCTTCTGACGGATCGCCACCATCTTCCCGTCCCGCTCGTGCCGGGCCTTGGTCATCTCCATCGCCAGGCGATCGACCTCGGTGCGGGCGGCCACGATCGCCGCGTCCGCTTCCTTGCGCTGCTTCTCGTGCTGGGCGACGGTCGCGACGCGGGCCTCCGCCTCCTTGAGGTCGGCGGAGCGCTTGCGCAGGTGGGCGATGAGCTCGTTCTCCTCCTTCAAGGAGAGCGCCTTGGTCTGCTGACGGAGCTCGAGCTGCGCGATCTCGCGTCGGATCTGGTCGGGCCGCTCGCGCTCGCCTCGGTCGAAGGTGAGCAGGAGCTCGCGACGCTTCACGATCGCCTCCTCCACCGCCTTGCGTGCGGCGTCGCGCGCGCGCCTCAGTTCGGAAAGCTTGCGGCCGAGCTCACCGTGCTCGGCGTGGATCTTCTCGACCTCGACCTGGGGGGCCTGGCGGCGGTCGTAGAGCTCCTTCTGCTCGGAGGACAGACGGCGCACGTCCGCGAGCAGGGTCCGGCGACGGGTGAGCAGCGCCTCGAACCGGGCCTCGAGCCGTCGCAGCTGTTCGCGGTCCTCCCGGTCGGCCGCTTCGGCCTCCTCGGTGAGGACCCCCCCTCGTGGCACGCCCATCTAACTCTACCAGCCTCGTAAAAGCCCTTCGAAATCCGAAGGTCACGCCCGGGACCCCTTTCGGGGCCTCGTTCGCTGTCCCAACCGTCGTCCGGTCGTCCGGCCGACCCCTCGAGCCCCCGCACGGACCTGGGAAGGCGGTCGAGGCGAACGGCGAGCCGCGGAGGCACGGCCGGCGAAGAGTTGCGCGGCGAAGAGCGCCGCCGGCACCGCCCCGTCGATGTTGACCACCGCGAGCGGGGCGCACGACTGGAGCATGGCGTTGAGAGCGGCCTCGCCGTTCCCCCCGCGGCCGTAGCCGACCGACGTCGGGACCCCGACCACCGGCCCGCGGACGAGGCCCGCGACGACGGTCGGGAGCGCGCCTTCCCGGCCGGCGAAGACAAGGTACGCCTCGGGGGCGTGGCGGGCGAGCCGACGGACGGCGCTCAAGAGGCGATGAAGGCCCGCGACGCCGACGTCGTAGGCACGGACGACCGTGATCCCGAGCTCCTCGAGCACCGCCCGTGCCTCCTCGGCGCACGGAACGTCGCTCGTCCCGGCGGCAAGGAGCGCGACAGTCCCCGGGCCTAAGCGGACCCCGAGGGGACCTTCGAGCCGGTAGAGCCGACCTCCGGCGAGAGCGCGCACCTGCACCCCGTCCCGGCGGAGCCGCTCGAGCGCGGCCCGCTGCGGCGCGCTCGGCCGGGAGACGAGGGCGCCGCCACCAGCCCCGGCGAGGCTCCTCACGATCCCGACCAGGTGCGCGACGGTCTTTCCTTCGGCGAGAACAACCTCGGGGAGCCCGACCCGCGTGGGGCGGTGGCGGTCGAGCCGGGCGTACTCTCCGACGCGGTGGACCCGTCCCTCGCGGCGGCGCCGCCCCCCGGATCGAGCCCCCACGGCCTCGCCGACCCAAGCCGTGATATAGCGGGTTCCGGTCGCACGCGCGCCCGGTACCGATGGTCGATTTCGCGCTCTCCTCCGAGGCAGAAAGCCTCCGGGACATGGCCCGGAAGTTCGCGCGGACCGAGATGGCGCCGCACGCGGCCGAGTGCGACAAGACCCCGCGGTTTCCCGAGGAGATCTACAAGAAGGCCTACGAGCTCGGCTTGATGAACCTCAACGTTCCGACCGAGTTCGGCGGCAGCGGCCTCACGCTCTTCGAGCAGTGCCTTCTGGTCGAGGAGCTCGCCTACGCCTGCGGCGGGATGACGACCTCGATCATCGCGAACTGTCTCGCGCTCGAGCCGATCCTCTTGGGCGGTTCCCCGGAGCAGAAGAAGCGGTTCCTCGAGCCGTTCTGCGCGAGCTACCACCTCGCGTCGTTCTGTCTCACCGAGCCGTCCGGCGGGAGCGACGCGGGCGCGCTCAAGACCCGCGCGCGCCGCGAGGGCGACCACTACGTTCTCGACGGCGAGAAGTGCTTCATCACGAACGCCCCCCACGCCTCCCTCTACACGGTCTTCGCGAGCGTCGACCCGGCGAAGAAGCACCACGGGATCAGCGCGTTCGTCGTGCCTCGGAGCACCGCGGGGGTGACCCCGGGGAAGGACGAGGAGAAGATGGGCCACCGCGCCTCGGCGACCAGCACCGTCCGGTTCGAGGGCGTGAAGGTCCCCGTCGCCGATCGGCTCGGCGAGGAGGGGGACGGGTTCTCGATCGCGATGCGCACCCTCGACCAGACCCGAACCCCGATCGGGGCCCTCGCCACGGGGATTGCCCAGGCGGCGCTCGACCACGCCGCGCGCTACGCCCTCCAGCGCGAGACGTTCGGAAAGCCGATCGCGCAGCACCAGGCAATCCAGATCAAGCTCGCGAACATGGCCCAGCTCGTCCACGCTTCCCGACTTCTCACCTGGCACGCGGCCTGGACGATCGACGGCGGAGCGAAGGGCACGCTCGAGTCGTCGATCGCGAAGTGCTTCGCCTCGGACTCGGCGCTCCAGGTCGCGGACGAGGCGATCCAGACGTTCGGCGGCTACGGTTACATGAAAGAGTACCCGGTCGAGAAGCTCCTCCGGGACGCGAAGCTCACCCAGATCTACGAGGGCGCGAACGAGATCCAGCGGACGGTCATCGCGCGCGAGCTCCTGCGCGGCTACAGCTAGGTCGCCGGGAGCAGGCCGTGGAGATCTTCGTCGCGGTAAAGCCGGTCCCCGAGGCGGAAGCGCGCCTGCGCGCGAGCGCGGACGGGTCGACGTTCGAGACCGAGGGGGTCAAGTTCGTTCTCGCGGGCTACGACGAGTCCGCGGTGGAGCAAGCGCTCCTGCTCAAGGAGGCGAACCCGGGGTCCAACGTCCACGCGATCTCGCTCGGGCCCCCGGCCCGGAGCGAGGAGGTGCTCCGCGCGGCGCTCGCGCTCGGCTGCGACCGCGCGGTGTGCGTGGACGCGCCCCCCCTCGGCTCGTTCGCCGACCCCCTCGGGGTCGCCCGGGCGCTCGCCGCGGCGCTCCGCGGGCGCAAGGTCGACCTTCTTCTGTTCGGCAAGCACGCGGGGGACGACGAGGAGGGGCTGGTCGGGGCCGCCGTCAGCGAGCTCTTGGGGCTCCCGTTCTTCGGGTTCGTGACCGACCTCAGGACCGAAGCGGGCGCCCAAAAGGTCCGCTTCCGTCGGTCGGTCGAGAAGGGCGACGAGCTCTGGGAGGCGCCGCTCCCGCTCGCGATCGCGCTCCAGCAGGCCTGGAACGACCCTCGGACGGCGAAGCTCCCGGCGATCCTCAAGTCGCGCAAGGCCGCGGTCGAGCACTTGGACGGCACGTCGGGCGCGTCGGCGGCCGCGACGAGCGTGGGGGCGAGCTTCGCACTGCCCCCTCCCCGCACGGGTGCGAAGATCCTCGAGTACCAGACCCCGGAGGAGGCCGCGCAGAAGCTCGTGAAGGTTCTGCGCGAGGAGGCGAAGGTCTTCCCGTGAGCCCGGCCGTCCTCCTGGTCGCCGAACCGTCCGACGGCGCTCCGAGCGCGGCGACGCTCGAGGCGGCGTCGGTCGCCGTCGCGCTCGCGGGCGCGGCGCACGATGTCGTCGTCCTCACCGCGGGGTCGTCCGCCCGGGCGCTCGCCTCGGCCCTCGCGGCAAAGGGCCTTGCGCGGGCGATCCTCCTCGAGGACCCTCGCTTCGACCGCGCACCCCCGGCCGCGCTCGCGCGCCCGATCGCGGCGAGCGCGAACGGCGCGGGCGCGCACGTCGTGGTGGCCGGCGGCACCAACTTCGGCAGGGAGTTGGTGGGCGCGGCCGCCGCCGCGTGGGAGGCGGCCGCCGCGAACGGCGTCACCGAACTCGCCGCGAAGGACGGGGCGGTCGAGGTACGGCGGCCGGTTTTCGGAGGGCGAGCGACCGAGTCCCGGCGGCTCGAAGGGGGTCGCGCGGTCGTCTCGGTCCGTCCGCACACGTTCCCTCCCCTCGCGCTCGCGGCGGTCCCGCTCGAGGTCGTGCCGACGCCTCCGTTCGAGGTTCCCCCGTCGTTCTTCGCCGCCGAGAAGAAGGGCTTTGAAGCCGGCGCGAGCGCCCAGGGCCCGTCGCTCGGCGACGCGGCGATCGTCGTCTCGGGAGGACGGGGCCTCCGCGCTCCCGAGAATTTCGTCCTGGTCGAGGAGCTCGCCGGGGCGCTCGGCGCCGCGGTCGGCGCGTCGCGCGCCGTTACGGACGCCGGCTGGCGTCCTACTTCCTACCAGGTCGGCCAGACGGGGAAATCCGTCTCCCCGCAGCTCTACGTCGCGGTCGGCATCTCGGGGGCGATCCAGCACCTGGTAGGGATGGTGAGCTCGCGCGTTATCGTCGCGATCAACAGCGACCCGAGCGCGCCAATCTTCCGGGTCGCCGACTACGGGGTCGTGGGCGACCTGTTCGCCCTCGTGCCGGCCCTCACGAAGGAGATCCGGCGCGTTCGGGCCGGCTGAGCCCCGCCGCAAGAGCCCGCGCCGGGCCTACAGGTCCCGGACGAGGTCGACCGCGTCCAGGAGCGCGGTCGTCGAGGAGATCCCCGCCGCCCGCTGCGCCCGACGCACGAGCCGGCGGACCGGCTGCTTGGGGCCATCCGCCCCGCCGAGGAGCCCCCGGAACAGCTCGGTCGCGAACTTTGGATAGGCGGTGTAGAACCGCGGGTTCCACTTCACCCGGTCCATCGAGGCGAAGTCGCGGAAGTCGGAAAGGATCCCCCGCGCCGCGAGCCGGCGGTCGTAGTCGGCGAGGCGGGCAGCGGAGGCGTCGTGCGCGGTCCGCGCGGCGAGCGCCGTCTCGGCCGCCTCGAGCCCCGTCCGCAGCGCGTAGTTCATCCCCTGGATCACGATCCCGTTCGAGAAGACGAACCCCGCGGCGTCGCCGGCGACCATCCAGCCGTCGCCATGGAACGCCGCCGGGCGGCTCGCCCAGCCCGAGCTGATGAGCTTCGCGCCGTACTCGACCAGCTCGGCCCCCTCGATCCGGCGGTGGATCGTCGGGTGCTGCTTCAACGTCTCCACGAGGTCGTGCGCGGGGACCTTCGCCTCGAACAGCGAGCTCAAGCGCACGATGACGCCGAGCGAGAGGGTGTCCTGGTTGGTGTAGAGGAACCCTCCGGCCATCACCCCCTTCGGGTAGATCCCGAGGACCCACTCCTCCGCGTGGCCCTCTCCCGGGCGCAGGCCGAACCGCTCCTCGATGACCTTCGCGTCGAGCCGGTAGACCTCCTTCACCCCGAGCTCGGTCGCCTCCTCGGAGAGCCGGGGGTCGGGCCGGATCGGGGTGCCGAGCGCGAGGCGCGAGTTCGCGCCGTCGGCGACGATCGTCACGGGGGCGCTCATCGTCTCCCCGCCCTGGACGACCCCACGCACCTTCGACCCCTCCCAGGCGAGCCGCTCCACGGGCACCGAGGAGACGACGGTCGCCCCGGCCGCTTCGGCCTCTCGGACGAGCCACGGGTCGGTCCTCGCCCGAAGCACCGAGTGGGCGACGTACGGCTTTTTCCGCCATCCGTCGTCCTCGAAATCGAAGGAGACCGCGCTCTCGGGGGTCAGGACCCCGAAGCGCTTGCGGACGATGTGCCGCTCGAGGGGCATCTCCTCCGTCCAGCGGGGGAGGATGGCCGCGAGGTCGTTCCCCCAGAGGATGCCGCCCGAGAGGTTCTTCGCCCCGGGCTCCGCCCCCCGCTCGACCAGGAGGACGTTCGCGCCTCCCTGGGCGAGGCGGATCGCCGCCGCCGAGCCCGCCATGCCGGCGCCGACCACGATCGCATCGAAGTCGTCGGCCATCGCCGGCGGGTCGGACGGGGCGGTTTTGATTTAACGGTGCGCGCCGCCCGGCCCGGACGGCTCGGGCCGAGCCCCTAGCGGGCCCCGGTCGCCGTCGCGGGGGCGGTTCCGGCGGATTGGATGGCCACGGTGGCGTCCTCGACCAGCTTCTGGAACTTGAACGGCTTCGGGATCCCCTTCCAATCCTCGTTGCCGAGGTGGCTCGACCCGCCTTCCGAGCTCACGCGCACCGTGCCGTAGCCGAGGAAGCGTTGCCCGATCGACTGATGGACGTCGACCCCGCGGACCTGCGTCACGGGGATCTCGTCAAAGTCGCGCTCGACGATCCCGCGCTGGACGATCACGCGGCGGTTCGTGACGGCGTAGACGGTGCGGACCCAGCGGACGTAGCGCACGGCGATCCAGAGGAACCCGACCAGGGCGAGGAGCGCGAAGAAGGCGGTCAGCCAGAACCGGACCGTGTCGACGGCCCAGGGAAGGTAGGAGGCGATCAGGTCCACGCCTTGGGTGTAGTAGCCGAAGTCGGGGAGGTGCCGGCTCGGGGCGAACGTAAGGTAGGCGAGGACCGCGAAGATCGCCGTCCAGAGGACCGGACCGGGGAAGTAGAGGAACTTCGACGCCCGCGTCTCCTCGAGCAGGAACTCCTGGTCGGCAAGGTAGGTCGCCCGCAGCATCTTGGGCAGCCGCTTCGAGGCCCAGGGGGTCGCCATCGCCCCTCGACCTCCGGAGCCCGAGATAAATCCTCGTTTGGTCCGGACGGGACCGGCCGGGGCTCACGCCGGCCCGCGGCTCACGCGTCGGAGAACTTCTTGCGCCGGCGCTCCCGACGGTTCTCCCGGCCCTCTTCGGGGCCCCCGAACCGCTTCGGGTAGCGGCCCTCCGAACGAGGGCCCCCGCTCGACCGGCGTTCTCCACCCGCGCGATCCCCCCACGGGCGCGGACGGCCGAACCCGCGGCCGCGGCTGGGAGGCCCGCCGCGGAACCCACCCCCGCCCCGGAACCCGCCGCCGCCCCGGGGAGGACCGCGGCCGCCCTCCCGCCGGGCGGGCAGGGTGAACCGGTTGCCGCACGAGGCGCACTGCCCGGTCACCGTCCCCTCCTCGTCGGTGGTGAACGAAAGAGGACCTCCGCACTCGCGGCACGGGCGGGCCGCGGAGGGGCCGCCTGGACCGCGTTCCGTCCGCCGCGGGTAGCGTTCCTCGCGGGGGGGCCGCTCCTCGCCCTCCCACCGACGGGCCCGCTGGACGGCGTACCGGACGACCTCCCCGCACCCCGAGCAGGTCGCCTCGAGCGTGGACGGGGATGTGGCGCGCAGGACGAGATCGTCGCCGCAGCTGTTGCAGGAAAGGGAAGACTCAATCGCCGGTGCCCCCTCGGGGGCCGCTTCCGCCGCGGACGCTCCTTCCGACGCGGGGGCGGGCACGCCCGCCGAGGGAACGGTCCCCTCAAGGATCGTGAAGGTGCCCCCGCAGGACCCGCAGGTGCCGCGCAGGACGCGGACGGATTCGGACGTAAACTCGGACGGAGTCCCGCAGGATGGGCATGCGTGCGCCATGTTGATCTCGGTAGGAGGGCCTTCGGGAGCAGATTAGCTCGAGCCCTTACGGCCGGGCGCCGCAGAGCCTCCCGGAGCCCCCGCGGCGAGGCCGCTCGAGCAGGCCCGGCGGCCGCTCTTAAGCCCCCACGGCTCGGGGTCGCGAGGTCCCGGGCGTTGGCCGGCGTCACCGACTGCCACGTGCACATCAACCCCATCTGGGAGATGCGCCCGGACGCGGTCCGTCTGCTCGGCCACGTCAACCCCGAGACCGGCCGGTTCGTGAAGGACGCCCGCGCCTTCCTCGACTACCTCGACCGGTGCGGCGTCGAGCGCGCGGTCCTCGTGAACTACGTCGCCCCCGAGGTGATCGGCTACACCGAGGCGGCGAACTCGTTCGCGAGCGAGTACGCCTCCGCCGACCCCGAGCGGCTCCTCGCCACGGGCGGGATCCGCCCCGACCACCCCGACCCGGCGAAGGAGATCGACCATTTGGTCCGGGACCTCGGGCTCCGTGCGCTCAAGCTCCACCCGCCCCACCAGCTGTTCCGGCCGGACGGCTACGTTGACGGGAGCTTCCCCCAGCTGCGGGCGGTCTATTCCTCGTGCGAGCGCGCGAGGCTCCCGATCGTTTTCCATACGGGAACGTCGATCTTCCCGCGAGCCCGCAACCGGTTCGCCGACCCGATGTTCGTCGAGGACGTGGCGCTCGACTTCCCCGACCTCACGATCGTGCTCGCGCACGGCGGCCGCCCGATCTGGACCGAGACGGCCGTCTTCCTCGCTCGACGGTTCCCGAACGTCTGGCTCGAGGTCTCGGGCGTCCCCCCGGCGCGGCTCCTCGACTACTTCCCGCAGCTCGCGAAGATCTCCGACAAGGTCCTCTTCGGCACCGACTGGCCCGGCCCGGGCGTGCGCGACATCCGCGCGAACGTCGACGCGTTCCGGGCCCTCGGCCTCGGCACGGAGGTCACGGAGCGGATTCTCTCGGAGAACCCGCTCCGCGTCTTCCCCCGCCGGGCGCCCCCGTCTTGAAATAGTGCGCTCGGCTCGCACGCGCGTGAGCGGAGCCCCGCCCCCCGAGGAGCAGCACCCTCCGGCCCCCCCGGCGGAGGAGGCCCCCCCGACGGTCGAGGTCTTGGAAGGTGGCGAGGACCTCGGTCGGCTTCCGCTGCCGCGGCGCAACCGCGGGGAAGTGTTCGGGATCGCGAGTCAGCTCCTGGGCGCCGCCCGGATCCGCGTGATGTGCGAGGACAACATCTCGCGGATGGGTCGGATCACGGGGAAGATGAAGAAGAAGATGTGGATCCGCGAGGGCGACCTTCTCATTGTGCGGCCGTGGGGCTTCCAGGAAGGGAAGGCGGACATCCTCTTCCGCTATAGCCGGACGCAGGCGCAGTACCTCTCGCGGCGTAACCTCCTTCCGGAGTCGATGAACCTGTTCGCCTCGATCGAGTCGCCGGCCGAGGGATCCCCTCCCTCCTAGTCGCTCCATGTGGGCCGCCTCGACCCGCCCGCTCTCCTACGGGGAGATGGTCGTCGTCGAGCAGAACGCGGTCGCGCTCGGCGTCTCGCTCGATACGCTCATGGAGAGCGCGGGCCGGGTCGTCGCCGAGGAGGCGGCCCGCCACCTCCCCGCCCCGCCCGCGCGCGTGGGGGTCGTCGCCTCCTCCGGCAACAACGGCGGCGACGGGACGTGCGCGGCCTACTACCTCGGCGAGTGGGGCTACCAACCGGAGGTCTGGCTCGTCCGGCCGCCGTCCGAGATTCGCTCGCGCGCCGCGCGCCGGTGCTTCGAGAGGTTCGCGCGCGCCGGTACCGTGCACGAGGGGGTTCCGTCCTCAGCCGACCTTGCTGAGCTGCCGCTCGTTATCGACGCCCTTCTCGGGACCGGGCAGGCCGAGCGGCTCCGCTCCCCCGTCCGCGAGGCCGCCCGGGCGGTTCGGGCGAGCGGCGCCCCTGTGCTCTCCATCGACCTTCCGACCGGCACCCGGGACCCGGACGGCGTCCGCGCGACCTGGACGGTCGCGCTCACCGCCCTCAAGCGGGAGATGGAGCCGCGCACGGCCGGCGAGGTCGTCGTCCGCGAGATCGGCATCCCCGAGGAGGCCTGGCGCCGCACCGGCCCGGGAGAGTTCGCCGCGTTCCGCCGGGGCCCGCGCCGCGGCTACGAGGGACGCTCGAGCCGTATCGTGGTGATCGGAGGGGGACCGTACGCGGGGGCGCCCGCGCTCGCCGCCCTCGCCGCCTTGCGGGCGGGTGCGGAGCGAGCGACCGTCTTCGCTCCCCACGGCGCCGCCGCCCGGGTGCAGGGGTTCTCCCCGAACCTGGTCGTACGGACGGCGGGGAACGGGGCGTTCCAGCTTGCCGACGTGCCCGAGATCGTCGGCACGCTCGACGCGAGTCCGCCCGCGGCGGTCGCCCTCGGGATGGGGGCCGGCGCCGCCCCCGAGACCCTCGAGGCCCTCGGGGCGCTCTACCGGGAGCTCGCCGGGAAGTACCCCCTGGTCGTGGACGCCGACGCGCTGGCCGCGGTGCCCGCCGAGCGCCCCGCCGCGCGCCGCGACCGGACCGCCCCGGTGGTCGCGACGCCCAACGCGGGCGAGTTCGCCCGCCTCTTCGCCGAGGGGCAGACCCTCGACCACGCCGAGGCGCGACGCGCGGTCGAGCGGGGAGCGTTCGAGCGCGGGCTCACGGTCCTCGCGAAGGGCGACCCCGACATCATCTCGGACGGTGAGCTCACGGTCGAGAACCACCACCACCACCCGGCGATGACGGTCGCCGGCGCCGGGGATGTCCTCGCGGGGGTGCTCGTCGCGGCGCTCGGGAGCGGGCTCGACCCGGTGCCCGCCGCGCGCCTCGCGAGCTACTGGGCCGGCGAGGCGGGCATCCTCGCCGCCTCGCGGAACGGCTTCGGCCTCGTCGCCACCGATCTGCTCGACGAGCTCCCCGCCGCGCTCGTCCAAGGGCTCGCCCGGGTGCAGCCGAGCGACTGACGGGCTAGGCGTAGCGCACGCGCCCGCGGATCGCCTTCGCGCGGGCCAAGACGTCCTTCGCGCCGGTCGGGTGGCCCTCGCGGTACCCTGCGTGGAACTCTCTCACGAGCGCGGGGGCCTTCGCGCTCAGCGCCTTGAGGTCCTCCTCCACGAGATGGAGGTCGATCCCGAGCTCTTCGAGCCCCGGGTTGCGCGTGCCCATCGACAGGTCGAGGAAGGCGGGAGGACCGTTCGGACCGTCCGGGAAGATCACGTTCGAGCTCGTGAGGTCGCCGTGCGCGATCCCGCCCGCGTGCAGCCGGCCGAGCGTCGCGCCGAAGGCGCGGACCGCGCGCGCGACGTCCTCGGCGGGAGCGTTCGGGTCCTCGAGCAGGGCCCGAAGGGTGGGCCCGGGGAGCTCCTCGAGGATGAGCCGGTGCTTCTCGAGGTCGACGTCGTAGACGAGCGGGGTCCTCACCCCGAGCTTGCGCGCCTCGACCAGGAGCCGGACCTCGGTGCGCGTGCGCTCGCGTCGCAGGCGCTCGTCGAGCGGTTTCGGCCGGTAGCCCTTCGCCTCCCGTTCCTTGACGACGGCGGGGAACCCCCACCAGTCGACCGAACGGACCGAGGCCTCGGCCCCGCGCGACGCGAGGCGGGGCGATCCGGACGGCTCGGGACCGCTCACGGCCGGCTCGCTAGTGGCCCTTGCGGGCGTGCAGAACGCGGACGATCGCCTCGCGGGCGAGCCGCGCGGCCAGCGCGCTCGTGTTGCCGTGCTCGAAGAGGGGCGAGACCTCCATGATGTCCATCCCCGCAAGCCGCGGGGCCGCCTGGTCGATGATGAACTTCACGTCCCGCGGCGTGAGCCCGAACGGCTCGGGCGTGCCGGTGCCGCCCGCGTACGCCGGGTCGATCGCGTCGATGTCGAGGGTGATGTAGAGCCGCTCGGTCTTCAGCATGTTGAGCGCCCGCTGGACCGACGCCTGGATCCCGTCGCGGGCGATCTCGTGCGCCGTCACGAACGACATGCCGAGGGAGCGGTTGTCGTCGATCTCCTCCTTGGAGACCGAGCGGACCCCGAGGACGACGATGTTGCGGGCGCCGACCTTCTCGAGCATGCGCCGGGAGGAGCAGGCGTGGCTCCGCGCGTCGCCGAGGTAGGTCCCGCGGAAGTCCATGTGCGCGTCCAGGTAGAGCACGCCGAGCGAAGGGGCGTCGTCGGGGTAGGCCTCCACGCTCGGAGGGGCGCAGGCGTGGTCGCCGCCGAGCACGATCGGGATCTTGCCGTCGCGGTAGATCGGCTTCAGCTCGTCGCGCACCGAGCGGGCCATCTCCTCGGCCGAACCGAACTCCTCGGTGTTCCCCAGGTCGTGGATGCGGGCCTCCCCGAGGTCGATCCCGGTCTCGAGGTCGTAGGACTCGAAGTTCCAGGAGTGCTGGCGGATGGAATCCGGGCCAAAGCGGGCTCCGGGCCGGAACGACGTCGTCCGGTCGAACGGTACGCCCAGGAAGACGAACTCGGCGTCCGCGAGCTCCGACTGGGCGTCGGCGAAGACCGTCGGGCGCGGCACGGGCGGCGAACCCGCGGCACGGTATAAGACGGTGGCCTAACGGCTCACGAGGCGCCGGCGGGCGGGGACCGACGGAGGCGCGCGCCGAGGCCCATCTCCCCGTAGAGCCACTCCATGAGCCCGAGCGAGATCACCGTCGTGCCGAGCGCCATCGCAAGGAGCCCCGGGGTCCCGGCGAGGGCAAAGAAGACGGCCCCGATGAGCGGGCCAACGCTCCAGAGCGTCGAGTTGACGAACGAGAAGACCCCGAGCGCCTCCGCGCGCTGGCCGGCGGGCGCGGTGCGCGTGACCCACGCCTGCATGCCGGGCCCCACCAGGGCGAGCCCGGCCATGCGGGCGGCCTGGGCCGGGACGATCTCGAGCCAGTGGCTCGCGAACGCAAAGAACCCGATCGCGACCAGCGAGAGCAGGGTGCCGTAGAAGATCCCGCGGATCTCCCCGCGGCGGTCGAGCCACCGGCCGAACGGAAGGGAGACGAGCGCCCCGGTGACGAGGCCCGAGATCGCGACCAGGCCGACCTCGAAACCGTTCGCGCCGAGGGTCGCCGCGTAGTAGCCGGCGTAGGTGCCGATCGCGCCGCTGCCGATCGCCCGGATCGACACCGCGACGGAGAACGAGAGGACCGGCTTCATCTCCCGGAACGACCGACGCGCCCCGGAGGTGCCCGTGACGGTAAGGTCCGGAACGAGGAAGACGACCACCGAGAGGGTGCCGACCATCACCGCGACGACGAACGGGATGAGGACCGAGAGACCGAAGAACACCACGAGGACGCCCGCCGCGAGGAACCCCGCCACCCCGCCCGCGCTCGAGGTGGCGTTCAAGAGCCCGTAGCCAAAGCCCCGCTCGTTCGACCGCGTCACGTCGGCGACGAACGCGGTGTAGGCCGGCCCGCCGATCGCGAGCGCGAGCTCCGCGGCGACGAAGAGGGCGCCCGCGAGGACGTAGCCTGGAGCGAAGACGATCGAAAGGAAGAGCGGGAGCGCGGTCGCCTCGCCGACCAAAAGGAACGGCCGCCGCCGGCCTGCCTTGTCGGAGAGGCGGCCGACCCACGGCCCGAGCAGGCTCGCCGGAACGTAGGCGAGCGACAGGATCGTGAGCGCCGCGGGGACGCTCGCGCCCTTCACCTCGACCAGGTAGAGCGGGAGGAAGACGACGAACAGGCCCCCGCGGTTGCTCGCGAGGAGCGAGTAGAGCGAGAGCGCGAGCAGCTCGCGGCGGACCACGGCGGCAACGAGCCGGACCGGTACCTAACGTCCGCCCCACGCTTCGACCGCTCCGCGGGCCTAACGCTCCGTTAAGTGCCGGTTCGCGCCTGCCGGCGCGTGCCGACCGAGCCCGCGGCGGCCTTGGTGCGCCGGTCCCGCGAAGAGGACGGTGTCGTCTCCTTCGTACTGGCCCATCCTCCCGTGAACGCGCTCTCGACCGCCGTTCTCGACGAGCTCGACCGTGCGCTCGCCGAGCTCGAGCAGGACGCCGACGCGCGCTGCCTGGTCGTGTCGGCGGAGGGACCCCAGTTCAGCGCGGGGGCCGACCTCAAGGAGCTCGCCACCCTCGACCCGGCCGCGGCGCCGAAGGTCGTCCGCCGGGGCCAGTCGGTCTTCCAGCGGCTCGCCGAGCTGCCGTTCCCTTCGGTCGCGGCCGTGCACGGCCTTGCGGTCGGAGGGGGGCTCGAGCTCGCGCTCGCCTGCGACTTTCGGATCGCCGACGACTCGGCGAAGTTCGGCGCCCCCGAGGTCCAGCACGGCCTGATGCCCGCGTGGGGCGGGACGCAGCGGCTCGCGCGGCTCTTGGGCCCCGCGAAGGCGGAGGAGCTTTGCATGACGGGCGCGCTCGTCTCCTCCGCGGAGGCCCTGAGGCTCGGGCTGGTGAATCGGACGGTGCCGGGCGGTCAGGAGCTGCGCGCCGCGCGGGACCTGGCCCACACGATCGGGCAACGGGCCCCGCGTGCGGTCCGTGCGGTCAAGCAGGCGGTCCGCGGCGGCGCGTCGCTCCCGCTCCACCTCGGTCTCGCGCTCGAGGCGGACCTCGTGACGCGCGAGATCCTCCCGTCGAGCGACCTCGCCGAGGGGCTCCGCGCCTTCGCCGAGCGGCGCCCGCCGCGCTTCACGGGGAAGTGACCGCCGTGACGATCGAGTTCGGGTTCACCACCGACCAGGAGGCGTTCCGCCAGGCGGTCCGCACCTTCCTTTCGCGCGAGGTCGAGCCGGTGCTCGCCCGCATGGACGAGGAGGAGAGCTTCCCCGCCGCGACCGTCAAACGGATGCAGGGGGAAGGGTACTTCGGCGTGCCGGTCCCCGAGGCGTACGGGGGCCTCGGCCTCGGCAAGGTCGGCTACGCGATCTTCCTCGAGGAGCTCGGGAAGGTCGACGCCTCCCACGCGACGATCGTCGGGGCGCACACCTCGCTCGGGACGACCCCGCTCCTTTACTTCGGCACCGAGGAACAGAAGCGACGGTGGCTCGTGCCGGCCGCCCGCGGGGAGAAGCTCCTTGCCTTCAGCCTCACGGAGCCCGGCTCGGGAAGCGACTCGGGAGCGCTCCGGACGCGCGCGGAGAAGGAGAAGGACGGCTGGGTGCTCACCGGCTCGAAGCTCTACGTCTCGAACGGCAACGAGGCCGACACGATCGTCGTCTTCGCCTCGACCGAGCCCGACGCGGCGCCGGGCCACGGGGTGAGCGCCTTCCTCCTTGACCGGGGGGACCGAGGTTTCTCGGTCGGTCGGTGCGAGAAGAAGATGGGCCTCCACGGGACCTCGACCGCCGAGCTCGTCCTCGACCACGTCCCGCTCGGCCGCGAGAGGCTCCTCGGCGAGGAGGGCAAAGGGTTCTCGGTCGCAATGACGACCCTCGACGTCGGGCGCGTCTCGCTCGGCGCCGCCTCCCTCGGCGCGATGGAGGCGGCGACGACGTGGGCGCTCGACTACGCCAAGCAGCGCACGCAGTTCGGCCGTCCGATCGCCGAGCACGAGGTCGTCCAGTTCAAGCTCGCGGACATGGCGATGAAGGTGCACGCGCTCCGCTACCTCGTCTTCCAGGCGGCGGCGCGGCAGGACCGGATGGGGACGGACCCGTCGGCCTGGGGCCGTACCGAGCGCGCCGAGAAGACCCGCGAGGCGTCCACGGTGAAGTGCCTCGCCTCGGAGTGGGCGAGCGACGTGATCGACCAGGCGCTCCAGCTCCACGGGGGCCTTGGCTACATCCGGGGCACGCCGATCGAACGGGCGTACCGGGACGCCCGGATCAGCGAGATCTTCGAGGGGACGAACGAGATCCAGCGCCTCGTCGTCGCGCGCGACATCCTCCTGCGGGGGCTCTAGCGGGCTCCGTCGCCCGGCGCGGGCACGCCGCCGTCGGGCCCTTCGCGCAGCGCCCGCCGCAGCACCTTCTGGACCCCGGAGCGCGGGAGGCTGTCGCGGAAGACGATCGACCGGGGGGCTTTGTAGTGGGCGATGCGCGCACGGACGAACTCGATGAGCTCCTCGCCCTTCGGCGAGGCCCCGGCCCGCACGACGACGAACGCGCGGGGGACCTCCCCGTGCGCCGGGTCGGCCACGCCGATCACGGCGGCGTCCTCGACGCCCGGGTGCTCGCGGAGAACGTCCTCGACCTCCCGTGGGTAGACCTTGAGGCCCCCGACGTTGATCATGTCCTTCTTCCGGTCGACGATGTAGGCGTAGCCGTCCGC
>JBAIXP010000041.1:0-6385 GCA_037916495.1 Thermoplasmata archaeon | reverse complement strand
GTCGCGAACGGCTCGGACCTCCTCGGCGACAACGTCTCGGCGGAGGATTCGGCGAGCGTGACGATCGTCCACCCGGCGATCGAGGTGACGAAGGCGGTGAGCCCGACGGTCGTCTCGAGCTCGGTCAACAACACGATCGATGTGACCGTGACCGTGCTCAACACCGGGGACGTGACGTTGTTCAACGTCACGGTGATCGACTCCCTGGCCGGCGAGCTCGTCTGCGCCGCGACCACCCTCGCTCCGGGCGCCTCGACGAACTGCACGGGAAGCTACAACATCCCGGCGGGAACAACGGCGAACTTCTCGAACGACACGGCCATCGGCAACGGGACGGACACCTTCCACCACAACGTCACGGCCGAGGACAACGCGACCGTGGAGATCACGCACCCCACCGAGGGAGGCGTGACCGACACGAACTTCTGTCCTCTGCCGGGCGAGCAGTTCCGCATCATCTACAACGGCCACGCCCCGGGGGCGTTCCAGCTCAAGTCGACGAACCCGGGCCAGTTCTACTACAATGTCTTCACGACCGCGGGACTTGCCACCAACGGCACGGTCACGATCACCATCCCGTACCCGTTCGTGACCACGGGAGCGATGCCGAGCCAGGTGTTCCTGAACCAGCCGACCCCGGCGTGCCCGTCGTCGCCGCCGAGCTCGAACGTCAACGGGGAGTTCGCGATCACCAACGCGACCTTCGGACTGTCGGCCTACAGCCCGCAGAACCTCGGGTCGACCGTGACGATCACGTTCCGGCTCACCGGACCGTCGATCGCCCCGGGCAACCTGCTGTGGTTCGCGATCCACCTGTCCTACGGGCTCAAGGGGGCGATGTTCCACGAGGTCGCCAACGGGACGGCCACCTGCCCGAGCCCACCGAACAGTGGACCGTGCGCTCAGCTGGTGACGAACCCCGCCGTGGTGATCGGGAACCCGCAGACGTACACGTTCTCGAACAGCGTGAGCGGTTCGTCGACGGTCTCGAGCGTGAACGCGTTCAGCCCCGGCTCCGCGGACCCGGCGACGGTCTTCTCCGTCCCGATGCCCGGACCGGCGGTTGGCCTCGCGGGCTCGTTCGCGGCCGGTCTCGGCGTGGTCGCCCTCGTGGCGCTCCTGCGCAAGACCCGTCCGCCGAAGGGGGAGGGGGCCCCGTCCTCCGGGGAGAAGTAGACCGGACAGGTCGCTCCGCCACACGACAGCCTGCCAACCCCTTCCCGGCCCCCGGGGGAAGTTCCCCCCGGGGGTCCCTTTGTCCCCGGGGAAAGCCGAAGAGTCTTCTTGCGACGACCCGAGAGAGGGGTCGCTCGGTCGAGCTGGGCCCGGAGCTCGTCGACCGGCCCGCGGGAGCGTCAGGCGTCCACGGGAATCGAGCGGGCCATCGTCGCGCGGTAGCAGAGGACGAGCTCGCGGGCGACCTGGTCGACCGAGGCGTTCGCTTCGACCCAGGCGCGGGCCGCGCGCCCGTGCTCGCGCGCGAGCTCTGGATCGCGAAGGTACCGTTCCACCGCCGCTCGGATCTGGGAGCGGTCGAGTGGGTCGACGATCGTCGCGGCACCCGAGCTTCGGGCGATCTCGGCGGGACCCCCCGAGGAGGTCACGACACACGCGGCCCCCGAGGCCATCGCTTCTAAGAGCGCGACCGAGGAGGTGTCCGAGAGCGACGGCAGCACGAACACGTGGCTCTGGGCGAGGAGCGACGGCTTCTCCTCCTCTCGGACGGGGCCGACGTCACGGAGGCGATCGCGGAACCTCTCGGAGGTCTTCAACCGCTCGCGCAACACCGGTGCGAGGGGACCTTCTCCCGCGACGACCCCCACGAACGGGATGTCCGTCTCCCAGTCTTCGAGAGCGGAGAGGAACCGCTCGACCCCTTTGTCCCGCGTCCAGCGCCCCAGGAAGGTGACGAGAGGAGACGATCCGGCGCCCAGCCGGCGCTTCCAGTCCGGCCCCGGGGCGTCGGGGCGGAACCGCCGGGTGTCCACGCCGTTCGCGACCACGCGCGCCGCGCGCGGCCGACCCGTACCTTGGCCGTCGGCGACGACTCGGAGGGCGTGTTCGCTCGGAGCGGTCGCAAGATCGCTCCCACGGCAGATCTCGACGGCGAACCGGCTCCACGCGCGGTAGAACCGCTGTCGTCCCCGGCTCCCCCCGGCGCCCGAGAGCATCCCCTCGAGATGGGTGTGGTAGGTCGCGACCAGCGGAAGGCGATGACGGCGCGCTGCCATCCAGCCTGCGAGCCCGACGAAGCCGGGCGTGTGGACGTGAACGAGGTCGAACCGGTGGCCAAAGCCCGGGGAGGCGACCGGACCGTACGGGAAGGCCGCGATGCGGTACTGCGGGTAGCTCGGGGCGGGGACCGAGGCGTGGCGGCGGACCCGGACCCCGTCCGCCCTCCGCTCGCTCCGCGGCCGGCCGGGGACCGAGGTCGTGTGGACCGTGACGGAGTGGCCGGCGCGCACGAGTGCTGCCGCGAGCGCCTCCGTCACGGTGGCGACCCCGTCGTGGGTCGGCCAGAACGTATCGGTGAAGAACGCGATCCGCAGCGAGGGCGGCGTCGGCTTGGGCGGGCCGTCGGCCGGGGCCGACCCGACCGCCGAGCCCGAGGCCGCCGTCACGTACCGGCCCGGCCTTCGGGGGGCGAGCTCCCCGTCCGGGAAGGAGGAGAGGCTCGGGACCCGGGGAGGAGGGCTCGGACCACGCCGAGCGCGAAGGCACCGTAGGAGACCGCCAGGACGAGCACGAAGACGGCGGAGAGGCCGGACGAAGGCGCGAGAAGCGACGTGACGAAGAAGCCGACGGTGCCCGTGTTCGCGAGGACGAGGTGGAGACGGGGGAGGACCCGCGGTCGGATCGGGTTTCGGAAGTGGCTCGGGACCACGATCACGCTGACCCCGCTGATCGTGAGGCCGACCCAACCGAGAAGGGCCACCAGATCGCGAACGTCGACGAGGCGGTCGGGGACGGCGCCGCTCCCCCGCAACAACGTTGCGCTGCCCGACGCAATCAGGAAGACGACCAGGAGGAGCAGGTAGGCGGACGCGCTCAGGAGGAGCGCCCGGGCCTCCGGGGAGGGGCCGGGGGCTCCCGCCGGCTCGGCCGGCCGGGTGGGAACCATGCGGAGCGAGGTCGCCGGGCCCGTCATCGCGTCGCGTCTTCCGCACGCGGAGCCCGAGATTTGAGCTTGCACCCCGAGGATGGGCTTTGAACCCGTGAGGACGGGAGAACCGGACGTCCCCACCGGTCAGCCCAAGGCCCGGGCGTGCGACTAAACGCCTCCGTGCTCTGGCGCGGGCGTGCCCTTCCCGTCTGCGTCGCGGCCGTTCTTGACGGCCGCTCTGGCCCACCTCGCGCTGGCCTCGACGCTCGTCGGCCTCGGGCCGGAGGTGGGGACGTTCGGACCGCGGTGGGACCTGTTCCTCTGGCTCGTCCTCCTGGGGTTCGTCGGGACGACCGCGTCCGGGTTCGCCCTCCATCTGTTCCCCACCGTCGCGCGGAGGCCGGCGCCGCCGGCATCCGCGGGCTGGACGGCGTTCCTCCTCACCGAGGGATCCCTGGTGGCGGGTGGGCTCTCGCTCTCGGGCGCCCTCACAGGAGCGACGGGCCGAACGGTGTTCGTGCTCGGCGCTTTCCTCTTCCTCGCCGCGGAACTACTCGTCGTCGCGGCCCTCGTCCGCGGGCTTTCGCGCCCTGCCCGGACGACCCCCGCCGTCGAGGAGCGGTCGGGGGACCGGGTGACCGTCCCACTGTTCCTGTTCGCCTGGTCGGCCGCGGTCGCCGCCGCGGCGCTCTTCGTCCTCTCCGGCTTCGGACCCGGCCCTGGGTTCGGCTGGTGGATCGCGGCGGTCCACCTGTTCGTGCTCGGCCATGCGCTTCCCCTGATCGCCGCCGTGAGCCTTCGGCTCCTGCCAAGGGCGCTCGACGCGGAGCTTCCCAAGGGGATGGCACCCGCCCTCGCGGGGGCCGCCATGGCCGGCGCGACCCTGGTCTCCGCCGGGATGGTCGCGGTGCCGCTCGAATCCGCGCGGGCGCTCGATCTCCTCGCCCTGCCCGAGGCCGCGTTTGGCGTGCTGCTGGCCGGCGCCGTCCTCGTCCTGATCGGCCGCGCGCGGACCCGGCGCGCCGAGGTCGTGATCGAGCTGGTCGCGGTGTTCCTGCTGTGGGGCGGCGGCGCGGTCGGTCTCGGGATGGTCTTCGATTCCGCCTACGCTCCTCTCGGGGTGCACGTCTTTCTGAACGTCTTCGGCTTCACCGGGCTCACGATCCTCTACATGTGGTTCGGCATGATCGCCCCGTTCCAGAGGGTCAGCCACGACTGGACCCGCAGGATGCGCTGGTCGCTCTCGGTCCTCTGGGTCGGCGCGGTCGTCCTGGCCGCGGGCGCGCTCTCGGGCGCGACCGCGGACTCGGGCCCGGTCCTGGCGCTGGCGGGAGGGCTCCTGCTCACGGTCGCGCTCGCCTGGGCGATGGGGACCGTACCCGTTCTCTACCCTTCGGTGAATCCTCTACCCGGCGTCTCCCCCGAGGCGATCCGAAGTCTCCGGGAGCGGTGGAGAAAGCAGTGAACGAACGGACGATCCCACCGTCAACGATCCTCGGGGGTGACCACGAGGAGCTCGACCGGAAGTTCGAGGAGTTCCAGGGGACCCCGGCCTCCGAGCCTGCGCTCCGCCGCGAGCGTTTCGCGCGGTTCGAGTCCGAGCTCCGCCACCACATCGCGATCGAGGAGGCCGACCTCTTCCCCGAGTTCGGGGGCGCGGGGGCTTCCCACCGGGCCCTGGTCGACCGACTGCTCGAGGAGCACCGCCGCATCGAACGGGCGCTCGACCGGATCCGAACCCTGCTCGAGGGACCGGGGGGCCCGACCGAGGCGGCCGAGCTCGAGCTCGTCGATGTCCTCTGGGAGCACAACGCGCGGGAGGAGGGGACCGTCTACCCGTGGTTCGACGACCACCTTCCCCTCGAGAAAGCGCAAGCTCTCGCGCGGGAACTTCCCCCCCGGCCCCCCCAGCCCGACCCGCCGTAGGCCGAAGGACGCGGCCCGACCCCCGCCCGCGCACGCACGCCCCTTCGGCCCCTTCCCGCCCTTGACCGGCTCGAAGGCACCGGACGCCCGGGCGAACGGTCTTCCGCTCCCGCGTGCTAGGAGGGGCCGGGCCCGTCGCGCCGCCTGGACGGCCGGCCGGACCGAACCCTTCGGGGTCGACGCTCCGGGTGCCGGACGCGGTGCCGCGAGGAACGAGGGAGGGACCGTTGGTGGCCGAACGCACGCGCTCGGGGGCGGTGCTCGCCACGTCCGCGCTCCTCGGGCTCCTGATCGGAGGCGGCACCGAGGTCTCCTCGCCGTGGCTCGAGACGTTCCTCGGGGTGAGCGGCGTCGTGATCTTCGGCCTCGGGCTCGCCGTCGTGGAGGGCCCGACGCTGATCAGCGCGATCGTCCTGGCGCGACGGGTCACCCGGGCCTGGGTTCGGAGCGCGCTCCAGGCGAGCGGACCGTTCGTGGGATTCTTCGCCTACCTCGTCGCGTACGGGCTGCTCCGCCACCCGCTCTTCGCGTTCCCCTTCCGGGTCTGGCCCCCCGTCTGAAGAGACGGCGCCCCGGCGTTCCGCCTCCGGTCACGCCGGGAGTGGGTCGGGCTGGCGGAACCGACGGATCAGGACGCGCGGTTCGCGGCGAGCGGGCCGGACCCGAGCAGGGAGGCGAGCGGGACGGCGGGGACGGGTACGACCGGTGCGAACGTGACCGCGACATGGGCGGCCCCCGCGGCGACCTTGACCGTCCCGGACGACGGGGAGGCCGCGTAGCCCGTGATCGCCGCGACCGAGAAGGAGTACGAACCGTTCGGCTTCTCGAGCACGATCGCGTTCGGGGCGGCTGCCGTCAACGTGACGCCCGCGAGCGTCACGCTCCAGTTCGTCCCGTTCGCGAGCCCGCTCTCCGTGAACGTCACCGCGTAGGTGTACCGCACGAACACGGCCGAGAGGTTCACGCTCGAGCCGTTCACCGTGAACGTCCCCGTGTACGTGGTCGTCCAGCCGGCCTTCGGGTGGATCGCATAGCTGTAGGTCCCGTTCGGGAGGTCGAAGACGATCGTCGGGTGCGTCGACCCGTGGGTCTTGGTCCCGATCGTGATCGCCCAGCCGGTCCCGTTAGGAAGGCCGGTCTCCGCGAACGTGACCGCGAACTTCGCCACCGTGAACTTGAGGTGGACGTGGACGCTCGAGCCGAGGGCGTCCAACGCTCCCGAGGGGAGATTGATGGTGTACCCCGGAAGGTGCGTCACCACGTAGGTGTAGTTGCCCGGCGCGACCGCGAACGACATCTTCGAGCCGTTGGTCGTGAAGGTGGCGTTGAACGCGTCGGTCGAGGCGTTCGTGCCGT
>JBAIXP010000040.1:0-4315 GCA_037916495.1 Thermoplasmata archaeon | reverse complement strand
TCGCGTCGGCGTCGGGGCGGAGCGGGTGCATCGGGTGCTTGGCGATCGGCGCGAGGTAATCGAACGTCGTCTGGTCGGGCGCGACCATGCCGGTCTTCGCCCCCATCTCCGTGGTCATGTTGCAGATCGTGAACCGCTCGGGCATCGAGAGCCGGTCGACGGTCGGCCCCGAGAACTCGACCGCCCGGTAGGCGGCGCCGGTCGTCCGGACCTCGCCGAGGACGCGGAGGACAAGGTCCTTCGCCGTCACCCCTTCGCCGAGGGAGCCCTTCACCCGGATCGAGATCGTGGACGGGACCTTGAGCCACAGGCGGCCGAGCGCCAGGACCGCGGCCATCTCGGTCGGGCCGATCCCCGTCGCGACCGCGCCCATCGCCCCCAGCATGTTCGTGTGGGAGTCGGTACCCACCGCGAGGTCGCCCGGGACGACCCAGCCGTTCTCCGCGAGGATCTGGTGGCAGATGCCGTGCTGGCCGACGTCGTAGAAGTGCGGGAGGTTCACCTCGGCGGCGAACTTCCGCAGGATCCGGTGGAGGATCGCCGCCCCTTCGGTGGAGGCCGGTACCCAGTGGTCGATCGCGATCACGACCCGGTCCGGGTCCCAGACGTGGTCGGCGCCCATCTGGTGGAACGGCCCGACCGTTTGCGCCCCCTGCTCGTGCATCATCGCAAGATCGACGTTCCCCTCGACGATCTGCCCGGGGACGAGCCGCTCGGTCCCCGAGGCCCGCGCAAGAACCTTCTCGGCGAGCGTGAGGCCGTGGCCTCGGGCAGCGCTCATGGGGCCCCCTTGCGGATGCCGACCTGGTCGACCATCGTCCAGAACTCGGGGTCGGAGAGCCCCGGTCGGTCAAAGCGGCGACGGTAGCCTTCGACGAACCGGTGGATGTCGTCGCTCGAGCGCTGCTCGGAGTCCTCCTTCACCCGGTGGAGGAGCTCGAGCAGCTGCGGGTCGCTCGCGACGAGGCCCCGCTCCTTGAGCTTCTCGACCAGGGCCGCCTTGCCCGTGTGCTTTCCGAGGATGAGCGCGCGATGCCGCCCGAGCTCCTCGGGCTGGAGCGGCTCGTAGGTGAGGGTGTGGGCGAGCACGCCGTGAGCGTGGATCCCCGCCTCGTGGGAGAAGGCGTTGTAACCGACCAGGGCCTTGTTGGGCGCGACCGGGACCCCCGAGAGCTCCTCGACCAGGCGGCTCAGCTCGTAGAGCTTCTCGGTCCGGATGCCCGTGCGGTAGCCGTAGAGCCGCTCGAGGCCGACCACGACCTCTTCGAGAGAGGCGTTGCCGGCCCGCTCGCCGAGACCGTTCACGCAGACGTGGGGCGAGGTCGCCCCGAGCTCGACCGCGGTGAGGGTGTTCGCCGTCGCGAGGCCGAAGTCGTTGTGGCAGTGGACGGAGAGCTCCTTCGGCTTCACCCGGCGGACGAACTCGGAGAGGTACCAGCGGAACGTGAGCGGCGTCATGATGCCGACCGTGTCGGCGACGACCAGCCGGTCCGCCCCCGCCTCCTGGACGGCCCGGTAGAGCTGCTCGACGAACGGGAACGGGGCGCGCACCGTGTCCTCCGTGACGAACGCGACGTGGAGCCCCGCCTCCTTCGCCCGGGTGACGGAGGCGAGCGACGCGCGAAGGACCTCGGGCTGGGTCATCTTGAGCTTGTAACGGAGGTGGACGTTGCTCGCGGCCACGAAGATCGCGATGTGGCTCGCGCCCGAGTCGATCACCGCCTCGACGTCGCCGGGGACCGTCCGTGCGGCCGCGAGGATCGAGCTCTTGAGGCCCGCGTGCGCGAGGAGGGCGACCGCGCGCTTCTCCTCCTCCGAGACGACCGGGATCCCCGCGTTGATGAGGGGGACGCCCGCCTCCGACAGGAGCGTGGCGATGCGGAGCTTGTCCTCTGGCGTGAAGCGGACCCCCGGGGTTTGCTCGCCGTCGCGCAGCGTCTCGTCCCAGAGGACGAGCTTCTCGGGGAGGTGGCGCTCGCCCGAGGTGTTCGCGTGGTAGTCCTCGACGAGGGGCGGCTCCCCCATGCCGGTTCGAGCCGGGCGTCGCACTAAAGGATAACCGCCCTCGCCCCCGGCCCGGCCCCCGGCTCGCGGGCGGAGCGAGGCAGCGACGCTCCGGGAACGGCCGTTAAATATGCATCGAACCTCGAATCCGGTAGGCGGGGAGCTCGCTCCCGGCCCGACCGTAGCATGACGACTCCTGCGTCGCGCACCGTTCCGATCCCCGTAGAGAACGAACCCGCCAGCCGCACCGAACCGATCGAGCTCACCGATGTGAGCGTCATGATCGGGGGCCAGGGCGGGGACGGGACGCTCACCGTCTCCGACCTGCTCGGGCGGTACTTCCTCCACCAGGGACTCTATGTGTACACCTCCCGCAACGTCCTGTCGCGGATCCGCGGCGGTCACGCCGACGCTTCCGTCCGCGGCAGCCGCGACCCGGTCTCGGCGGTAAAGCCGCAGGTCGACGTGCTCGTGGCGTTCGACCGCGAGGCGATCGAGCTCGGGAAGGAGGAGCTCGCGCCGCACGGGTTCATCCTGTACGATTCCACCACCTTCCGCACCGAGCTGCCGAACGCGGCCGGGTTCCCGTTCGCGACGCTGGTCGGCGGACCCCTCGGCCAACCGATCTTCAAGAACACGGCGGCCTACGGCGCGCTCTCGGTCGTCCTCGGCCTTGACCCGACGAGCACGCGCGCCGTGATCGAGGAGCGGTTCCGCCGCCGCGGCCCGGAGGCGCTCGAGAAGAACCTCAAGGCGCTCGAGATCGGCCGCAAGGTCGCGCAGGAGGCGAACGGGGTCGCGCGGCGGTTCACCCTCCCGAAGGGGGACGGCCACGACATGATCCTCACCACCGGCAACCAGGGGGTCGCCCTCGGGTTCGTCGTCGGCGGCGGGCGCTTCTTCGCCGGCTACCCGATCACCCCGGCGACCGAGATCATGGAGTACCTGCAGCGCTACCTCCCCGCGTTCGAGGGCGTGGTGCGGCAGGCGGAGGACGAGCTCGCCGCCATCAACATGGTGATCGGGGCCGCCTACGCCGGCGCCCGCGCGATGACGTCCACGAGCGGTCCGGGCCTCTCGCTCATGACCGAGGGGATCGGCCACGCCGCGACCGCCGAGCTGCCGCTCGTCGTGGTCGACTGCCAGCGGGTCGGTCCGTCCACGGGGCAGCCGACGCGCCACGAGCAGTCCGACCTTTCCCACCTCGCGAACCTCGGGCACGGCGAGTACCCCCGGTTCATCGTCGCCCCGTCCGACCCGGTGGACGCCTTCGGCATCACGGTGGAGGCCCTCAACCTCGCCGACCGCTGGAGGCTCCCGGTGATCCTGCTTTTGGACCAGGCGCTCTCGCAGAACACCACCACCTCGCCGCGCTTCGACCTCGCGAAGGTGAAGGTCGACCGGGGCAAGCGGCTCACCGGAGCGGCCGTCCAGGCCCTCACCCAGTACAAGGCCTACGAGTTCACCGACGACGGCGTGAGCGCCATCGCGCCCCCCGGGACCCCCGGGGTCTGGTCGGAGATCACCGGCAACGAGCACGACGAATGGGGGCACGTCTCGGTGAACCCGACGAACCGCCGCAAGATGATGCGCAAGCGCATGGAGAAGATGGTCCGCGCCCGCGACGACCTACCGGCGGGGAGGCTCTTCGGCCCCGCGACCGCCCGCATCGGCCTGATCGGGTTCGGCAGCACGTCCGGGCCGATCCTCGAGACCCAGCGGATCCTCGAGCGACGGGGCATCGCGACGCGCTACTACCAGGCGCGCACGCTCTACCCGGTCCCGGTCCACGAGATCGACCCGTTCTTGAAGGGGGTCGACGTCGCCTACGTCATCGAGCACAACTACACCGGCCAGTTCGCCCGTCTCCTGAGGGAGACGATGCCCTGGCACCACGCGAAGCTCACCTCGGTGCTCAAGTACGACGGCTACTCGTTCCGCACGCCCGAGATCCTCGCCCACCTCAAGGAGGCGAAGTAAGATGGCGGTCCAGTCGGCGAAACCGGTCCCGCCGATCTGGTGCCCGGGGTGCGGCGACTTCGGCGTGCTCGCCGCGGTGAAGAAGGCGGCCTCGAACCTCAAGATCCCGGTTCACGAGCTCGTCCTCGTCGGCGGGATCGGCTGCTCCGGCTCGATCCACAACTTCCTCGAGGTGAACGGGATCCACGCCCTCCACGGCCGGCTCCTGGCGCAGGCCGTCGGGGTGAAGCTTGCGAACCCGTCGCTCACGGTCGTCGCGGCGGGCGGGGACGGCGACGGCTACGCGATCGGGATGGGCCACTTCATGCACGCGTTCAAGAAGACCGCGTCG
>JBAIXP010000039.1:0-23242 GCA_037916495.1 Thermoplasmata archaeon | reverse complement strand
CCGCGACGGCCACGGCGAGCGCGAGCGCCAGCCGTCCGCGCCAGGACGTCGTCCCACCCCTCCTGCCGCGGGCCGGGCAGGACGTATAACACGGGTCTTCGGGTGCTTAACCGTATGTGCGCGGCCGGGCCCTCGGTGGAAGGTGGGTCGTGAGGGATCGGAACGCGGGGCCGGCCGGGAGCGATCGTTGAGCGGCGCCTCCCGGACCTGGATCCGTCCCCCGAGGCTCGTGTCGCTCCCGGCGGAGCGGGCCCAGCTCGAATACTCCTCGCGCTCGATCGTCTTCACCGAGGACGGCGAGCGCCTCCTGCGCGCGTGGGGCCCGCCCGAGCGACCGTGGGTCCTCTCGGTCGAGCCCGGCCGGGACCGCTGGCTCGTCCGAGCGTGGGGCGCGGACCCCCCGGCGGCCCGCCGGGCGGTCCGCGAGCTCTTCTCGCTCGACGACCCTATCGAGGAGTTCTACGCGCTCGTCCGCGCCGAGCCGGTCCTAAGAGGGACGGAGCGCGCGTTCCGGGGCCTGAGGCTCCCGCGGGATGCGAACGTCTTCGAGTCGCTCCTGCACGCGGTGGTCGGCCAGCAGCTCTCGGTCGCCGCCGCGAACTCGATCAAGCGCCGGATCTTCGCGGACCTTGGGTCCCCCTTGGTCGCCGACGGGGTCGAGGTCCCGCGCGTGCCGACCCCGCGCGAGCTCCTCCGAGCCGGCCCGTCCCGCCTGCGGCGCACGGGCCTCAGCCTAGCGAAGGTGGAGGCGCTCCTCGGGATCGCGCGCGCCGCCGCAGGGTTCCGGACGGCGGACGACCTGCGCGAGGGGCCGCTCGAGGCCGCGCTCGCGGGTCTCGAGGCGCTAAGGGGCGTCGGTCGGTGGACCGCGGAGAACGTCCTCCTCCGGGGCGCGGGCCGCCGGGACGTCTTCGTCGCGGGGGACCTCGGGGTGCGGGTGGCGCTCGAGCGGTACGGCGTTCTTTCCCGCCGCGCGCCCGAGGCGCGCGCGAGGGCCTGGGGCGACCGCCACTACCCCGGCTGGGGGAGCTACGCGACGCTCTACCTCTGGCGGAAGCTCGTCACGGACCGGGCCGCCTCCGCGGGCGGCTAGGTCGTCGGCCGGTCCCCCGTCCCCCCCGCCGCCTCGAGGGGGAACGACGCGAGCGTCCGGTGCACGGCGCCCTCCCGGCCGAGAACGCTCTGCTTGAGGACGAACTCGCGGACCCGGGTCGACCGCGGCGGGGGCGCCGGGCGGCGCCCGGCGAGCAGGTCGAGCGCCGCCGCGCGGTCCGACGGCCCGCGGACCCGGAAGAGGGTGAGGTGGGGGACGAACGTCTCGCGGTCCGGGCCGAACTCGGGCGCGAGCGAGGCACGGACCGCTCGCGCGAGCTCCTCGAGCTCGGGCCGTCCCCGGCTGACGCCGACCCAGACGACCCGGGGGCGATCGGGCGACGGGAACGCTCCGACCCCCTCGAGCGTCATCGCGAACGGAGGGTGAGCGCGCCCGACCGGGGCGAGCAGCTCGACCAGGCGCTGCGTCCGGTCCTCGGGGACCTCCCCGAGGAACCGCAGGGTGAGGTGCTCGGGCGCACGTCCCGGCCCGCCGGCCCGGTCGTCCCTCGGCACCTCGACCGCGACGAACGCCCGCAAGGTCCCGCGCGGCCCCAGCACCTCCACCGGGTTAGCTCCTTCGCGCCGGCGGCCCCGCCTCGTCCTCCGCGCCGGTCGCCCCCGTCGGCCCGGATCTTCCGCCCTCCGTCGTTGGCCCGACCCGGACGGTCCAGACCTGCGCGTCCCGAACGCCGAGGTCGAGACCGCGGAGCGTGCGCCGAACCCGCCGGGCCCGGGCCGCGTCGGCGACGACGAACAGCGGGAACGCCCCGCGTCGCCGCGCCTTGGCGACGCCCCGGCGGATCCTCTCCGGCCGCAGCGCCCCGGAGACCTCCGCCTCCACGTGGACATCCCGTCCGCCGAAGAACCTCCAGGCCCACTCCGAACGGGCCCGCTCGAGCAGCACCGCGAGCTCCGCGGGAGAGGCCGACGGTACGGGGGGAAGCTGGCGGACGATCCCGTCCGGCAGGCGCGTGTCGAACCGGCCTTGGCGGACGATCTCGAGCCGATGTCCCCGCCGCGCGAAGAGACGGAACGTCCGAACGAGCAGGGCGCGGTGCTCGGCCGTCTCCGACACCGCTCCCGTGCTGGTCGAGAGGCCGAGGAACCGCTCGCCCGCCGGGGTGAGCCGAAGCCGTCCCCCCTCCTCCTCGAGCCATCCCCTCCGGGCCAGAACCTCCGCGTGCCGGGCGACCGCGCAAGGATCCACGGGCGGACCCGCGGTCCGTCCGACCGCGGCGGCGAGGTCGGCTCGGGCGAGCGGCCGTCCCTCCTCCTCGGACGCGAGGACGGCGAGCAGGCTCCGTTCGGCGAGCCCGTCCCCGGGCCGCTCGAATTCGGGCACGGTCTCCTCGCCGCCGAACTCGGCGCGGGTCCGCGCCACCTCGGCGCCCCATCCGTCCGGGTCCGGCTCGGGCCCGGGCGGCCAGGAGACGGTGACGAGCTCTCCGGAGGCCGGAGCGCGGAGCGCGGCGACGCCGGTCGGGAGGCGCGCGAGGATCGCGTCGGCCGTCGCGGCCGAGAGCCCGATCCAGCCCCCGACGATCGCCGCGGAGGCGGACGGAGCACGGAACGCGACGACCTCGCGGACGGTCCCCGCGACCGCGGACTTGAGCTCGGGGCCGAGCCGGTCCGGGTACTGGCTCGCGAGCAGCACGCCCACGCCGAACTTCCGACCCTCGGTGAGGATCTCGGCGACGAGACGGGGGGCGAAGGCGTGGACCTCGTCGAGCACGAGAAGGACCCGACGGACGGGTCGGCCGGGCTCGGCCCCCAACAGCCCGTAGTAGGCACGGGCCAGGACGAGGCTTCCCGCAAAGCCGGCCGCCTCCGTCCCGAGGACGGAGTACGGGACCCGGATCGCGAGCGACCGGCCCTCCGCGAGGAGCCGCTCGAGGTCGAGGCCGCCGTCGCGCGGGGCGAGAAGGGCCGAGAGCGCCGGGACAAGGGCGACCTTGGAGAGCCGCGCGGCCGCCGGCCAGAGGAAGTCGGGGGTCCGCTTGAGGATCGGCCCGAGCTCGTCGAGGAACCGGCCGAGCTCGGGGTGGACGGTCTGAAGGCGCGCGGCGTCGCGTCGATTGCCGTCCGTGAGGAGGTCGTAGACGTCCAGGAGCGAGCCGCCGGTCTCGAGGGCCAGCCGGACGAACACGTCGTAGACCCGTTCGAGCCGGAACCCCCAGTAGATCTCCTGACCGTCGGGGGTGAGCCTCTTCACCGCCGCGACCAGGTGGTCGGCCGCCCGGTCGTCGGGGCCGGCGAGGGCGGCGACGCCGACCGACGGCGCGGAGGCGTCGACGGCGACGAGCCGGTCGAGCCCGCGGGTCGGCAGGCGGGCCGTGATCGCGGGGGCGAGGTCGCCGTGGAGGTCGATCGCGACGACCACCCCGCCCTGCCGGATCGTCTCGGCCGCGCGGTCGGCGAGGAGCGACGTCTTGCCGACCCCGGGCGCGCCGAAGACGGCCGACGGGCCGGGTCCCTTCGGTCCGTCCGGCGGTCCGACGACGAACGGCTCGGCGGTCGCGCCGGCCTCCTCGAGCGGGACGGAGAACCAGGCGTCCGAGAAGAGTCCCCGGCCGTCCCCTTCGGTCCAGCTCCGCCCGGCCGTCCCCGCGGACCGTCGGGCACGGACCGGTCGACCGACGCGCGCGGACCACTCGGCCTCGACGGATGCGCTCGCCCGTTCGAACGCCGGGCCGGGATCGTGACCCGTCGCGGCTCGGAACGCGAAGCGGCGGGCGACCCAGAGGCGCCGGTCCGGCCGTCCACCCGCCCAGAGCGTCTGCAACCAGAGGGCCCCATCGTCCCCCAGCAGCAAGCTCCGCGGGAGCACCTCCCGGACGCCGGCGACCGGTCGGGCGCGTCCTCCCGTGTCGTCCTCCACGAGGTCGGCGTACCGGACCGGCCCGCTCCGGCGAGGGGTCGACCCCGGCGCGGGCCGACCGTGGGGGTAGGCCCGTCCCACGGGTCGCCCCGGCCGGTCCGCCCCGGGGTGCGGCCGTCGGACGATCCTCGGAAGGGAGAACGGGCCGACGGTCGATTCGAGCAGCGCCGCCCCCGCCCGGCCGGCGGCCACCACCTCCTCCGCGAGGCGGCGGTAGAACGTCCTACGAGCCTCCGGGTCGAGGGGAAGCGGGCCGGCCTCGGTCGCTGGGGGTCTCACCGCCTCCCCCGCCGCTCGGCTTCCCCCACGAGCGCCTCGAGGCGTCGTGCGAGGTCGTCGAGACGGTTCACGCGCGCGAACGTTCGCAAAGCCTCGGTCCCGACGACGTGCGGGACCGCACGGTCGGCCTCCCAGAGGCGCACCTTCCAGAGCATCCGACCGTCCGGGAGGAGGACGAGCCGGGCGCGGGGGGCGTACGGTCCCGCCAGGGGGAGCCGGACGTCGCCGACGACGATCGCGCGTCGGCGCGGGGCCACAGGTCGAGGAACGGGTTGGCAGCTCGGCGTTTCGATGCCTTCGGCATCCTGTTGGATCTCCACAGAACCTCGTTCCGCCCGCGGGCACGGGGCGGAGGGCGGCACAGCGGGGCCCGAACGTTCCGGGCACCGCTGCCGGGGCCCGCCTCCGTAGCCGGACCGCCACGGAGCCCCGGTTGGGGGCTGAACCGGTGGTCACCGGGAAGGTGTCCGGCGCGGGCGCCAAGGCCGAGCGAGGACGGAACGTCCGGCGGTTCCGGCCGGGCGTCCGCTCACGATCGGCGGCGGGGCAGGACCCCTCGTCCTACCGGGCGGCGCCGCACGCTGGACGGTTGGAACCGAGCTACGCGGACGCGGGGCGAACCGAAGGTTCGCATCGGCGGCCGAGGTGCCAGTTCGGGCGTTCCGGGCAGGACACGTCGAAAGGTGCCGCGGACGCACGTCGGATCGAGATGTCGGACGTGGTCGGAGGCAGCAGGGGCGACGGCCGGCCGTGGTTCATTGTGCCAACGGTGACCGCGCCCCGGGCATCGTTCGTTCGGCGTCGGGCGGAAGGTGGAACGTGAGCAAAGAAAGGAGGGTGGGAAGACGCCCCGCACGCCCGGGACGCGGTGCCGTCCCCTTCGGGCGATGTGAGGGAGTCTTCCCTGGGGTGGTTGCAGATGAACGACCGCTCCCGGGCTACTTGAACCCCGGACGGGGAGGTCGTGGAACGGTCCTTCGGGAACGGTTCCACGCACGGGGCCGACCGGGTCCCGCGCGCGGGCGGACGACCGCTAGCGCTTGGCCGGCGCCTCGGTCTCGCGGAGGACGATCCGGGGCAGCTCGCCCTCGATCACCGGCGGGCGCCGGTGCGTCTCGCCCCGTAGCGCCGCCTGGCGACGAGGAAGGAGCCACCGCTCCCCCCACTGGCGGAGCTCGCGCGCCGCCGGCGCAAGCCCGAGCCCCATCTCGGTGAGCGCGTAGACGACCGAGAACGGCCGCGTGCTCACGACGCTCCGTTGGACGACGCCCTGCCCCTCGAGGAACTTCAAGGTCGCGCTGAGCGTCTTTGCGTTGAGGCGGGGGTTCGAGCGCAGGATCTCGCTGAACCGCTGCGGCCCGTCCAACAGGCGGTGGACGATCGCAAGCCGCCACTCGGTGCCGATCACCCCGACCGCGGCGAGCACCGGGCAGAGCTCCCGCCCGCTGCCGCTGTCGCACGTCGAGGGGTCCGCGTCCGACAGTTCGTGCCCCCGCACCGAACGTTCCATCGCCATCGTCCCGACCTTGCCTTGGTATAGCCGCGCAGGGGATTTATAGTTACCCCCCGAAATCTGATTTCGAAAGGTAAGTCGTTCGTGGCCCGGCCACGATCCGCGCGGCGTCCGGTCGGCGGCGTACGTTTTCTCGGGGTGCGGCCCTCGAGCGGCGTGCCGCCGCGTCGCCGGGAGGTCGAGCTGTCGGTCGAGCGCCCGCTCGGCCCTTCGGACGAGCCGCTTGGCGTCGTCCGCCTCACCGCGCGTTTTGACCCCGAGCCCGGAGGCGGGCCCCCGCCGGTCGCCGACCTCAAGGCGGCGCTCGCCGACCTCGTCCGGGAGCTCGACAGCGTCGTCGGTCCGCCGGTGCGTCCGGTCGCCGCGCGGCCCGAGCGGGGTCTCGCCGAGCTGATCGAGACGTACCGTCCGCGCCAGCGCGAGCTCATCGACCTCCTCCTCGAGGAGGGCGAGATCTCCCCTACGGAGCACGCGCAGCTCGCGGCGAACCTTCCCGCGGCTCCGCTCCCGGCCGCCGCCTCGCCGCGGCCGCCCTCGCGTGCCGAGCCGGCACCCGAACGTCCGGCGCCTGCTGCCCCCACGGCCGCCGAGCGCGGTCTTCCGGCCGCCCGGCCCGTGCCCGAGCTCTTGCGCCTCTACCAGATCGCCACGCTGCGCCAGGCCGGCGCGGTGCGCGCCCGGCGTCAGATTTCCTTCGCCGAGTACATGGCCCTGAAGCGCCACTTCGAGGCGAGCGAGCCGTCCGCGCCGGGTTAGCCGGACGACGGGCGGGCGGACTCGGGGACCGCCCCGACGATCGCGACCGCGACCAGGCCCACGTCCGTGATCCCCGGACGCATCGCAAGGGAACGGACCGATCCCGGCGCCGCCCGGGACTCCGGGTCGCCGACGGCGCCGACGACCCCCCCCGCAAAGGCGACCTCGCGCCGTTCGGCCCCGCCGAGCGGTCCACCGGTCCGATAGAGCCCCACGCTCAGCTCCCGGCGGCGGAGCCCCGTTTGCGCGCGCGCGAGGAACTCGCGGCACGCCGGACCTTCGTCCACCCCGTCCGGTACGTCGAGCGTCGCCATCGCGACGGTCACGAGCCCCTTCGTGCGTCCCGGTCCGACCGTGCGAACGTCCGGGAGGAGCTCGTCGACCCGGGCGAGGAACCGGTCCGCCGCCGCGTCGGGACGCTCGGGGAGCAGGAGCTCCCCGACGCGGCTCGTCCAGCCCTTGTCGAAGGCGAGGTCCGCCGTGGCGCGCAGCGCGTCCGACGGGCCCGCGACGACGACGGGCCGGGGACGCGCGCCCGGCGCCGCGGCCGATCGCAGCGGCTGGCCCCCGTTCGGAAGATCGGCGATCCCCTCGAGCCCGAAGCGCGGAAGGAGCCCGTGCGCGCGCGCCCGCTCCTCGGCGGAGACCGGCACCGTCGGGCCCCCGCCGGTGAGCGCGGGACCGTTCCCCCGGTCCACGAGGAGCGTCTGGACGTCGCACCGGACCTCCGCGGGGAGGAGGCGCCCTCCGACCCCGCCCCCGCCGGCGGCCCGGAGGACCGTCCCCACCTCCTCGGCGGTCGCGCCGGCGTCGTGGGCCGCACGGAGGCGCCGCCCGAGCTCCTCCGCGGAGACCGACGGAGGCGGCTCGAGGATCGCGCGGGTCGCCCCCGGGGAGACGAGGACGAGGAACAGATCGCTCTCGGAAAGGCCCTCGGGGATCTCGCGCGCGGCCTCGACGACCTCCCGCGCGGCCGGCACCGGGGCCCAGCCGTCCTCCACGACCGCCGAGCGGAACGGGAGGTACGGCGGAGGGGCCTCGGGGCCCGCGACGAACCCCTGGGTCAACCGCTCCCCGAGCGCGTCCAGGGCGGCGAGCGCCAACGAAGCGGCGGCGTGGCCGAGGGCCACGAAGCCGACCTGCCGGTACCGCCCCTCGGGGACGAACCGGTTGCCGACCCTCAGGACCCCCCGCTCGACCCGGAGCACCTGACGGACCGCCCGGTAGGCGTCCGCCCCCCCGACCGCGGCGCGGTAGAGCGCCCCGTGGAGCGGGTCGGGCCCCTTCTCCGCCGAGCCCGCCGGGAACGGGTCCCACGGCAGCCGGCCCATCACGGCGCGCGGACCGGGGGCCGGGGTCAATACGGTGGCGGCCGCGGGGCCGGCTAGCCGAGCTGGAGCGTCTCGCTCGCCCGCGGCGCCGCGGGCGCGAGGAACCGGGCGACGGAGAACTCCCGCGTGTCGGCGTCCAGCCTCTCGCCGAGGACGACCGACGCGACGCGGCGGCTGGTCGCCGGGGCGAGCATGAAACCGTGGCCGCCGAAGCCGTTCGCGTGAACGAACCCGGGGAGCCGGGGGTCCTCGCCGAGGAGCGGGAGGCCGTCCGGCGTGTCGTCGTAGTAGCCGGTCCAGGCCCGCAGGACCCCGAGGCCGCCGACGCGCGGGAGGAGGTCGACCAGCGCGCGGGCCATCGACGTGAGGAACCTCGCGGAGCTGGGCACGCCCCGCGCCGTGCCCGGCGCGTGCGGGACCGAGATCCCCCCGACCAGTTCCCCGCGCATCGTCTGGCTGAAGTAGAGGCCGTCCGAGGCGCGGACGACCATCGGGTCGAGGAACGGCTTCGTCGGCTCGGTCGCGAAGATCTCGTGGCGGCTCGCGACGTTCGGCACCGTGAGACCGGCGCGCCGGGAGAACTCCCCGGCCCAGCCTCCGGCCGCGTTCACCACCCACGGGGTCGCGGCCGTCCCGTCGGACGTGACGAGCGCGGCGACCCGGCCGTCGCGGACCGTCACCCCTTGGGCGTCCACGCCCAGCGCGACCTCGACGCCCAGAGCCCGGACCGTCTCGTAAAGGCCCCAGAGCGCCGGGAACGGGTAGACCGTGCCGTCCGAGCCCAGGTAGGAGCCGCCGACGACCGCCCCGGGCCGGATCCCCTTCACGTACCGTCCGACCTCGTCGGGTGAGAGCAGCCGGGAGTCGAGCCCTTCCGAGCGGACGACCTCGTGGACGGCCCGGAGGCGGGCGAGCTCGGCGGCGCTCTCGGCGAGGAACAGGTAGCCGCCCTGGCGGAACCAGATGTTGTAGCCGAACTCGCTCGAGAACCGGCGGTACGCCGCGACGGACTCGCGCGCGAGGCGGACCGTCGAGCGGGTCGCCCACTGCTGGCGAACGCCCCCGCCGTTGCGTCCGGAACCCCCGGTCGAGAGGAAGCCGCGCTCTACGACGAGGATCGGCCCCACCCCGGCCCGGGCGAGGTGGTAGGCGGCGTGCAGCCCGACGATCCCCGCCCCGACGATCGCGGCGCGGTACTCCGACCGCGCGAGGCTCACGCAACCTCCTTCTCGGCGAACTCGGGAGAGAGGCCGGCGAGCGCGGCGAGCGGCGTCGGAACCAGCGGAGGCCGCGGGGTGATCGTTCCGACCTCCGAGGGGGAACGGGCCTCGAGCGCCGCGAGGACGAGCAGCGCGTCGGGAAGGCAGTAGCGGCCCTGGCAGAGCCCGGTGCCGACCCCCGTGTAGCGCTTGACCACCTCCATCCCCCGGAAGCCACGTCGCACGGCCTCCTCGATCTCGTCGAGCAGGACGTCCTCGCACGGGCAGACGACCCATTTCCCATGGCGTCGCTCGGCGAGGAGTTCGCGGTAGTACGGGGCGAGGCCGGGTCCCGGCGGGAACGGCGGGGCCGGTCCCTCGGGGGGAGACCGACCGAGCACGGCGGCGACGACCTTCTCAGGGCCGACGGCACCGGCCCCGGGCGGGGCGGCGGCCGAGCCGACGCCCCAGAGTCCGGGGACCGCCGAATGCCCGTCGGTCCCGAGCTCGGGGTAGTACGCCCCGGGGTCGTCGGACCAGCGGCGCGCGATCCCCGCCTGGAAGAACAGCGGGGCGTTGGGAAGCCGGCGGTGCGCGAGGACGACCGCGTCGCACCGGAGTGTGAAGCGGCCGGCCTCGCCCCGCGATGCGAGCTCCACCGAGCGGACCCGGCGATGGCCCCGGGCCCGTACGAGCCGCGCGCGCGGGTAGAGCGGGACGCCGAGCTCGGCCGCCTTCGCCACGAGCTCGGGGCCCATCTCCCCCGGGGCGACGATCGCGGCGACCCGGTCGCCCAGCCGGTCGAGCATCGCCCGGGCCCGCGGCCCGTCGCCGACCAGGACCGCGCGGTGCGGCGCGAGCGCGGGGATTCGCTCGAGAAGGTCGGCCGCGACGACGCCCGGGCGGTCGGACCCCTCGAAGAGGAGCGGTCCGTCGTAGCCGCCGGTCGCCACGACCAGCCGGGGGGTCCGTAGCGCGTAGCCGGTGCCGTCGTCGGAGAACGCAAGGAGGGTGAGCGTCGCCGTGCCCGGCTCGGGCGGGGGGAGGAACGTCGCGGTCGTCCCGGCGAGGACGTCGGCGCCGTCGACGGCCGCCACCCGCCCCTGGCGCTCGAGGAGGAGCGGGCGGATCCCGCCGCGCACCAGCCCCTCGGCCACGGCGCGGCCGGTGCGGCCCGCCCCGACGATCACCGCCGGGGACTCGAGCGTCCGTGGCGAGCGCTCCGGCGCGCGGAACGAGACCGAGGGAGCGCGGCCGAACCCGGCGAGACGGCGGACCACGCGCTGGTAGAGGCCCGTCGCCCACCGTGGGCGGCGGAGTCCGCGGAGGGTGTCGATGCCGTGCGGGAGCAGGACGTCGAGGGCGCCGAAGACGTCGAACCCGGGACCGGGCCAGGAGTTCTCGGTCCCGATCACGTCGCCGTCCTCGGGCCGGTACCGGCAGGCGCGCACGTTCGGTCGCCCGTTCACCCGCACGAGGCAGCCGGTGCAGTCGCCCGTCCCGCAGAACGGCCCGCGGGGCCGGTGGTAGCGGATCGAGCGGACGAGCCGCGACGGGCCGCGACGGGCGAGCGTCGCGAGCAGGGTCTCGTCGTCCCGGGCCTCGAGGCGGGTGCCTCCGAAGCGGAACGTCGGGCGGGACGGAGAGCTCATCGTGACGGACGGCCCGCACGCCGTCCCCGGCTATTTACCGTCCCCGCCGCCGGGCCGGCCCGAGCGCCGCGGGCCGCCGGAAGCGGGGCGGCCGGTACCGTTACTATATAGACGCCGGTAGGTCGGGCCGGTCGAGCGATGCGGGCGAGCGGGGGGTTCCACGGCCGACGGATCCAGAAGACCGGGGGGTCGACCTTCATCGTCTCGTTGCCGAAGAACTGGGTCACCGCGCGCGGGCTCGCCGCGGGGGACGTCCTCTACTTCACCCCGAGGTCCGACGGCTCGCTCGCGGTCTTCCCTGAGGCGGGCGCCTCCGCGGAGGTCGCCCGCCGGGTCGTCCCGGTCTCGAACGAGATGGACCGGGAACACCTCTTCCGTCGCCTCGTCGCCGAGTACATCGCCGGGAACCCCCTGCTCGAGGTCCGGACCGACGGCCGGATGAGCGCGCGGACCCGGCAGGTCGTCCGCAGCTTCGCCCAGCGGATGATCGGCCCCGAGATCCTCGAGGAGACGGCCGACGCGGTGATCCTCCAGGACGTCGTCGGCGCGAACCCGCTGCCGATCCCCTCGATCGTCCGCAGGATGCACCAGATGGTCCGGGCGATGCAGACGGACGCGATGGCCGCCTTCCGGGCCCGGGACGAGCCGATCGCCCGGGACGTCGTCGAGCGCGACTGGGAGGTCGACCGCCTCCACTGGTTCCTCGAGAAGCAGGTGACGAGCGCCCTTAGGGACGCCCGCATCCTCGCGACCCTCGACCTCAGCCTTCCCGACTGCTCGACGTACCTGCTCACCTCGCGTATCCTCGAGCGGATCGCCGACCATGCGGTGCGCATCGCCGAGACGGTGAGCCTGCTCGGCCGGGAGGTGACGCCGCCGAAGCTCGTGGACGAGCTCGAGCGGATGTCCGAGCGGGCCGCCACGTGCCTCGCCGACGCGCTCGACGCCCTCGAGGAGCGGGACATCGCGAAGGCGAACGAGGTGATCGACGCGGCCGAGGAGATGACGCGCGAGCGAACGCACATCCTGCGCGAGCTCTCCTCGAAGCGCGGCCGGCTCGCGGTCGGGGTCGCCTACGTTCTCGAGAGCCTCGAACGATCGGTGTTCTACGCGAGCGATCTGGCCGAGATCGCGATCAACCGGGCGGTGGAGGCACCGGTCCGCGCGCCGGAGAACCCCCTCCGCTCGGGCGCCCCTCCGCCGGTCGGCTAGCCGCGCTGCGGGCGGGCGTCCGACGCTGGACCGGAGCCCAGGAGGGCTTCGAGAAGGGTCCCGATCTCGCTCTCCGACGGGACCCTCGGGTTCGCGAGGACCGCCGGGGCGCGGAGGGCCCGGGCGACGAGCCGGGCCCTGTCGCTCCGGAGCGCACCAACATCGACCCCGGCGGAGGCGAGGTCCTTCGGTCCGCCGAGCCCGTCGGCGAGCCGTCGCAGGCGGCTCGCGAGGTCCGGCCGGGGGCCAAGCTCGCCGGGCGGGGCGACGGCCGCGGCGAGGAGCTCGAGCTTCTCGCGCGCCCCCGGCCGATCGAACTCGAGGACGGCCGGGATCGTAAGGCCGAGCAGGCTCCCGTAGGCGAGCCCGGTCGGCCGCTCGAGCGCCCGGGCGAGCGCGTGCGCGGCACCCCGCTGGGCGTTCGACGCGGCGAGACCGGCCATCGTGGCCGCGTAGTGGAGGGCCGCGCGGGCCTCGGGCTCGTCCGTCCACTTGAGGCTGGGGCCGAGGTGCCGCACGACGGCGGTGAGGGCCCCGACGGCGAGCGCGTCGGAGAACGGGTTCGACCAGGCCGAGACGAACGCCTCCGCCGCGATCGCCGCCGTCTCGAGCCCCCCCGCGAGGCGGGCGGGGGCGGGGAGCGACGCGGCGAACGCAGGGTCGACGAGCGCCCAGTCCGGCACGAGCCCGCGGTGGGCGAGCTCGAACGGGCCGCCGTCCTCCGCGTCGACGTCGCACGTCCAGCTCGCCTCGGCTCCGCTCCCGCTCGTCGTCGGGATCGCGACGAGGTGGCTGCGCGGCGCCTCGGGGAACGGCACGACGCTGGGGAGGGGGTCGGCGGGCAGCTCGGGCCGCTCGAACCAGACGCGGGCGGCCTTCGCCCCGTCGAGGGTCGCCCCACCACCGATCGCCACGATCCAGTCGGGGTCGAACCGGCGCAGCCGCTCCGCGAGCTCGACGATCGACCCGATGCGCTGGGGCGCGGGGCCCGACGCAACGACGTCGGTCGCCGCTCCGGCCTTGGCGAGCTCCTCGACGGCGCGGGTCGGGGCCTCCGTGCCCTCCACCGCCCGGTCGACGACGACCACTGCCCGTCGTGCGTTGAGCGCGCTCAGTTGCTCGATCGCGCCCGGGCCCCAGGCGATCGACGGGGCGGTGACGAACGCCGTCACGGCCGCCGCCCGCTCACGGGGCGCGCGGTCCTTCCCGGCACCGTTGACAGGCACCGGCGACCGAGAACGCGATCCGGTCGACGCTCCACCCGTCCGGACGCTGGTCGGCCAACTGCGTCAGCAGGTGGCAGTCGAGCTCGGAGAGCTCCATGCCCTGGATCCGGCCGCAGACGCGGCAGACGATGTGGGCGTGCGGCCGCTCCGGCGCGAGCCCGCCTCCGGACGGGGCCACAACCGGCTCCTCCGACGGGGGCAAAACCTCGACCGCGTGGCGACGGGGGCTCGCCCGCGGACGCGCTCGCGCGGACGGGCGGCGGGCCGCTCCCATCGGAGGCTCGACCCGCTCGGCGTATTTAGGCTCGCGAAGGGGGGCGCCGGCCGGAGCGGAACACCTCGGCGGCGTGCGCGCTCGGTCAGCCGGTCGGTCGCCCTCGGCGTTCGCGCAGGCGCGGTCGTGCTCGTTCGAGCGACAGTCTCAGGGCCGGCCTTCCTGCCGGCGGCGGCCGCGTGCGGACACCGTGGGAGGTGCGGGGAGAGGGATTTGAACCCACGAACCCCTACGGGACCAGACCCTGAATCTGGCGCCTTTGGCCAAGCTTGGCAATCCCCGCGCCGGGAGGGCCCGAGCCGACCCGAGAGATAAGACCGGCGGGAAAGCGGGCCGTTCGCCCGCGACCGGCCTAGCTCGACCGGGCGAGCGGGACCTCGGGCCGGGCGGTCTCGCGCTCGAGGACGTCGAGCGCCTCGCGGACCGTTGCCTTCTCGTGGACGATCGCGCGGAGCGCCTTGAGCATCGCCACCGGATGGTCGGACTGCCAGATGTTCCGGCCCATGTCGAGGCCGTGGGCGCCCTCCTCCATCGCATGGAACGCGAGCTCGAGCGCCGCCCGGTCGTTCTCGAGGCGGGGCCCGCCCGCGACGACGAGCGGAACGGGGCAGCCCTC
Source organism: Thermoplasmata archaeon (assembly GCA_037916495.1). GTDB lineage: Archaea > Thermoplasmatota > Thermoplasmata > Lutacidiplasmatales > UBA184 > Lutacidiplasma. Next base: position 9,211 of record JBAIXP010000039.1, on the reverse strand, counting down.
GACGACCTTCGAGAAGCCGTCGCAGTAGTAGGTCTTCACGACGTGGGCGCCGATCTCCGCGGAGACCCGGCAGGCGAGGGCAAGGTACCGGGCGTCCCGCTTCTCGAGCTCCTTGCCGACCGCGGTGATCGCGAGGACCGGGATCCCCGCCTCCTCCCCCTCGTCGACGAGGCGGGAGAGGTTCACGAGCGACTGGTGCTCGTGCGGGGCGCCGACGAACACCGAGAGCGCCACGGCGGCGACGTTGAGCCGTGCCGCGTCCCGCATCGCGGTGGTGATCGCCTCGTTCGATAGGTCTTCCTGGAGGACCGTCGCGCCGCCCGAGACGCGCAGCACGATCGGCGTCTGGGCCTCGGGGGGCACGCACGTCCGCAAGACCCCCCGCGTGAGCGCGAGGGCGTCCGCGTGGGGGAGGAGCGGGGCGATCGTCGCCCGGATGTCCTCGAGCCGTCGGGTCGGGCCCATGAAATAGCCGTGGTCCACCGCGAGCATCAGGCTGTTCGAGCTCGCCGGCAGGAACATCCGGCTGAGCCGGTTCTGCATTCCCCAGTCCATCGTTCCGGCCTTCCACCGGACCGACCGGCCGAGCGCTCTAAGCGTTGCGGGGGGCGTCCCGCGCCACCCCGCCCGGGGCGCGGGGCTCCGGGGGGGTCCGCTCGAGGCCCCGCAAGACAACCGGTACGCGCCGCTCCTCCTTCACCCGGTTCAGGACGACCTGGGTGTTCGACCGCTCGACGTGCGGGTCCTGGAGCGCGTGCTTGACGAACCGGTCGAGGTCGCGCCGGTCGCGGAACCGGCCGATGAGCAGGGCATCGTACTCGCCCGTCACGTCGTAGATGGCGTAGGCCCGCGGGTCCCGCGCGAGCCGCTCCTCCACCTCGCGCAGCCGGCCCTTCGAGATCCGGACGCCGACGAGCGCCCAGAGGTCCCAGCCGAGCAGCTCGTCGTCCAGCACGGGGATGTAGCCGCGGATCACGCCGTCCTGCTCGAGACGCGCGACCCGGGCGCTCACGGTCGTCGGGGAGATCTTGAGGCGCTGGGCGATCGCCCGGTGGCTGCGCCGCGCGTCGATGTTGAGCTCCTCGAGGATGGACCGGTCGAGGTCGTCCAGGGTGGACGTGCGCCGCACGATGCTTGAAGGGAACGGTCGGAAATAAGCCCGACTCTACGGCAAGTGGACAAACGTCCAATCCTGGCGGCTGAGCGTTGAAGTAGCCGGGGTCGCTCGGGGCGGTGGGGGACGCTCGGGATGGAACACGGAGGCGGTCGGCCGGGGGAGTCGCCGGAAGGTCTCGTCGAACGGCTCGAGGCGGAGAAGGTCCGCTGGGTGCAGCTGTTCTACACCGACGTGTTCGGCGGGTTCAACCAGGTCGACATCCCGCGCCACGCGCTCGAGGCCGAGATGTTCCGCTCGGGCGTGCCGAAGCTCGACGGCTCGTCGGTACGGGGCTTCCGAGAGATCTTCGAGTCGGACATGCTCCTCGTGCCGGACGCGTCGACCATCGCGACCATCCCGTGGAATCCCGAGGCGGGCCGGACGGTGCGGTTCATCTGCGACGTCCGTCTCGGCGCCTCGCACGAGCCGTACGACCACGACCCGCGCGGCGTCGCCCGCAAAACGGAGAAGGTGCTCGCCGAGGCGGGCTTCGACTGGTCGTACTGGGGCCCCGAGGTGGAGTTCTTCGTCTTCGACCAGGTCGAGCTCCTGCCGTCCCACGACGCGGTGCGCGACGCCTGGGCCGGCGCGGGCTACCTCATCTCCTCCTCCGAGGCGCCGTGGCGGACCGGGGCGAGCCAGCCGACAGTACGCTTCAAGGAGGGCTACCACCGCAGCCCGCCGGTCGACTCGCTCCTTGGCATGCGCGCCGAGATGTGCAACATCCTCGCCGACGATTTCTATCTCGTCATGGACGCCCACCACCACGAGGTCGCGACCGCGAGCCAGTCGGAGATCAACCTGCGGTACGACAAGCTCGTCCCGATGGGCGACCACATCCAGGACCTGCGCTACGTCATCCGCAACGTCGCGCACCGGCACGGCAAGATCGCCTGCCTGATGCCGAAGCCGATCTACGGCGACAACGGCATCGGCATGCACACGAACCAGTCGCTCTGGTCGGGCGGCAAGAACGCGTTCTTCGACGCCTCCGACAAGTACGCGGAGATGAGCCAGACGGCGCGCTACTACATCGGGGGGCTCCTCGAGCACGCGCGCGCGCTCTGCGCGCTCACGAACCCGATCACCAACTCCTACCGCCGGCTCGTCCCGGGCTACGAGGCCCCGGTCTTCATCGCCTGGAGCCGCGCGAACCGGTCGGCGAACGTCCGCATCCCGTTCTACCACCTCGGCCGGCCGGAGGCGAAGCGGATCGAGTACCGCACGCCGGACTCGGCCGCGAACATCTACCTCACCGAGGCCGCCCTCGCCCTCGCGGGTCTCGACGGGATCCGCCGCAAGCTCGAGCCCCCTCCCCCCGTCGACGAGAACATCTACAAGCTCACGCCGGCACGGCGCCGCGAGCTCCAGATCCGGGAGCTGCCCGGCTCCCTCGGGGAAGCGCTCGACTGCCTCGAGTCCGACCGGGACTTCCTCGCCCCGGCGTTCTCGAAGAGCCTCCTTGACACCTACGTCGAGCTCAAGCGGGGCGAGCAGCTCGAGCTCAACCTGCGGCCGCACCCGTACGAATTCTACCGGTACCTCGACGTCTAAAGGGGGCGCGTCGCCCTGCCCCGGGGCCGGGGAGGGCATGGACGGCGCGGTGCTCTTCGAGGGCGGCCGGGTCTACACCGGCCGGCGCTACGTCGAGGCGCTGCTCGTCGACGGGGGTCGGGTCGTCGCGGCGGGGGAGGAGGCCCACGTGCGTCGCGACGCCCCCACCGGGACGGAGACGGTCCGGCTCGAAGGGGCGCTCGTGGTGCCGGGGCTCGTGGATGCCCACCTCCACGTCGGGGAGCTCGCGCGGCTCCAGGATTCCCCGGACCTTGCCGGGGCGACGACGGCCGAGGCGCTCGCCGAACGCCTCGCCGCGTGGGCGCGCGACCGCCCGCGCTCAGCCCTGGTCGCCCGGGGGTTCGACCTCGCTCACCTCGCGCCGGCCGACTGGCCGGGCGCCGCCGAGCTCGACCGCGCCGTCGATGACCGGCCGGTCGTCGTGTACGACCGCTCGGGCCACGTGGCCCTCCTCAACTCGAGGGCGCTCGAGCGTCTCGGACTCGACCGCCCGGTCGTCGGGTCCGCTCCCAAGGGGGTCCGGCTCGGGAAGGACGGAGCTCCCACGGGGGTCCTCGTCGAGGAGGCGATGCGTCGGCTCGCCTCCGGCGCCGTCGAGCAGGAACCGCCCTCGCAGGAAGCCCTCCGCGCCACCCTGGACGCGCTCGTCGCGCACGGGATCACAAGCGTCGGGGCCCTGAGCGTGGGGGCCGAGGAGCTCGAGGCGCTCCGCGACGTAGTGCAACGCTTCCCGGATCTTCCGTCGATCCGAGCGTACGCCCGACGGGATACCGCCGCCGGCCGCCGCGCGGACGTAGACCCTTCGGGAGGGTCCCGCTGCGCGCTCGTGGGGGTGAAGGTGTTCCTCGACGGGGCGTTCGGGCCTCGGACCGCCTCCCTGACGGAGCCGTACGCGGACGAGCCCGGCACCGCGGGGCTCGACGTCGGGGACGACGCGGGGCTCCGCGCGGAGCTCGCCGAGGCGGCGGGGCGGGGGCTCGCTCCGGCGGTCCATGCCATCGGCGACCGGGCGCTCGAACGGGCCGTCCGATTGCTCTCGGGGCTCGAGCTCCCCGAGGGGACCCGGGGGCGGATCGAGCACGCCTCGCTCGTCCCGCCCGCCCTGCTCGGCCCCCTCGCGCGGAGCCGTCCGGCCCTGGTCGTGCAACCGGGGTTCGTCCTCACGGACTGGTGGCTTGCCTCCCGGCTCGGCCGGGGCCGGGCCCGCTGGGCCTACCCGTTCCGAACCCTGAGCGACCTCGGGATCGATCTTGCCGGCTCGAGCGACGCACCGTTCTGCCCGCCCGACCCGTGGTGGGGGATGCGCGCGGCGGTCGTGCGGCGGGACGCCGACGGAAGGTCCGCGAACCCCGAGCCCTCCGAGAGGCTCTCGGCCGAGCGTGCGCTCGGCCTCTACACGTCCAGCGCCCACCGGGCCATGGGGGTACCCGACGGAGGGGTCCTCGAACCCGGCGCGGTCGCCGACCTCCTCGTGCTCTCGGCCCCGCGCCTCGCGACGGCGCTGGGGATCCCCCGCCCCGTCGCCCAAGTCTGGATCCGTGGCGCTCGGGTCCGCTCCGGAAGGCCGGACGGCCCCGGCGGGGTCGCAGGGCAAACCGTCTAACCCCGAAGGCCGCTGTCGGGTCGATGCCCGGCGCGACCGAGGTTCCCGAGCGCAAGGAGCTCTCGCCGTCGATGCGGGTCGACGTCCTCGTCTCGGACTGGAAGGCCGCTCTACCCCCCGAGGCGTCCGCCGAGGAGAAGGAGCGCGAGCTCTACGGTCGGGCCTGGGAGTTCTACCTCGAGGGCGACCACGGCTTCGGGCTCTGGTGCTGGCACGAGTGCGACCGGCTCACCAACAACCTCAACGGCAACATCCGCGAGGTCACCCGGATCCTGGGCCCCGGCCGCTACCTCGGGTTCTCCCACCGCCGGACCCTCGCGCTCGAGGTGCCGATCGAGCGGATCTACCGCCCCCGCAAGGGCGACATGAGCACCCCGCGCCCGGACGCGTTCGTGCTGGCCCACTACCAGGTCCTTTGCGTCTACCTCGCCCAGGCGAACGCGGGGGACCCGAAGGCGAAGGCGCTGCTCGAGATCGCACTCGGGGAGCTCGAGGACCGCCGGCGCGCCGACCCGTTCCTCCGGCACTTCGAGACGTTCCGCGACCTCCTCGCGCGCACGTCGGCGAGCACGGCGGCCGCCTCTCCCGCGACCTCCACGGCCGTCCCTCCGCCTCCCGTGGCCGAGGTCGAGCCGGCGAAGGGCCGGGGCAAGCGGGCGAAGGCGTAGCGGAAAGGAGCGTTGCCGACGATGCGGGCGGTCGTGCTGGGGGGCGGGGGCCTCACCGGGCGGGCGTCCGTCCGGGCTCTCGCTCACGGCTCCGTCTTCGACTCCGTGGTAGCCGCGGACCTGTCGGAGGAGCTCGCGAACGCCGCGGCGAAGGCGGCCGGGCCGAAGGCGTCCGCCCAGCGGATCGACGTGCGCGACGCCGCGGCCCTCAGCCGCCTCCTCTCGGGCGCGGAGGTCGTGGTCAACGCGGTCCAGTACGGGTTCAACCTCGTCGTGATGGACGCGGCGCTCGCGGCCGGCGTGCCGTACCTCGACTTCGGCGGCCTCTTCCACACGACCCGGCGCCAGCTTGAGCGCGACCGCGCGTTCCGGGACCGCGGGCTCCTCGCGATCCCGGGTCTCGGGCAGGTGCCCGGCATCTCGAACGTCCTCGCGTTCGAAGCGGCCCAGGACCTCGACACGGTCGACTCGATCGTGCTGCGCGACGGCTGGCGGGACCTCACGGTCGGCGGCCCCGAGATCTCGTTCACATGGTCGCCCAGCACGTTCCTTGACGAGATGGTCCTCCCCGCGATGGTGTTCGAGGAGGGGGCCTACCGCGAGTACCCGCCGATGAGCGGGGCAGAGGAGTTCGACTTTGCCGAGCCCGTCGGCCGTACCCGCGTCTACCGGACGCTCCACTCGGAGCCCGCGACGCTTCCCGAGAGCCTCCGGACCCGGGGGTTGCGCCACTGCGAATGGAAGGAAGGGGGGCCCGGCATCGACGTCCTGCGGACGATGGCCCTCCTGGGGCTCGCTTCCGACCGGCCGCTTGAAGTGCAGGGGGCGTCGGTCGTCCCGCGGCAGTTCACCCTCTCCCTCCTCCGGCGGGAGAACCTCCTCGGCGCCCCCCAGGGGGTGGAGGTCAACGACTGGGAGGTCCTCGACATCGAGCTCAAGGGGACCCGGGGCGGCGCCCCCGTCAGCCGGCACGCCACCGCACGGTTCCCTCCGCGACCCGACTGGCACCTCACCGCCACCGAGTACGCCGTGGGGATCGCCGGAGCGGTCGGCGCCGAGCTGATCGCCCGGGGCGAGGTCACGGGGGCGGGCGTCGTACCCCCCGAGCGGTGTGTGCCGGCCCGGACGTTCCGTTCCGAGCTCGCCCGCTGGGGGATCGTGACCGCGATCACGCCCCCCGAGCCCCCGCTCCCCGCGCCGGCCCTCCCGGACCGCGGACCGGCCACAAAGTAGGGGTTCTTCGACGCTCTAATAGGGGTATCTCTGCCACCAACTGATTGTTTGGCCCGCGATTTCGCCGGTTTGAAACGCTCTCGATACCGTATGTTCTCGATGTAGAACCGTTTCTTGCGCCCGGGCATCTATATATAGGCTCCTCGGGCTCCGAGAGCCCGTCGGAGATGCGTTTCTTATGGCGGAACCGGAACCCGCCCTCACCCCGCCGTCGCCGCGCGGCGCGCCCGTCGCGGCCGACCGGCCGGTGGGGGAGCGCCTGAGCGCCGAGGGTACCGTCGACCCCGCCCTCCCCGCCGCGCCTCCGACCGTCGTTCTTCCCGAGCCGGTCAAGGAGCCGAGGGAGCCCAAGGAAGCTCGCGAGCCGAAGGAGGCCCCCAAGGAGCCGAAGGAGGCCAAGGAGGCGAAGGAGCCGAAGGAAGCGAAGGAGCCCGCCCGCAAGGAGGCCGCGGAGGCGGCCCCGCCGTCGGAGCCGGAGGCGGCCCTACCGGTGTCGGTCGCCCGGCTCGTCCCGAAGCTCAAGAAGAGCGCCCGGCTCTTGGAGGAGGGCAAGAAGCACATCCCCAACTCCTCGAGCTCCCTCATCCGGGTCGCCTCCTACGCCCCCGCCCCTCCGTTCATCGCGCGGGCAAAGGGCTCGCGCATCTGGGACGAGGACAACAACGAGTACCTCGACTTCAACCTCGCCTACGGGGTGCTGATCAACGGCCACGCGCCGGCCGAGCAGATCCGCGCGATCCAGGAGACCGTCCAGTTCGGCCTGCACTTCGCCTCCCCGACGGCGCTCGAGATCGAGGTCGCCAAGCTGTTCCAGAGGATGGTCCCGAACGCCGAGCGGGTCGCGTTCTGCTCGAACGGTTCGGACGCCACGATGAACGCGATCCGGATCGCCCGGGCGGTGACGGGCAAGGATGCGATCCTCAAGTTCGAGGGCCACTACCACGGCCAGCACGACCTCGCCCTGATCAGCGCGGAGGCGCCCCCGGTCGTCGCGGGGCTCGACGAGTACCCCCGACCGCTCCCGAACTCCGCCGGGATCCCGCCCGGCGTGACCGACTACGTGATGGTGGCCCCGTACAACTCGATCACCGCCTTCGAGCGGATGGTCCGCCGCTACCGCGACCGCCTCGCCGCGGTCATCCTCGAGCCGGTGATGGCGAACGCGGGGGTGATCCCGCCGGCCCCGGAGTTTTTGAAGCGTCTCATCGAGATCGCCCACCAGAACGACATGCTCGTGATCTTCGACGAGGTGTTCACGGGGTTCCGGGTCGCCCCGGGCGGCGCGCAGCAGCTCTACGGGGTCGAGCCGGACATCTCCTGCTGGGCGAAGGCGCTCGGGGGAGGAGTCCCGGTCTCCGCGGTCTCGGGCAAGGCGGAGTACATGGACCTCATCGCCCCGGGGCGGATCTCCTTCGGCGGCACGTACTTCGCGAACAACCTGTCGATGGCGGGGACACTCGCCAACCTCAAGATGCTCCACCGGGGCGGCGCGGACCTCTACGCGAAGTTCGCCCACCTCACCTCCAAGCTCGAGAAGGGCCTCGAGGAGGTGGCCCGGGACGCCAAGGTCTCCGTCCTGGTCCAGTCCGTCCCCGGGATGCTCCAGTTCTTCTTCACCCGGCGGAAGAAGATCGTCAACTACCGCGAGTCGCTCCAGATCGACTGGAACCTCTACCTGCGGCACCACCAGCTCCTCCTGGACCGGGGGATCTACATCCACCCGGACAACTACGAGCGTCTCACGTTCTCCGCCGCCCATTCCGACAAGGACATCGAGAAGTTCGTCTCCATCGCCGCGGAGACGTTCGCCGAGCTCCGGACCCTCCCGCGCGACTACTTCCTGCCGTAGGCCGGCGGGGGCCGGGGCGTAAATAGACGCCCACCGTGGACCGCGCGATGGCGCCCGGACCGGTCGGTCCGCCGCCGGATTAGTCCGGAGGCGGGATGGGGCGGAGTCTCGAGGACCTGCTCATCTTCGTGGGCCGCCGCGTCCTCCAGCTCGTCCCGGTGCTCCTCGGGGTGATCCTCCTCGCCTTCCTCGTCACGCACGTCGCGGCGATCGACCCGTGCCCGAGGTGGTACCCGAAGGCGGGCCCGGCGACGATCGCCCATTGCGAGGCGCAGTTCCGCTCGCCGCTCGCCGTCCAGTTCTACAACTACTTCGTCCAGCTGGTCCAGGGGAACTGGGGAACCTCCCAGCTCGGCTCGCCGGTCCTCCCCGCGATCGAGCAGGGGGTCCCCGCGACGCTCGAGCTCGTGCTCGCCGCGCTGTTCCTCATGGTGGTGATCGGGATCCCGCTCGGGGCCATCGCGGCACAGTACGCCGGCCGTTGGGCCGACCACCTCGTCCGGGTCCTCTACCTGAGCGGTTGGGCGACCCCGACGTACGTCGGGGCGATCGTCGCGGTGTACTACCTCGCCCACCCGCTCGGGCTCCCGACGTCCGGGGAGTTCGGCGCCCCGCCGCCGTTCCACCAGTGGACCCACATGTCCGTGGTGGACGCGCTCCTCGCGCTCAACCTCCCGTTCGCCGTGGACGCCCTCGCCCACCTCGTGCTGCCGGCGACCGTCCTCGCGTTCATCAACATGGGGATCGCGACCCGGATGACCCGGGCCTCGATGCTCGAGGTCCTCCCCCTCGACTACGTGAAGTCGGCCCGGATGAAGGGGCTCTCGAACCTCGCGGTGCTCTACAAGCACGCGCTCCGCAACGCGCTCATCACCACGACGACCGTCCTCGGGGTCACCGCGGGGGGCCTCCTCGCGGGCACGGTGGTCATCGAGGAGGTATTCGCCTGGCCCGGGGTCGGCGCCTACGCCTTCGCCTCGATGGGCGGGGGGGGCAACCCGAACTTCGACGGGGCGATCGCGGTCGTCGTCGTCTTCGCGGTCGGGGTGGTGATCGCGAACCTCGTCGCCGACATCCTCTACGGCGTCCTCGACCCCCGCGTGGAGTGGAGGTAGGCCACGGCCGAG